>JAQBPM010000402.1 GCA_028287525.1 Vulcanimicrobiota bacterium | reverse complement strand
CCAGCCCGGCCAACAAGTACGGCCGAGCGGCGCTGGTCGTCTCGTGCAGCGCGAAGGCGAGCCCGCGCCCGGCCAGGGGCGTGCGGAGACGCTCGATCAGTTCGGCTAGCGTGCGCGAAGAGGCGGGTAGGGCACGGACGAGACTCGGGGCGAGAACGGCTTCGGGCACGGCCTCTTAGTGTACCATAGCGCCGCTACGAGGGCACGACGCCTCCGTTGCGCTGGAGGGAAGCTCCGCTACCGTTCGAGCCGCAGCGGCAGGCTGGTGACGGCGGTGTGCCCGTCGGCGGTCGTCGCGACGAAGTCTACTTGAAACGTGCGGTTGAGCAAGAAGAACGGAATCCCGCTCGGCATCTGCTGCTGGCCGGCAAACACGCCCGGTGAGTAGAGCGGGACGGCGATCTCGTGCCCCATCGTTCGCGCGACGACCGTCGTCACGTCGGGGCTCGTGGTGACCCGAACCAGCATCAGGCCGCCCGAGTGCAGCACCCGATCGTTCATTGCGACTTCGATGATTCTGGTGGTGACGCCGTTGGGCGGCGCAGTCGGCGTGACCACGTAGAGGTACGGGTTCGGGCTCGGCAGCCCGGAGGCGGCCGGACTCGGTGTCGGGTTCGGGGTCGTGGTTTCGGCCGGCGAGGGGTACGACGACGGCGATGCCGTCACCGGCGCGGGAGGCGTGGGCGGCGCCTGCATCGGTTGGGCGTGGGGCGACGGCGAGATGGCTGCGATCAACAGCGGCAACGCATATTGGGCGAGCATAATACCTCCGAGCAACGCCGGGTCGTGGAGCACGGTTCCCCCTCCGAGATCTTGCAGGTACCCGGCGAGTCCCGTTAGGCTGGCGGCGAGCAGCCCGCGGCCGGCCGGCGTCGTGGGCGAGCGCGCGATCGCCGGGACGAGCCAGACGGCATACCACGGCTCGGGTGCGGGCAGCAGCGTCCAGGCAAGCAGGGCCGCTCCGGCGAGCACGTCGCCGCCGCGCCAAGCGCGGGCGAACGCGACGATCGCCACGGGAACGAGCGCCGCGGCGACCATCAGCGGGACGGATGATCGGGCATACGCGGCCAGCGCGAACGCGTGGAGCAGCGAGACGCGCGGCGGACCGAGGCCGTGGTCCAGCCCATGGGCGATGACGGACCAGGCGAGCGGAGCGTAGGCGAGCGCGAGGGCGGCGAACGCGATCGCTGCGCGGGTTCGCGCATGACGGTTGTGTACGACGTCCCACACCAACGCGACCACGGCGACGGCCTTGACCCCGGCCGCGGCGATCAGGAGGGCCAATCGGGTGCGGGGGCCGCGGGCCCAATCGGCGAGCAGAACGAGGGCCAGCCACCACGAGTCGTTGTGCCCCTCGGCCGCGCTCCACAAGACGACCGGGTGGTACGCCAGCAGGGAGGCGAGGCGCGGACGCGTTCGCCCCGCCAGGGCGATGCATGCCAGGAGCGCGAGCGCCGCCATCAGCCGCAGGGCGAACACGCTTGCGTCCGGCCCGAACGGTCGCGTCGCGACGACGACTGCCGCGCACGGCACGGTGAAGAGCGGACCGTAGACGTCGCGCGGGATCGAGCCGCCCCACGCACCCAGGGCTCGATCCAGGAGCGGGTCGTGCAGCGGCGCCAGGTCCGCGTTCCGATACGCCCGAGCGTACGGGTCGACGCCGTCCGTCACCATCGCCCCGTAGGCCGCATAGGCCCACACGTCGGCCGACAACCGCACCGGAAAAGCGAGCGCAACGGCCAGCGCGAGCGCCGCAACGGTCAGACGGACCACCACACCCAGGGCTTCGCGACGATTCCAAGCGAATCCGCAGGTCGTGCAAGATGGCTGGTTGCGCCGCGCGCTTGAGGTCAAGCGCGACGGTGGGGCGCTCGATGACGCGACCTGGACGCGGATTATTGACGGCTACGTGGATGGGTCGGTCGAGGAAGCCTGCGTCGCGGCGCTAGCGATGGCGGTGGCGATTCGCGGGATGGACCTTGCCGAGATCGCCGCGCTGACCGAGGCGATGGTACGTTCCGGGGACGTGCTGGCGTATCCGAGGCTGAGCGAGCGCGGCGTGCGGGTCGTCGACAAGCACTCATCGGGCGGCGTCGGGGATACGGTCTCGCTCGTCGCGGTGCCGCTCGCCGCGGCCTGCGGCGTGCCGGTCGCGAAACTCTCGGGCCGGGCGCTCGGCCACACCGGCGGGACGCTCGACAAACTCGAGGCGATCCCCGGCGTGCGGACCGATCTCTCGCCGGCGGCGTTCGTCGCCCAGGTCGAAGGGATCGGGTGCGCGATCGCCGCGCAGTCGGCCCGGCTCGTTCCGGCCGACCGGCAGCTCTACGCGCTACGCGACCGCACGGGCACCGTGCCGTCGACCGGGCTGATCGCGAGCTCGATCGTCTCGAAAAAGATCGCCGGCGGCGCGGACGCGATCGTCTTCGACGTGAAAGCCGGGCGCGGCGCGTTCATGCGCACGGTCGAGGACGCGCTGGCGCTCTCCGAGACTCTTGTGCGGCTGGCGGCCCGGTTCGGGCGGCGGGCCTCGGCGCTGGTAAGCGACATGGAAGAACCGCTCGGTGCGGCCGTCGGCACCGGGATCGAAGCGGTCGAAGCGCGCGACTTTTTGCGCGGCGACGACCGCGATCCCCGGCTGGCGGAGGCGATCTTCGCCGTGGTCCACGAGATGCTGCGGGTCGGCGGCGTCGCGGACGAGGAGATCGCTCCGCGGACGCTCGACGCGCTCGGATCGGGCGCGGCCTACGAGCGCTTCGTGCAGCTGGTCGAAGCGCAGGGCGGCAGCCGCACGACGGTCGACGAGCTATCGGTCGACGGGCGGCGCACGAGCGCGCTGGCCGGCCGTTCCGGCTTCGTCACCGCGATCGACGCCGTGGCGATCGGCGAGCAGGCGCGCGAGCTGGTCGCCGCCGGCGGTCCGTTCGCCGGGATCCGCATCACCGCGCGGGTAGGAACGCCCGTCCGCGCCGGCGAGGTGCTGGCCGAATGCATCGGCGACGGTGTGCCCGCCGCCACGATCGCGGCGGCGTTCACCGTCGGCGACGCGGCGCCCGCCGCGCGACCGCTGGTCGCGAAGATGGTGCGGGATGCGCAGGCGGCCGTTCCGTCGAACGGGCTGCGCTCATGAGCGGGCGCGTCGTCGTCACCGGAGCCGCCGGCCTGATCGGCAGCGCGCTGGTACGGCAGTTAAACCTGGAAGGCGTCGACGACGTCGTCGCGGTCGACCGGCTCGGCACGAGCGAGAAATGGCGTCACCTCGTCCCCTTGCGCTTCGCCGACTACCTCGACGCCGAGGAGTTCTTCCCGCGCATCGCAGCGGATCCGGACGCGTTCGGGAAGGTCGACGGAGTCTTCCACTTGGGCGCCTGCTCCTCGACGACGGAACGCGATGCGTCGTACCTGATCGCGAACAACGTGCGGCGCTCGCAGGAGATCGCGCGCTGGGCGATCGCGCGCGACGCGCGCTTCGCGTACGCGTCGTCGGCGGCGACCTACGGCGCGCGCGAGAGCGACCTGCGTGAGGACCTCAACCCAAACGAGCTTCGTCCGTTGAACATGTACGGGTTTTCGAAGCACCTCTTCGACCAGTGGATGCGGCGCGAAGGGCTGCTGCGGAGCGCGGTCGGGATCAAATACTTCAACGTGTACGGCCCGAACGAAGACCACAAGGGATCGATGCGCAGCGTCGTGGCGAAGGCCTACGAACAGCTCGGCGAGCGGCCGGCCATCGAGCTGTTCAAGAGCTACCGGCCGGGAATCGCCGACGGCGAGCAGACGCGCGACTTTCTCTACGTCAAGGACGCCGCTGCGATCACCGCGTTCCTCGGGCGAACAACGGGCGCCGCCGGACTCTACAACGTCGGCGCGGGGCGCGACCGTTCGTGGAACGATCTCGCGCGCGCCGTGTTCGCCGCGCTCGATCGTCCGGCGCGCATCACGTACGTCGAGATGCCCGAAGCGCTGCGCGGGAAGTATCAGTATCGGACCGTCGCCACGGTCGATCGCCTGCGCGCCGCAGGCTGGACCCGCGAGCCGACTTCGCTCGAAGACGGCGTCGCCGACTACGTGCGCAACTACCTGACGACGGGCGCCGTGCTCGGCGGCGAATCCGCCGCCGCGAGCCCGTTGCCGACGTTCTCCGCGACGAGGTAGAGCGGCCGGCCTTTGATCTCGTCGTAGACGCGCCCGACGTATTCGCCGAGGATGCCGATCGTGATCAGCTGCACGCCGCCCAAGAAGAGGATGGCGAAGATCGTCGACGTGTAGCCGGGCAAGTTGTAGCCCGTGAAGATCCGAAGGCCGATCTCGAACAGGCCGACGATGAAGGCCACGCCGCTCACGATAAAGCCGAACCAGGTCGCGATGCGCAGCGGGATCTCGCTGAACGCGGTGATCCCATCGATGGCGAACCGCACCATCTTCGAGATCGGATACTTCGATGCGCCGGAGAAACGCTCGGCGCGGTCGTACTCGATCCCCGTCTGGCGATAGCCGACCCACGAGACCAAGCCGCGGATGAACCGATGCCGTTCGCGCGAGTCGCGTAACGCCGCCACGACGCGGCGGCTCATCAGCCGGAAGTCGCCGGTGTCGACTGGGATCGACACGTTGGTCAGCCGCCGGATCGTGCGGTAGAAGACTGCAGCGGTCAACAGCTTGAACCGGCTCTCGCCCTCGCGCCGCCGCCGGGTCGCGTAGACGACGTCGTATCCCTCGCGGAACTTCGCCAGGAACGCTTCGATGAGCTCGGGCGGATCTTGCAGATCGCCGTCCATCAGCACGACGGCGTCGCCGCTCGCCGCGTCGAGGCCGGCCGTCGCCGCGATCTGGTGCCCGAAGTTCCGCGAAAGCGAGATGATCCGCAGGTGCGGATCGACCGCGGCCGCGTCGAGGAGGATGGCGAGCGTCGCGTCCCGGCTTCCGTCGTCGACGCAGATCAGCTCCCAAGCCGCCGGCTGCACCGTCAGCCCTTCAACCACCGAGCGAAGGCGGCGGAGCAGCTCCGCAACGTTGTCTGCTTCGTTGTAGAGCGGGACCACAATGCTGAGCGTGGCGGCGGCATCACGGCGGACGATGACGCCAGGCGGGGAAGAGATCACCCCAGTGATGTTATCGCCGTTCGCCGCCGTTGCCCTCGCTCTCGTGCTGCTCGCCCAGGCCGGCTTGCCCGAGCCGAGCGTCTCGCCCTCGCCCGTGGCGACCGCGGTCGTCTCCGACGAGCTGCGCCACGTCGGCGCCACGCCGCCGCCGCACGGGTACCCGAAGATTCACGACATCGCTCTCTCCACGACCGACATCAAAGCCGGATCGCGGGTGCACGGGAGCGTCGTCACGTCCGCGAACGTCGGCTACGTCGAGGCGCGGATCGAGAACTACAATCTGGCGATGCACGCCGACGGCGAGGGCCGTTTCTC
>JAQBPM010000387.1 GCA_028287525.1 Vulcanimicrobiota bacterium | reverse complement strand
ACTTCGACCAAGTCCGCGAGCTCGCGCGCGAGCACAAGCCGAAGCTGATCATCGCCGGCGCGAGCGCGTATCCGCGCACGATGGAGTACGCGCCGTTCCGCGAGATCGCGGACGAAGTCGGTGCGCTGTTCATGGTCGATTTCGCGCACATCGCCGGGATCGTCGCCGTCGGCCTGCACCCGTCGCCCGTGCCGTTCGCGGACCTCGTTACCTCGACCACGCACAAGACGCTGCGCGGCCCGCGCGGCGGGCTGATCCTCTCGACCGCCGCCCTCGCACAGGCCGTCGACAAAAGCGTGTTCCCGGGGATCCAAGGCGGCCCGTTCATGCACGTGATCGCGGCCAAGGCGGTCGCGTTCGGCGAGGCCCTGCAGCCGTCGTTCAAGACGTATCAACAGCAGACGCTCGTCAACGCGCGCGCGATGGGCGAGGAGCTCACCGGCGCCGGCGTTCGCCTCGTCGGCGGCGGTACCGACACGCACTTGCTGCTGGTCGATCTGGGCCCGAAGGGTCTCACCGGCAAAGCCGTCGAGGAGTACCTCGACGAGATTCGCATCACGGTGAACAAGAACGCGATTCCGTTCGATCCGCAGAAGCCCGCCGTCACGAGCGGCATTCGCATCGGCTCGCCCGCCATCACGTCGCGCGGCTTCAGCGAAGCCGACGCGCGCGAGGTCGGCAAAATCATCGGCGAAGCGCTCACCGACGTCGGCACCGGCGAGAAGAAAGATCGGCTTCGCGCGCGGGTCGCCGAGCTCGCCTCACGTCACGACGTTCCGTAGCGTTGCCGCTCGAGACCGAACGGCTCCGCATGGAGCCGTATGGGCCGCAGCACGCCCCGGAGATCCTCGACTACTACTCCCGCAATCGGGCGCATCTCGAGCCGTGGGAGCCCGCGCGCGCTCCGTCGTTCTACACGCTCGAGTTTCATCGCCGCGAATGCGAAGCCGCCGAGGCGGCGAATCGCCGCGGTGAGTTCGTGCGGTTCGCCGCGTTCGCGAAGGACGGCGGGGCACTCGTGGCGCTAGTCAATTTGTGGGAGATCCGCCGAGGGATAATCCAGTGCGCGGTGATCGGCTACTCCGCCGACGCCGCACACCAGGGTCGAGGATACGCGACCGAAGCGGCGGGGGCCGCCGTCGACCACGGCTTCCGCGCGTTGAATCTGCACCGGCTCCAGACGAGCTATCATCCGACCAACGAGCGCAGCGGGCGCGTTTTGCGCAAGCTCGGCTTCACGGTCGAAGGCTACGCGCGCGACTACCTCTACATGGGCGGTGCGTGGCGCGACGCGATCCTCGTGTCGAGGACGAATCCCGACTGGGTGCCGCTCAGCGGCGGTTAGCTCGCGTCCGCGCGATATGCGAGGCGCAGCGCTCCCCAGCGTTGGCCTGCGGCGTAGAGCGGGATCGCCAGATCGTTCATCACGGCGCCGGTGTCGCGGGCATAGCTCTGCACGATCATCGGCCGGTCGTTCGCCGGACGGCCCAGGTCGATTCCGGCCGCCATGAACGCGCTGCGCTCCGCGCGCTGCGGGACCGCTTCCGCCTCCAAGCCGACCCGCGCGGCGCGCAGCTCGGTCGGCCCTTCGAAGAATCGTTTCACCCGGTTGCCGAGCTTGTCGCGCTCGACTGTACCGGTGAAGTCTTGCCGGTAATCGCGCCGGTGCATCGTCAGGAAGCCGTTGAGGTCGACGATACAAATGAACTCGATCGTCTTACTGCGGAAACCGTGGTCGTCGACGATGACTGCCAACGCTGCGTCGAGTTCGTGGTCCCACGGCGTATAGTATTTCGGTGGGTTGAAGCCGTCCCTCGGAGCCCGCCTCACGTCGCACAGCGCGCCCAGGCGGGAGACGGCGATGCCGCGCAAGTGCCGGTAATCGGTCGAGAACAGGTCGATGCCGCGGCGCCGCAACGCCGCGTGCGCTCGGTCGAGCACCATCTCGACCTCGACCGCGGCCGCCGTCGCGGCGTCGTACATGCGGTCGACGACGCTGCCGGTGCGGTATCGCCCGAGGATCGCCTGCGCGTTGCGATTGAGCTCGCCGGCGCCGCCGTCACGCAGGGCCGCTGCGCGCTGTGCGCTTAGCGAGGCTTCCTCTTTCGTCTCGGCGACGACTTCGCGCACGTGCTCGAGCGCGACCGACTGGTCGTGCGCGACCATGGCGATCGACGCGACGCGCTCGGTCGCGCCGTCGATCAGGCGGCGAATTTGCTGCAGTTCCTCGCGCAGGCGCGCCCCGTCGCTCGAGGCGTTCGAGACGGTCATCGCGGTCTGTTCGATTCCGGTTCGTGTGCGCTGCGCCGACTCGGCGACGGCCGCGATCGTCTGTGCGACGTCGCGCGACGCGATGGTGGCGTTCTCGGCGAGCTTGCGAACCTCGGAGGCGACCACGCCGAAGCCGCGGCCGTGCTCGCCCGCGCGGGCCGCTTCGATGCGCGCGTTGAGCGAGAGCAAGTGCGTGCGGTCGGCGATGTCGCGGATCGTCGAGACGAACTCGCCGATCCGCAGCACCGCGCCGTCGAGCGTTTGCACCGTCTGCTCGACTTCGCGAACCTGTTCCGCGACCCGGTCGAGTTTTACGAGCGCTTCGTACGTCGCGTCGATCGACGCCGCTGCGGCGACGCCCAGCGCGGCGGAGATCTCGCTCGTCGACTGAGTCAGTTCGCTGACGTGCGCGGCGCCGCTGGCGCTCTGACTCACGGCCGCGAGGATCTCGTCGGAGCGGCGCGACTGGGTCGCCGCGTCTTCCGCGACGCCGGCCAGCAGTTCGCCGGTTCGTCCGAGAGTGGATGCTTCGTTGATGGATACGCCCAGCGCGTTCAGATTTCGGGCGAGGTTGTCGAGAAAGACGCCGAGCGCGTCCGCGGCTGTTCGCTCCTGGGTAGTCGCGCGCTCGTCGAGTACGGGGCGGAGGCGCAAATCCACGATGGTCCCGGCCGCCAACGCTTCGACGAACGCGGTCAAACCGATGACCTCGGATTCGCGTGGCGGATCATTCCCGAGTGGAAACAACACGAACGACAACCTCCGACAGAACGGCGGCGGGACTCGTGTCGCACCCCTTCGACACGTGACGATCGTAGCAGGAAAACCGACGGCCGTTCACTACGAGGCCGACTCTTTACCTCCCGGATTCCGAGGGGGCGTGCGCCCGGTGACGAAGGCCGCGCCGTGAGCGTGCCGCTGATCGTCGATCATCCCGCCGTACAAGACCGCCTCGCGCGTCTGCGCGACGCGTCGACCTCGACGCCGGTCTTCCGCCGGCTGGTCGAGGAGCTCGGGCAGCTGCTCGCCTACGAGGCGACGCGCGAGCTGCCGCAGACGGAGATCGAACTGCAAACGCCGGTCGCGCTCGCGAAGGTCCGTCGCATCGCGACGAGGCCCGTCGTCGCGCCGATCTTGCGCGCGGGGCTCGGCCTTTTGCCCGGCTTCATGGCCGTCGTCGACGACGCGGTCGTCGCGCACCTCGGCTTCTATCGCGATCCGAAAACGCTCGCCGCGATTCCGTACTACGCGAACCTTCCCGACGACCTCGCCGCGCGCGACGTCTTTGTCCTCGACCCGATGCTTGCGACAGGCCACTCCGGTTCCGCGGCATTGAGTTTGCTCGCCGAGCGCGGCGCGAAGTCGCCCGTCTTCGTGTGCATCATCGCGGCGCCCGAAGGGATCGCGACGCTCGCGCGCGAGCACCCGAGCGTGCGCATCGTGACGGCGGCCGTCGACGAAAAGCTCAACGAACACGGCTACATCGTGCCGGGCCTCGGCGACGCCGGAGACCGCATGTTCGGTTCGACCAGCTCCGTGCCGGTCAGCGCGCGCGCGCGGTAAACGCTACGCGGCGTCCGCGCGGTACGCGAGGCGCAGCGCGCCCCAGCGGCGGCCGGCGGCGTAGATCGGCACCGAGAGATCGTTCATGACGACGCCGGTGTCGCGCGCATAGCTCTGCACTACCATCGGCCGGTCCGCATGCACGGGGCGCAGCAGCGAGATGCCGGCGGCCTCGAACGCGGCGCGCGAGGCGCGGCGCGGAACCTGATCGGCGTTCAAGCCCACCCGTGCGGCGAGGAGGCTGGTCGACTCGTCGAAGAACCGCTTCACGCGATTGCCGGCGAGATCGCGCGCGTGGTCGCCAGTGATGTCCTGGCGGTAGTCACGGCGATGCATGGTGAGATACCCGTTGACGTCCACGACGCAGACGAACGTCAGCGCGGGATCGCGGAAGCCGTGGTCGTCCACGATCTCCGCAAGCCGCGCATCGAGCTCTTGATCCCACGACGTCGAAAACTTCGGCGGGTCGAATCCGCTCTGCGGAACCCGGCTGACGTCGCAGAGGGCCGCCAGCCGGCGGATCGCGAGGCCGCGCATCTCGCGATAGTCGGTGGAGAAGAGGTCGATCCCGCGACGGCGCAGCGTCTCATACGCGCCGTCGAAATACGCTTCGACGTCGGCGGCAGCCGCGACGGCGGCGTCGTACATGCGGTCCACCACGCCGCCGCTGCGATAGCGGCCCAGGATCGCGCTCGCGTCGCGGTTGAGGTCGCCCGCCTTCGCGTCGCGCAGCAGCGCGGCGCGCGCGGCGCCTTCACCCGCCTCGCGTTTCGTCTCGGTGACGATGGTGAGCACGCGTTCCAGCGCCGTCGCCTGCTGTTCGGCCACCGACGCGATCGACGTCGTGCGCTCGTCGGCGCCGCCGATCAGCGTCTGCATCTCTTGCAGCCCGGCGCGGATGCGGCCGCCGTCCTGCGCGACGTCGGCGATCGTCTTGGCCGCCTCGCCGACGCCGGCGCGCGTGCTCTGCGTCGACGCGGACACCGCGCGGACGGTCTGCGCGACGTCCTTCGACGAGCGAGCCGCCTTGTCGGCGAGCTTGCGGATCTCGGCCGCGACGACGGCGAACCCGCGGCCATGATCGCCGGCACGAGCCGCCTCGATCGCGGCGTTGAGCGAGAGCAGGTTCGTCTGTTCGGCGATCTCGCCGATGGTGCGCGCGAACGCACCGATCCGCTCGACGTCCGCTGCGAGGTTTTCGACCCGCCGCTCGAGCTCGGTGGTCCCTTCGCGAACGTTCTCGAGTTTCTCGAGCGATCCGTACACGGTCTCGATCGAGTTGGTCGACGCCGTGCGAAGCGCGGCGGTGATCTCGGAGCTCGTGCGACTGAGTTCGGTGACGTGTTCCGCGCCGGCAGCGCTCTGCGTCAC
>JAQBPM010000098.1 GCA_028287525.1 Vulcanimicrobiota bacterium | reverse complement strand
ATCCCCGGTGCTATACTCCCCTTGCCGACGCCGCAAGCGCGCCAAACCGCAGGACAGGAGAGGGAACCGCCAGAGCCATGCGCACCTCCGAGATCTTCTGGAAATTGTTCTCCACGACGGGATCGATCAACGCGTACCTGATGTACCGGCACTTGCATCCTACGCCCGCGGCCTGACGCGGGCGGCTCCGCCGCCGACGCCGGGGAGCGAAACACACCGGATAACCGGAAAGACGTTTGCTAGACGCCCGGTCCAAAGGATCGGGCGTTCGCATTTGCAGTAATGACGACGATTGGGATGACTGAACTCGAGACGAACCTCGCCTCGCTGACCGCGCGTTTTGACGCCGCGGTCGCGAACGCGTCCGACGGGCGCGCCCTCGACGAGGTCCGCGTCGCGTTTCTCGGCCGCAGCGGGGAGGTCACCGGCGTGCGCCGCGGGATCGGCAGCCTGCCGCCCGCGGAACGGCCCGGCGCCGGCAAGGTGATCAACGCCGCGGTCGAGGCGATGGAAGCGAAACTTGCCGAAGCGGCGGCCGGCGTCGATCGGGCCGCGCTGGAACGATCGCTGAGCGACACGATCGACGTGACCTTCCCGGGACCGCCCGCCGCGATCGGCGCGCTCCATCCCGTCCGCCAGATCGCGATCGACGTCGCGCGCTACTTCACCCGCCACGGCTTCGCCGTCGTGCTCGGGCCGGAGATCGAGACCGACGCCAACAACTTCGACGCGCTCAACATCCCGCCGGACCATCCGGCGCGCGAAGGGCTCGACTCGTTCTACCTGCGCCCCGACCTGCTGCTGCGCACGCACACCTCGCCGATGCAGGTGCGTTCGATGCGACAGCACGGGCCGCCGATCGCGATTATCGTCCCGGGCAAGGCGTACCGCCGCGATGCGGTCGACGCCCGTCACCTCTATATGTTCCACCAGGTCGAAGGGTTGATGGTCGGCCGCGGCATCCACTTCGGTCACCTCAAAGGGATGCTGGTCGGGATGTGCCGCGAGCTGTTCGGGCCGAGCGCCGACGTCCGGTTCCGGCCGTCGTTCTTCCCGTTCACCGAGCCCTCGGCCGAGATCGACGTGAAGTGCCCGGCCTGTGAGGGCCGCGGCGGGGAATGCCGGACCTGCGGGGGGAGCGGCTGGATCGAGATCGGCGGTTCGGGGATGGTGCATCCGAACGTGCTGCGGTCGGTCGGCTACGACCCCGACGAGGTCGCGGGCTGGGCCTTCGGCTGCGGTCTCGAGCGCATCGCGATGAAGCGCTACGACATCGACGACATCCGCGCATTCGTCGAAAACCAACCCGGCTTCGCGGAGGGGCTGTCCTAGCATGCGCGTTCCGATTGGTTGGCTGCGCGATTACGTAACGCTGCCTGAAAATACGGATGAGATCGTTGCGCGGCTCGCGGCGCTCGGGTTTCCGGTCGATGAGGTCATCGAACGGCCGAAATTGACGAACGTCGTCGCGGGGCGGATCGCGAAGATCGAGCCGCATCCCAACGCCGACCGCCTCTTGCTGTGCACCATCGACACCGCGGAGTCGCAGCAGCTGCTCATCGCGACGGCGGCGACGAACGTGGCGGAGGGACAGATCGTCCCCGTCGCGCGCATTGGCGCGCAGCTTGCCGGCGGGCTCACCATCGCGCCGCGCAAGATGCGCGGCGTCGACTCGCAAGGGATGCTGTGCTCCGCCGAGGAGCTCGGCTTGCCGGGCGACTGGTTCGAAGACGGCATCATGCAGCTCGACTACGCCATGGATCCGGGCACCGACGTCGTCGAGCGCTTCCGCCTCACCGATCCGGTGCTGGAAGTCGACGTCACGCCGAACCGTCCCGACGCACTCTCGATGATCGGCCTCGCGCGCGAGCTGGCCGCGTCGTTCGGAACCGAACTGCACGAACCGGGGATGCTCGTGAAATACGAGGACGGCCCCGAAGACGCGCGCGTGACGATCGAGACGACCGACTGCAAGCGCTTCGTCTTCCAGCGGATTCACGGACTGCGCGTGCGTCCGGCGCATGCGTGGATGCGCGTGCGGTTGGCGTTGGCCGGACAGCGGCCGATCAACAACGTCGTCGACGTCTCGAACTTCGTGATGCTCGAGATGGGCCAGCCGCTGCACTTCTTCGATTTCGACAAGGTCGCCGGCGGCCATCTGATCGTGCGCGACGCGCACGACGGCGAGAAATTCACCACGCTCGACGACCAAGAGCGCACGCTCGACCAGCGCATGATCGTGATCGCCGACGAGGAGGGACCCACCTCGCTCGCCGGGATCATGGGCGGTCTGCGCAGCGAGGTCTCCGAAACGACGACCGACGTGCTGGTCGAGGCGGCCAATTGGACGGGGCCGCGCATCCGGCGCGCGAGCGTCGCGCTCAAGCTGCGCACGGAAGCATCGGCCCGGTTCGAAAAGTCGCTCCCGCTCGCGCTCGCCGACATCGGTGCGGCGCGCGCGGCGCGCCTGCTGGAGCAGGAAGGCGGCGGCGTCCGCATGCCGCGCTCCGGCGGCCGCGGCGTCCCCGATCCGACGCCCGTGCTGCTGCGCGCCGGTGAAGTGGAACGGCTGCTCGGCTTCGCCGTCTCCGACGATGAGATCGAGCGCGGCCTCACCGCGCTCGGCTTCGGCGTGAAGCGCACCAACGACGGCTTCTCGGTGACCGCGCCGTACTGGCGCAACGACATCGCGATGGCCGCCGACTTGGTCGAAGAGATCGCGCGCGTGGTAGGCTACGACCGCGTGCAGGCCGTGACGCCGACCGTCGCGCCGCAGGACCTCGAGAGCGCGGAGTTCGACCGCGAGACGCAGCTTGCCACCACCATGGCCGGACTCGGCTACACGGAGGCGATCTCGCTCTCGCTCCAGCCCGCCGCGGTCGCCGCCACCTGGCGGAGCAACGGTATCGCCGTCGACGACGTTGTCGAGATCGTGAACCCGCTCAGCGAAGACCAGCGGTACATGCGCTTCTCTCTCGCCCCGGCGTTGCTGGAGT
>JAQBPM010000375.1 GCA_028287525.1 Vulcanimicrobiota bacterium | reverse complement strand
CATTCACCAGGAATCCGCCCGGTGGTCCAAGCCGCTGGAATCGCGGCAAGGACACGACCTGGACTCCCGTGTCGCCCGACGTCGTGCTCGAGGTCGAATTCGACCACGTCAGCGGCGGCCGCTTCCGACACGGCACGCGTCCGCTGCGCTTCCGGCCCGACAAGGACCCGGCCCAATGCACCTTCGAGCAACTGCAACAGCCGAAGGGCACGTCCCCCTTCACGCTCGCCGCCGCCAACGATTAGCTAACGTCATTGCGAGCGTGTCACGTCATTGCGAGCTTGTCGAGCAACCCCTCGTGTCGCGCTGAGCGAAGTCGAAGCGCGACGCCGCTATCGCGACGAGCGAGATTAGGGGTCGTCCCTCGACGGCGCTCGGGCCGACACGAGGGTTGCTCGACAAGCTCGCAATGACGGGGGCGGCGCTCACGCAGCGGCGGCGGTTCGCGGCGCGTCGTTTGATGAGCGCTGTACGGCTCGCACGGACGTTGCATGTGATGCCGTCCAGGAGAAGAGGGCCGCGACCGGCGCCTCGAGCGTGTCGCCCAACGGCGTGAACCCATATTCCACACCTAATGGTGCCGCGGCGATAACTCGGCGCTCGACGAGCCCGCTTCGCTCGAGCCGGCGCAAGCACTGCGTCAGCGACTTTTGGGAAATGCCGGGGATCTGGCGCTTGATTGCGTTGAAGCGCGACCGCTTCTCGTTGTCGCACAGCACCCCCAAGACCAGGATGGTCCATTTGTCGGCAAGCAGGTCGAGGAGCGTGCGATCCGCTCGAAGCTGTTGATCGACGGTTTTCGACATGGGCGGTTTCCTTCAGTTCACCTAGGCGATTGCAAGTGCGTAATATACACGACGCGATCAGGATGATACAACCTGGGGCGTAACGCCACGACCTCTGTATATTTCGAGAAGGACACGCCGTATGGCCGCCGCCGTCGATTCCAGAACTCGCCTACTCGTCAAGGGCGGCACGATCCTCAGCATGGATGTCGACGTCGGCGATTTCGCGGAGGGCGACATCTTGGTAGAGGGTGCGAAGATCGCCGCCGTCGGCCGCGATCTTCGCGTGGATGATGCGGAGGTCATCGACGCCGCGTCGACGATCGTCATGCCCGGTTTCGTCGATGCTCACCGCCACGCTTGGCAAGGCACGCTCCGCCGGCTGATGCCGAACGTCGACAACCTCGGCGACTATGTAAACGCGACGCACTACGCGCTCGCGAAGCACTATCGTCCGCACGACATGTATCTCGGGAACCTGCTCACCGCGCTGAGCTGTCTCGACGCCGGAACGACGACGATCGTCGACGCATCGCACAACGCCCGCAGCCCGGAGCATTCGGACGCTTCGATCGATGCGCTCGAGCAGGCCGGCGTACGGGCATTGTACATGCCGGGGCGCCCGCTCGCCGGCGATTGGGCCGAGCATTGGCCGCAGGACCTGGGACGTCTGCAGGCCGCCCGCTTCGCCTCGAACGACCAGCTCGTCACGCTCGGGATGTTCTCCGTGCCCGATGCTGAGAACTGGTCCGTCGCCCGGCGGCTGGGCGTACGCATCCTTACCGAATTCCTCGGTGCGGGAATGGCGTCGATGCTCGATGGCCTGGCGGAAAAGCACATGCTCGGCCCCGACAACATCTTCAACCATTGCACGGATCTGCCGGGCGCAGCGTGGCGGATTCTTCGGGACGCCGGCGTCAACATCACCGTCGATCCGCGTTCAGACGCTCAATTTTCCCTGGAAGACGGTGTGTTCGCCTACCAGGCGGCAATCGAACACGGTATGAAGCCGGGGATCGGAACCGATCTGGAGACGTCCTACGGCGGCGACATGTTCACCGAGATGCGCGTTGCTTTTTCGCTGCAACGCGCCATCGCCCAAACGCGCCGCCATGCGGGTGATGTCAAAGCGCCCGCGCCCGTCGGTGTGCAAGCGATCCTCGAAGCGGCGACGATCGACGGCGCCCGGTGTGCCGGGCTCGGCGCGAAGACCGGCAGCCTCACGCCCGGGAAGCAAGCCGATCTCATCATAATCCGGACCGGCGACGTCAACGTCTTTCCCGCGAACAACGCCGCCGGCACCGTCGTCCATGCCGCCGACCGCAGCAACGTCGACACGGTACTCGTCGGCGGCCGAGTACGCAAAGCGCGCGGAAAGCTCGTCGACGTCGACATGGCCAAACTCAAGCGCGACGTCGAGGAATCCCTCGCCCATCTGTTCGCCGCCGGCGGCTACGACCCGGACGTCCTCGCAACGCGGTTTCCGCCGCTCCGCGGCGACGCAGAGCCGGCATGGACTGGCCAATAACGTGGCCTGTCATTGCTCGGGACGACAACGAGGGTTGCTCGACAAGCTCGCAATGACAACGAGGGCTCGCAATGACAACGAGGGCTCGCAATGACAATGGCTATTTCGAAGGTTTTACATAGCGGTCGAGCCAGGCGAGCATTTCGGCGAGGGTGGTTTCGATGGACTCGCGGCCGAGGTAGCCGTGGGCTTCGTAGGGGAGCATGACCAGGCGCGCGGTGGCGCCGTTGCCTTTCAGTGCTGCGTAGAGACGTTCCGACTGGATCGGAAACGTGCCGGTGTTGTCGTCGGCCATGCCGTGGATCATGAGCAGCGGGTCTTTGATGGCGTTCGCGTACGTGAACGGCGACATCTTCGTGTAGAGGTCGGTCGCCTCCCAATACGTCCGCTTCTCGTTCTGGAAGCCGAACGGCGTGAGGGTGCGGTTGTACGCGCCGCTGCGCGCGATGCCCGCGCGGAAGAGGCGCGTGTGCGCCAGCAGGTTCGCCGTCATGAACGCGCCGTAGGAGTGGCCGCCGACGGCGATCCGGCCCGGATCGGCGACGCCCATCGAGACCGCCTGATCGACGACCGCTTGCGCGTCGGCGACCAGCTGATCGACGTAGGTGTCGTTGACGGTCGCAGGATCGCCGACGATCGGCATCGACGCGCTGTCGAGCACCGCGTAGCCCGCCAGCGCGAGAAAGAGCGGTGAGGGGCCGGTGACGCTGACGAACGTCTGCGCGCTGTTGGTGTTTTGCGAGGCGGTGCTGCGGTCGACGAACTCGAGCGGGTACGCCCACACGAACGTCGGCAGGCGCGTACCTTCTTTCCATCCGGGCGGCGTGTAGAGCGTAAACGAGAGGTCGACGCCGTCGGCGCGCTTGTAGGTCACAACGCGGCGGCCGATCCCGCGCAGCATCGGCTGCGGATCCCGCAGGTGCGTGAGCTGGCGCAGCGCGCCGGTGGCCACCGTGCGCACGTAGAGGTTCGGCGGCTCCGCCGGCGACTGCCGGCTGGTGAGCACCTGTGCGGCGCCGGCGTCGAGCGGTGCGAGCACCGTCTCGAGCGGCGCAAGGTCAGAGCGAAAGACGTGCGTCGTCGTTCCGGCGGCGAGATCGTAGCGGTCGAGGAACGGCCGGCGGCCATCGGCTCCGAAGCCGGCGCCGCGCAGCAAGATCGCGTTGCCGCTGTCGGCGATCGTCGTGTCGCCGTTGCTCTCGGCGAACGTGACGGGCGTACCCGGATCGTGGTAGACGTCGCCGTCGCGCAGCGTCGAGATCACGCGCAGCACGCCGGGCGGCGGCGAAGCGGGCGTGTTCGTGTAGGGCCGGCGGGCTGATACCAGCATCGGTCCGGCATCGACCAGGTACGTCGTGCGCACGCGCGTTGCGCGATCGTATGTCGTCACCAGCGCGCGCAGCGACCCGTGGAACCAGGTGACGTCGACGATGCGGCCCGGCGTGCGCACGAGCTCCTCCGGCGTCCCCGTGCACAGGTCCACCATCAGGCGGTCGCGCGAGGTCGCGGCCGTGCGCGGATCGCCGCCGTCGAGCGCTTCCACCCAGCTCTCCGACGGACACGAATACGGCAGCCACTCGGCATCGCGCGGACCGGTCACGACGCCGTCGGCCGCGACGCGGTCGGCCAGCGGCCGGCCGGCGACCGTCGCGATCCGTTTGCCGTGGACGTCGAGCACTTCGGTCGCGGTCGGAAAGCGGTCGTACGGAAAGAGATACGAGTACGGCGCGTGCAGCCGGTCGACGAGCAGTCGCGTGCCGTCGTTCGGCGAAGGCGCGACGCTGGTGTAGATGCCGCGCGCGGCGGTGCGCTCGACGCGGCCGTCGCGGACGCCGACGATCACGATGCGCGACGTCGCGTAGTACGTGAAGAGCGCTTCGTCCGCGGCGCTCGAGAGCATATCTTCGTAGGTGACGATCTGACCGGCCGCGCCCGAGGTCTCTTGCACGGCGGGGCCGCTCGCGACGCCGGCGGCCGGCGCGGGTGCGCGGCGATCGACGGCGCGAACCACGAGACGTTCGCCGTCCGGCAGCCAGGCGACGGCACCCGGGAAGACGCCGTTGACGAGCACGCCGGCGATGCGCCGGGCCTGCCCGTCGGCGGTCGTCCCGACCCAGAGTTCGGTGCCGTGCGAGGTCGCGTTGGTGAACGCGAAGCGCGCGCCGCTCGGCGAAAAGCGGAGCAGCGTGATGCGCGCGTCGGCCGGAATCCGCACCGGCGTCACCCGGGCGTCGGCGATCCGTTCGAGGGTGAGGCTCGTCGCGGCCGGAGCGTGATGGATCCCGTTGGTCGCCGGGTCGATCCGCAGTCCCGCCAGGCGCAGCATCGGCCGCGCGAGGTCGGCGACGGGCGGATAGCGCAGCGGCGTCTCGAGCGCCAGGGTGTCGCGCCGCGGGGAGAGGACCGTCAGCGGCAGCGCGGGGGCGCGCAGTGCCGCTTCGATCGCCGCGGGCGGGGTGCGGTAGAGGGTCTCGTCAGCCCCCGCCGGCGCGGCCACCATGCCGATGAGAGCCGCGATGAACACCATCCGGGACGCTTCCATGGCGCCCCGGCGTTCTGCAGTGGCCCGCTGCGTCCTCGCCTGACAGCCTAGCCGAGGCCCGTCAGGTCGTAGGCGAGCGCGATCAGACCGTCGAGCTTCTCGGTGCTGAACGTTCCCTCGAGCGCGCAGTCACGACCGATCGCGACGACGAGCGCCACCAGGGCGTAGGCCGCAAAGCGCGGCGAGGCGATCGCGGTGACCCGCGCCTGGGCGAGCCGCTCGAGATACCCTGTAACGATGTCGTCGGCCGCGTCGACGGCCTGCCGGCGCGACACCAGCACGGCGTCATCGGCGTTCGAGTACACGTGCCAGGCCCGGACGAGGCCTCGCTCGCGCAGCGCGATCCCCACGGCGTCCCGGACCCATCCGGCGATGCGCGTCCGCTCGTCCTCGAGGGAGCCGACCGGCGCCGCGAAGCGCAAGGCGACGTCGCCGAACGATGGTCCGCGCCGCAGCAGCGTCTCGCGCACGGCATGCGCCCTATCGGTGAAGTACCGGTAGAAGGTTCCGTACGCCACGCCCGCCTCGCGCGCGATCGTCCCGGCCGAGAGCGACTCCGCGTCGTTGTCCGCGAGCAGCCGAGCCGCGGCGTCCAGCAGGCGGTCGCGCGAACTGACCTTGGGCGGCCGGTCGGGCAAGCCGGCGTCGGCCGGATCGACCCGGCCGAGGTATGTCCAACGGCCCCGGACTCGACGGGTCTCGGGGTCTCGGAAGCTCTCGACCCGATAGCGATAGGCGCGCCCGCTGACACGTTTTATAACCTCGTAGGCCAACGCAATCGTCCTCCCTTTGGATAAGGGCTACATGAGATACGGCAGGACCTGCTTGCTCCCAGGAAATTGTAAGTTTCCCCCTGGGGCTCGTAGGGCCCGCCCATCCCCATAAATCACAGGGAGCGTCCAGCAAGCGTCCACGTAGTCCGAAAGTATCGGCCGTCCGGCGGGTACCGCAGCCGCGCGGGGCGGGCTAGCATGGTCGCGTGATATCCCCGATCGTTCTCGAGCTGGCCCTCATCGTGCTGACGGCCGTCTCGTTCTGGCTCCTCGACCGCTACGTGATCGGCTGCGAAAAAGTATGACGACGGACCTGTTCGTCGGCCTCCTGCTGGCCGTTGCCGCGCTTGCGTACCTGACGTATGCGATGCTGCGCCCCGAACGCTTTTAACGGAGTGATCTCCTGATGACCATCACCGGGTGGCTGCAAGCCGCCCTCGTTTTTGCGCTCGTCTGCGTGTTCGTGAAACCGCTCGGCATATACATGGCCCGCGTCTTTGAAGGCGAGCGGGTGTTCCTCTCGCCGGTGCTGGCGCCGGTCGAGCGCGGGCTCTACCGTCTCTGCCGGATCGACGCCGACCGCGAGATGGGCTGGAAGCCCTACGCGTTTTCCGTGGTGGCGTTCAGCCTGGTGAGCTTCGCCTATCTGTACGTGCTGCTGCGCGTGCAAGCGTTCTTGCCGCTCAACCCGCAGGGCTTCGGAAACTTGGCGCCCGACCTCGCGTGGAACACGGCCATCTCGTTCATGACGAACACGAACTGGCAGTTCTACTCGGGCGAATCGACGATGAGCTACCTCTCGCAGATGGCGGGACTCGGCTGGCACATGTTCGTTTCGGCGGGGACGGGGATCGCGATCGCGATCGCGCTGATGCGCGGCCTCGCGCGCCGCAGCGCGTCGACGATCGGGAATTTCTGGGTCGACCTGACGCGCTGCGTGCTGTACGTCCTGCTGCCGATCGCGGTGGTCGGCTCGCTCTTGCTCATGTGGCAGGGCGTGCCGCAGAACTTCGCGGCGTACACGACGGCGAAAACCGTCGAAGGCGCGGCGCAGACGATCCCGCAGGGACCGATGGCGTCGATGGAAGTCATCAAGGAACTCGGCACGAACGGCGGCGGCTTCGTCAACGCGAACTCCGCCGCGCCTTGGGAGAACCCGACCGGGTTCACCAACCTGCTCGAGCTCGTGCTCATCCTGCTGATCGGCGCGTCGCTGACCTACACGTTCGGGCGCTACGTGCGCAACCAGCGTCAAGGGTGGGCCCTGTTCGCCGCTATGACGATCATCCTGGGCCTGGGCTTCACGGCGGCGTACGCGGCCGAGGCGGCAGGCAACCCGATCGTCCACGCGCTCGGGGTCCTCGGCGGAAACTTCGAGGGGAAGGAGACGCGCTTCGGCGTTGCCGCCTCATCGCTCTTCGCGACGATCACGACCGTCACGTCGTGCGGCGCGGTCAACGCGATGCACGACTCGTTCACGGCGCTCGGCGGCTTGATCCCGCTTTTCAACATGCAGCTGGGCGAAGTCGTCTTCGGCGGCGTCGGCTCGGGCTTCTACGGCATGATCTACTACGTGATCCTGACGGTGTTCATCGCCGGCTTGATGGTGGGCCGCACGCCCGAGTACCTCGGAAAGAAGATCGAACGCCGCGAAGTGCAGCTGGCAATTCTGGCTGCGCTCATCGTGCCGGTCTTCGCCTTGATTCCGGCCGGGATGGCCACGGTCTTGCCGGCCGGCCTCGCGACCCTCAACAACGCGGGCCCGCACGGCTTCAGCGAGATCTTGTACGCGTACACCTCGATGGTGAACAACAACGGCTCCGCCTTCGCAGGTCTCGGTTCGAACCTGTGGTGGAACGTCTCGGGCGGCGTCGTGATGCTCTTCGGCCGCATCGCGATCATGATCCCGGTGCTGGCTCTCGCCGGCGCCCTGGCCCGCAAACGCGCGATCCCCGAAACCGTCGGCACCTTCGGGACCACGTCGCCGATCTTCGTCGTGCTGCTGATCGGCGTGATCGTGATCGTCGGCGCGCTGACCTTCTTCCCGGCCGACGCGCTGGGGCCGATCGTGGAGCAACTGTTGAATCAGCAAGGAAAGACATTCTGATGGTTTCGCGCTCTCGCTCTCTCTTCGACCGCACGATCCTCGTGCCGGCGATTCGCGAGTCCTTCATCAAGCTCGACCCGCGCGTGCAGCTCCGCAACCCGGTGATGTTCGTCGTCGAGGTCGGCGCGCTGGTCTCGATCTTCTACGCCTTCCGCGACGCGCGCAACGGCCAGGCCGGGTTCGACATCGCGATCTCGGCTTGGCTCTGGTTCACCGTCCTGTTCGCCAACTTTGCCGAAGCGATGGCCGAGGGCCGGGGGAAGGCGCAGGCGGAATATCTGCGCCGTACCAAGACCGATACGATCGCGCGCCGGCTCGTCCAGTGGACGCGCGGATCGGGGACCTCTCTGGAAGAGAAGATCCCGGCGACCCAGCTGCGGCGCGGCGATCGCGTCGTCGCGGAGGTAAACGATCTCATCGCAACCGACGGCGAGATCGTCGAGGGAGCTGCGACGGTTGACGAATCGGCGATCACCGGTGAGTCGGCGCCCGTCATCCGCGAGGCCGGCGGTGACCGCTCCTCGGTGACGGGCGGGACGCGCGTGCTCTCCGACCGGATCGTCTACGAAGTCAGCGCGAATCCCGGTGAGTCGTTCCTCGACCGCATGATCTCGCTCGTCGAAGGCGCGCAGCGCCAGAAGACGCCGAACGAGATCGCGCTCTCGATCCTGCTCTCCGGCTTGACGATCATCTTTGTTATCGCCGTTGCAACGCTCGCGCCGTTCTCGATCTACGCCGGCGCGACGCCGAGCGTCGTGGTGCTGATCGCGCTGCTGGTGTGCTTGATTCCGACCACGATCGGCGGTCTGCTCAGCGCGATCGGGATCGCTGGGATGGATCGCGTTCTGCAGCGCAACGTCCTGGCGATGTCCGGACGTGCGGTCGAAGCCGCCGGTGACGTCGACACACTGCTGCTCGACAAGACCGGAACGATTACGCTCGGTAATCGCCAGGCGACCGAGGTCGTCTGCGCCGCGGGAGTTCGCGAGTCGACCGCGTATCGCGCCGCGTACTACGCCTCGCTCGCCGACGAGACGCCCGAAGGCCGTTCGATCGTGCTGCTCACCGGCTCGCGGGCCGGCCTTGCGGCGGACGAAGTGACCAACGGGTCATTGCCGGCCGGGTCGACCGTTGTCCCGTTCAGCGCCTACACGCGCATGTCGGGAGTCGACTTCGCCGACGGCTCGCAAGTTCGCAAGGGCGCGCCCGACGCGGTGCGCGCGTGGGTCGCCAACGGCGGCGGCACGATCTCCGAGACGCTTGCGGGCGACGTCGAGAAGGTGGCACGCGCAGGCGGCACGCCGCTGCTGCTCGCCGACAAAGAGCACGTCATCGCGATGATCGCGCTGCGCGACATCCTCAAACCGAACACACGCGTGCGGTTCGACCGGCTGCGTGCCATGGGGATCCGCACGGTGATGATCACCGGCGACAACCCGCTGACCGCGAGCGCGATTGCCCGCGAAGCGGGCGTCGACGACTTCCTCGCCGAGGCGACGCCCGAGACGAAGATGACGCTGATCAAGCGCGAGCAGACCGAAGGCCGGCTCGTCGCGATGACCGGCGACGGGACGAACGACGCGCCGGCGCTCGCGCAAGCCGACGTCGGCGTCGCGATGAACAGCGGCACGCAGGCGGCCAAAGAGGCGGCCAACATGGTCGACCTCGACTCGGATCCGACCAAGCTGATCGAGATCGTCGAGATCGGCAAGCAGCTGCTGATGACGCGCGGCTCGCTCACCACGTTCTCGATCGCCAACGACGTCGCGAAGTACTTCGCGATCCTCCCGGCGATGTTCACCGCCGCGTATCCCGCGATGGCGGCGCTCAACGTGATGCGGCTCGCGACGCCGCAGAGCGCGATCCTCTCCGCGATCATCTTCAACGCGCTCATCATCGTAGCGCTCATCCCGCTCGCCCTGCGCGGCGTTCCGTACCGCCCGCGCGGCGCGAACGCCGTGCTGCGCGAGAACGTGCTCATCTACGGCCTCGGCGGGATCATCGTGCCGTTCATCGGGATCAAGCTGATCGACCTCATTCTGGTCGCACTCCATCTGACGGGAGCGCAATAGCGCAATGGCCACTTCGCAAGAACCTGCTCGCGAGAACACGCTCCGGCATGTCGCGACTTCGGTGCTCTACACGGTCGTGACGGTCATCGCGCTCGGCATCGTGTATCCGGTCGTCATCTGGGGTCTCGGCACGCTGCTGTTCCACCATCAAGCCGATGGCTCGCTCGTCATGAACAACGGAACGATCGTCGGCTCGTCGCTCGTCGGACAGAACTTCACCAAGGCGAAATACTTCCAAGGGCGTCCGTCGGCTGCGGGCAAGGGCTACGACCCAACCGCGACAGGCGGCACGAACTTCGGTCCCACCAGCAAGAAACTCATCGACGCAACCAAAGCGACGAT
>JAQBPM010000368.1 GCA_028287525.1 Vulcanimicrobiota bacterium | reverse complement strand
CCGCGCCGTATGGGGCGTCGCGGCGGCGCCCGCGCCGATCGTGCAGGACGTGCGCGCATCTGCCGCTGGCGACGGCGCGCTGGCGTGCGAGCAGGTCGCGAAGAGCTTCGGTGGCGTCGCGGCGGTCGACGGCGTCGATCTGCGGATCGAGCGCGGGGAGATCGTAGGCATCGTCGGTCCCAACGGCGCCGGAAAGAGCACGCTCTTCGACGTGATCTCGGGGTTTCAACAGGCCAGCGGGGGTCGCGTGACCTTCGACGGCGCCACGATCAGCGGTCGACGGCCCGACGTGGTCGCGCGCGGCGGCGTTGCCCGCACCTTTCAGACGAGCCGGCTTTTTGCGACGCTGACGGTTTGGGAGACGGCGCTGCTGGCGGCAACGAGCGTGAACCGCTCGCGTAGCGCGGCGGTTGCCGAAACGGCCCGCGTTCTCACGCAGGTGGGCCTTTTCGAAATCCGCGATCGGTTGCCCGATGCGTTGCCGCCGGGACAACAGCGGCTGCTCGAGATCGCGCGCGCACTCGCGCTACGGCCCAAGGTGCTGTTGCTCGACGAGGCGATGGCCGGGATGACGCGCGAGGAGATCGCACGCGTTCACGCCGCGCTGGAAATAGCCGTGAAGGACGGCTGTTCGGTCGTCGCGATCGAGCACGTCCTGCCGGCGATCGCGACGATCGCCGGAACCGTGCACGTGCTCGACTTCGGCCGCACGATCGCAGTCGGGCCGCCGGCCAGCGTCTTTAGCGATCCGATCGTCCTCGACGCGTACATCGGTGTCGGGGAGACCGATCTGGACCAGGTGGCCGCGGGTGTCTGACTTGCTCGAGCTCGATGCCGTCTGCGCCGGGTACGGGCGCGTGCCGATCCTGCACGACGTCAGTTTGCGCGTCGGACGCGGCGACGCCGTCGCCGCCGTCGGCGCGAACGGTGTCGGCAAGTCGACCTTGCTGCGGGTCGTCATGGGCGAGATCCCGGTCACCTCGGGCGACGTGCGGTTCGAGGGCCGTTCGATCGCCGGGCTGACCACGACGCAACGGGCGCGCGCGGGGCTCGGCTACGCGCCCGAGGGGCGTGCGCTATTCCCGATGATGACGGTCGACGAGAACCTTGAGATGGGCGCGTTCCGCGTGTCGCGCAAGGTGCGCGACGCGCGCGCGAACCGGCTGCTCGAAGTGTTCCCGAAGCTGTCGCCGCTTCGCGGCCGTCTGTGCGGGCTGCTCTCCGGCGGCGAGCAGCAAATGGTGACGATTGCGCGCGCGCTGATGAGCGAACCAAAGTTACTCGTGCTCGACGAACCGTCCACCGGCTTGGCGCCGCGCGTCGTGGGCGAGCTATATGGCGCGCTCGCGCGGCTGCACGCCGACGGGCTCGCCGTGCTGGTGGTCGAGCAGAACGCGCGCGCAGCGCTGCGCTTCGCGTCGACGGCGCACGTCGTCGAGGATGGCCGCATCGCTCGCTCCGGACTGGCCGCGGAGCTGCTCGACGAACGAACGCTCGCCGATGCGTACCTCGGACGCGTTCGCGCGCTGACCACCCCGTGAGGAGATCGACCCACCAATGATCCGCAGTCGACGGAAACCGACCGACACCGGAGCCGCGTACATCGCGGACTTCCTCGTGCAGCAGCGCGTCCCATATGCGTTCGGGCTGTGCGGGCACGGCATCTTGGGGATGCTCGACGGGCTGCTCGACCGCGAGGACGAGATCAAGACGATCTCGGTCCACCACGAGTCGATCGCCGCCTTCATGGCGGAGGGGTATTTTCGCGTCGCGCAGCGTCCCGCCGCCACCTTCACCTCGTGCGGCCCCGGTTCGGCGAATCTCGTCGTCGCAATCGCGGCGGCGATGGCGGACTCCTCGGCGATGCTCAACATCACCGGCAACGTCCCGACCTCGCAGTGGAACCGCGGCCCATTCCAGGAGAGCGGGAAGTTCTTCCAGGGCGACTTCGTTACCGCGCTACGGCCGTACGTCAAGCGCAGCTTCCAGCCGACGCGCGCGGAAATGCTGCCGCTCGCGCTGCGCCAGGCATTCGCACTGATGACGAACGGCCGCCCCGGCCCCGTGCATCTCGACGTGCCGCTCAACGTGTTCGTCGAGCCGGTCGACGAAGCGGCCGCGGAGCGTGAGCGCTGGGCCGAGCAGTCCTGGCACCGCCCGGCGGGCGACCCGCGTGCGATCACTCAGGCGGCTCGATTGCTCGCCGAAGCCGAGCGCCCGGTGATCGTGATCGGGCACGGCGTCGAGTTGTCCAGCGCGGAGGCGGCGGTGCTCGCGCTGGCCGAGAAGCTGCGCGTGCCCGTCGCGACGACCCCGTTCGGGAAGGGCACGTTTGACGCGCGCCATCCGTTGAGTCTCGGCGCGACCGGGCGCAACGGATCGCTGGCCGCGAACGGCGCCTGCCGCAACGCCGACCTCGTGCTCGCGATCGGCACGCGCTTCGATGATCGCGCGACGAGCGCGTGGCTCCCCGGCTTCACCTACGACTTCACGAAGACGCGTCTCATCCACGTCGACCTCGACGCGACCGAGATCGGGAAGAACTTCGAGCCGACCGTCGCGATCATTGGCGACGCGCGGATCGTGCTCGAGCAGCTGCTCGCTGCGAGCGAGACAGGTCCGCAACGCGCAGCGTGGCACGCGCGCATCGCGGCGTGGCGCGAGCGGTGGAACGAGGCGACCGCCATGCACCGCACCTCGGACGCGGTGCCGATTCGGCCCGAGCGCGTTGTCGCCGACGTCCGCCGCGTCGTCCCGGCCGACGGCATGGTGTTCTCCGACGTCGGCGTTCACCACAACTGGCTCATCTCCGAGTACGATGCCTACCAGGCGCGCACGCTGCACCAGACCTGGGGCTTCGCCTCGATGGGATTCGGGATAGCAGCACCGCTTGGCGCGAAGCTTGCCGCACCGGACAAACCGGTAGTGAGCGTGTGCGGCGACGGCGGTTTCGTGATGAACGCCAGCGCCGTGCTGACCGCGGTCGAGTACGGGATTCCGGTCGTGTGGGTCGTCTGGAACAACCTCGGCTACTGTGCGATCCGCGATCAGCAGCTCGGTTATTTCGGCAACGACCGCGAGCTGGCGACGAGCTTCACTGATACGAACGGCGCGCTCTTCAGCGCCGACTACGCGATGATGGCGCGTTCGATGGGCGCCGAGGGCGCGACCGTCGAGCGCCCGCAAGACTTCGCGCCGCGGCTCGAAGCGGCGCTGCGGTCGGGTCGGCCGACCGTGCTCGACGTGCGGGTCGATCGCGACATCCGCCCGCTATCCACTGGGAGCTGGGATCTGCCCCCGCGCCCGCATCCGATGCCGGACTTCGGCTGGGGAGACGAATGATTACCGACGATCAGAAGACCGCAGTGCGCCTCGTGCGGATCGAAGAAGTACCTTGGATCGAGGCGCCCGGCCACCACGGCGCGCTCTCGAAGCTTCTGGTGAACCCGGACAACTGCGGAACGAAGTACTACGACTTCCGAATCTCGTCGTATGAGCCGAAGGGCCACGTTGAAGTGCACACGCACACCGAGGCGGAGCACGTCTACTATATCCTCAGCGGCAAGGGTCTCATGACGCTCGGCGACGAGACAGTCGTCGTCGAACCACACACCGCAATCTTCATCGCGCCCGGCGTCAAGCACGCGATCGACAACACCGGGATCGAGAACCTCGTGTTCATTGTCGTCGCGGTCCCGCCGAACGAGCTCTCCCGCGAAGACACGCGGGCGGCGAAGTCCGCGTGAGCCGGCTGCTGGGTAAGGTGGCGGCCGTCACCGGCGGCGCTCGCGGGATCGGACGTGCGATCGCGGAGGCCTACGCGCGGGAGGGTGCTGCGGTGGTGGTCGCCGACATTGATGGCGACGCCGCGACAGAGACTGCGGCGCGCATCGCGGTGACCGGAGCACGCGCCCTCGCGGTGCGCGTTGACGTGACCAAGCCGGCGGAGGCGTCCGGGCTGGTCGACCAGGCGGTGCGTGCCTTCGGTGCGCTCGACGTCCTGGTCAACAACGCCGGCGTCATCGGACGCGTCGACTGGCTCGACATGACGGAGAGCGAGTGGGACCGCGTCATGGACGTCAACGTCAAGGGGACGTTTCTGTGTGGCCAGGCTGCGGCGCGTCACATGACGGCGCGCGGCACCGGCAACATCGTGAACATCTGTTCCAATAGCGCGGAGAGCACGTATCCCACCACGTTGCACTACTGCGCGAGCAAAGGCGCCGTGAAGACGCTGACCAAGGCGATGGCGTTGGCGCTCGCGCCCAAAGGCGTGCGCTGCAACGCGATCGGGCCTGGGCCCACCGAGACCGCACTCTCGCATGGCCGGCTCGACGTCGCCTCGGAGCGCGCCGCGACGCTCGCGCACATCCCGCTCGGCCGCGTGGGAGCGCCCAGCGACCTCGCCGGCGCCGCGATTTTTCTTGCCTCCGACGAAGCAGCGTGGGTCACCGGGATCACGCTGTTCGTCGACGGCGGCTGGCTGACGTTTTAGGAAAGGGATACGCATGATCCGCCACATGTTCTTCGGGAAGGTCAAAGAGGGCGTCCCCGATGCCCAGATCGAGGAGCTGGTCACGCGCTGGCGCGGATTGGCTGGGACGGTCGCATCGATCCGTGCCATCACCGCCGGACGCAACGCGCACGCGACGGACCACCGTTTCTCCGTCGCACTCGTCGCCGACTTCGATGACTGGGCGGGCTGGAAAGCGTACAACGACCATCCGTTGCACGACGAGATTCGGCGCGAGCTCTCGGCCAAGATCATCGATCCCGACGAGAAGGCGTCGATCCAGCTCGAGCTATGACGACGACGGCGAGCGCGGTGGTGCGCTACCGCGCATACATCGACGGCGCGTGGTGCGACGGCGATGCGGTGGACACGGTGACGAATCCGTACGACGGGCGCGTCGTCGGCGAGGTCGTGCGCTCGACGCCGTCGGACGCCGAGCGTGCGGTCGTGGCGGCACGCAAAGCGTTCGCGAGCTGGCGGCTGACGCCGGCATTCGAACGCGCGGCGCTCGTCGCCGCGATCGCGGCCGGTGTTGAGGCGCGCCGCGACGAGTTCGCGCACACGATGTGCTTGCACACTGGGAAGCCGGTCCGCGACGGGCTGGCCGAAGTGACACGCACCGTCGCGACGTTGCAGATCGCGGCTGAAGAGGCGAAGCGGATCGACGGCGAGGTCATCGCGATGGATGCCGTGCCGGCCGGGCGCGGGAAGCGAGGTTACGCCGTCTACGAGCCACTCGGCGTCGTCGCCGGGATCGTGCCCTACAACGCGCCGCTGAACCTTGCCGCACACAAGCTCGGTCCCGCGCTCGCCGCCGGTGACGCGCTCGTCATCAAGCCGCATCCGCAAGGCTCGGGCGTCGCGACGATGCTGGTTGAGATCGCCGAGGCGGCCGGCGTGCCGCGCGGCGTGGTCAGCGTCGTACATGGCGGTGCCGACGTTGGCCGCGCGCTGACCGGGCATTCCGACGTTGCGCTGATCAGCTTCACCGGCAGCGGGGGCGTCGCGGAGGCGATCCTGCGCGACGCGGGGCTGAAGCGCTCGGTGCTGGAGCTCGGCGGGAACGCGCCGACGATCGTCCACGAGGACGCCGACTGGGAACGCGCCGCCGAGCTGTGCGTCGACGCGTCGTTCGGCCTTTCCGGGCAGACTTGCGTCTCGACGCAGCGGCTGTATGTCCATGAAGCGGTCCTGGAGCGCTTCACCGATGCATTCGTCGCGCGCGTGCGCGCGCTGCGCGTCGGCGACCCGCTCGATCCGGCGACGGAAATCGGCCCGTTGAACACGGCGGACGCCGCGCAGCGCGTGCACGCGTGGATTCGCGAAGCGGTCGAGCACGGAGCGCGGTTGCTCTGCGGCGGCGAGCTGCAGGGGAATGCGATCACGCCCACCGTGCTGCACGACGTGAAGCCGGCGATGAAGGTCGTGTGCGAGGAAGTCTTCGGGCCGGTGGTCAGCATCCTGAGCTACCGCGACCTCGACGACGTCATTCGCGCGGCGAACGCGACGCCGTACGGCCTCAAGGCGGGGATCTTCACCGATTCGCTCGGCGTCGCGACACGCGCGGCGCGCGACTTGCAATTCGGCACCGTCAACATCAACGCGCCGTCGCGCTCGCGAGTCGACCACGAGCCGTCGGGCGGGGTGAAAGCCAGCGGGTGGGGCCGCGAGGGGCCGTACTACGCGATCCGCGAGTTCTCGAATCTCAAGATGGTCACCGTGGCGGGCTCGTGAACGACGCCGACGCGTACGATTTGGTCGTGGTGGGCGCCGGTGCCGGCGGGATGACGGCGGCGCTCGTCGGCGCGCTGGAAGGCCTCCGCGTGCTGGTACTCGAGAAGACCGCGCAGGTTGGCGGCACGACGTCGCGCTCGTCGGGGAGCGTGTGGGTGCCGGACAACGCGCAGCAGGCGGCGCTCGGGATCACCGGAGACGCCGAACGCGCGCTCGCGTACCTCGACGCGCTGGTCGGCGATCGGGCCGACCGGACCTTGCGCACCACGTACGTCGCCCAGGCGCCGCGCGCGCTCGCATATCTCGACGCGCGCGCCGGTATCGCGTTTCGCGTCTACCCGCACGCGCCGGACTATCGGCCCGATCTGCCGGGCGCCCTCGCCGGCGGACGATCGCTCGAGCCGTTGCCGTTCGACGGCCGCACGCTCGGCGCCGATTTCGCGCGCGTGCGCACGACCTTGCCGGAATTCACGGTCTTCGGCGGGATGATGGTGACGCGGCCCGAGGTGGCGCAGCTGCTGCGGCTCCCCGGTTCGCCGAAAGCGTGGACGCTCGCGTTGCGGCTCGTCGTCCGCTATGCCGTGGATCGCCTGCGCTATTCGCGGGGGACCCGGCTCGTGTTGGGCAACGCATTGGCGGCGCGGATGTACGCGGCACTCAAACGGCTCGGGGTCGTGTTCGCGTTCAACACAACGGCCACGCAACTCGCGCGCGACGTTGCAA
>JAQBPM010000344.1 GCA_028287525.1 Vulcanimicrobiota bacterium | reverse complement strand
CCGATGCGCGGGCCGAGCGCCTCGGCGCCGTCGAGCCCGACGCGCGCGCAGCGCAGGCTGGTGCGATCGTCGAACATCCGCTTGATGCGATTCTGCGCGCGGTCGACGGCCGGATCGCCGGTGATCGCCGCGCGCATCAGCCGGTAGTGCGCGATGTGGAACGCGTTGTTGTCGAGCAGGCAGAGCGCGGTGAACTGCGGGTTGGCGTCGGTGTGCGCGTCGACGATCGCGCACAGCCGCGCATCGATCGAGGCGTCGTACGTCGTGCCGAATTTCGCCGGATCGAACGACTCAACCGCATGCCGCACGTCGAAGAGCCGGCCGAGCGCGCGCACGTCGGCGCCGCGAAGTTCGCGATAGACCGGGTCGAGCAGCTCGTCGAGCGAGAACGTCCCGCGGGACAGCAGCTCGTCGAAGACGGCCTCGACCTCAGCGGCTGCCGCTTCGGCGACGGCGAGCGCGCGCTCGACGAACGTGCCGACTCGGTATTTTCCGAGAATCGCGTACACGCCGGAGTTCAGGTCGCCGATGCGCAGCTCGCGCGCCTGGGCCGCCATGCGTAGACTCGACGCCGCTCCGGCGGCGCTTTCGCGAATCGCTTCGACGACGCCGTGCAGGGCCGCGGAATGCTGCGCGGCTGCCGACGCCATCGTCGCGGCGTGCTGGTGGTTGAGGTCGGTTTCGATGCGCACCGCTTCCAGCGCGCGTTCGATCGCGCGCGACGACTCCTGGACGTGACTCGTCGCTTGGAGCGTCTCTTGTGACGCGCCGGTGAGCACCTCGACCTGCGCGCGCACGTCGTGCAGGATCCCGTCGATCTCGCTCGTCGCCGTCTTCGTGGCTGCGGCGAACTTCGCGATCTCGACGGCGATCACCGCGAACGTGCGCCCCCACTCGCCGGCGTGCGCGGCTTCGATGGTCGCGTTGATCGAGAGCATGTGACTGTGCGAGGAGATGTCCTCGATCGCGCCGATCACGCCGCCGATTCCTTCGACGCGCGTGCGCAGCTGAGCGACCATTCCGGTGAGCCGCACGATCGTGTCGGCCGCGCGGTCGAGCTCGCCCAGCGCATCGCGCGCGATCGTCCCCGCGGCGGCGGACGTCTCACCCGTCCGTTCCGCGATCTCCGACGAGCGCCGTGCGGACGTCAGCACCTGATCCATCGTTTCGACCATCTCGCCGAGCATCGCGACGGAGCCGTCCATCCCTTCGGCGCGCGCGGCCGCCTCATCGGCGATGCGGTCCAGGAAGAATCCGTTGCGGGCGATCCCGCTTGAGGTCACGTTCGTCAGGCGCGCGATCTCGCGCAAATCACCGGCGACCTTCGGATCGAGATCGTCCTTCGTGGATGCGACGTCGCCGTCGGGCCCCACCACACGCAGCGCGGGACGGTTGAGTTGCATTCCTCACCATACGCGGCCTGGTACGCGCGCGTCATTCGACATTCGTCGTCAACACTCGCCGTTCGACGCGTTTGTCGTGAAGAAACATTGTGCTCGACCGATTGCGTACGTGGATTTTTCCTCCGGCCTGCGCAGCGTGTGACCGTCCGGGCGCCGCGCTGTGTGCAGCCTGCGCGCCGGCGCCGGGTGCTGCCCTCAATTTTGCGCTCGACGGCATGCGCGGCTTCGCGCTGGGTTCCTACGAGGGCGCGCTGCGCGCGGCCGTCGTCGCGATGAAGCGCGGGCAGCGCGACCCGCTGGCGGCGTTCGCGGTGCTGCTCGACCGCGCGCCGCTCGCCGGAACGCTGGTGCCGGTACCGACGACGCGCCGGCGCGTCGCCGACCGCGGCTTCGACCAGAGCGTCACGCTGGCGAGACTCGTCGCCGCGCGGCGCGGCGTGAGCCGCGCCGAACTGCTCGTCAAGCGGGGCCGCCCGCAAGAGGGGCGCGGGCGTCTGGAGCGGCTTGCCGCCGCGGGCCGCTTCCGGCTGCGCCCGGCGACGCCCCTGCCGGCCGTCGTGACCCTGCTCGACGACGTCTGCACGACGGGCGCCACGCTCCGCGACGCCGCCGCCGTGCTGCGCGCCGCGGGCGTGGGGGTCGCCGGCTTCGTCGTACTGGCGCGCGCGAGCGGAACCCGCGACGCTCCGGGGCGGTCGTAGCGCTCGTGAAAGCCACCTGGAACGGAAAAGTCTTAGCCGAGAGCGACGCCACCGAGGTCGTCGAGGGGAACCACTATTTCCCGCCGTCGGCAGTCCGCAGCGAGTATTTCAAGCCGTCGGACACCCATACGGTCTGTCCGTGGAAGGGGACCGCGAGCTACTACACCGTCGAGGTCGACGGGAAGCAGAATCCGGACGCGGCGTGGTTCTACCCGCAGACCAAGGACGCGGCCGCGAACATCACCGGGTACGTCGCGTTCTGGAAGGGCGTCGAGGTCACCCAATAGACCGCGATCGCACGTACGTGGCGCGCGCGTGCGAGCTTGCGGCGCGCGCCGTCGCCGACGCGTCTCCGAATCCCCCGGTCGGCTGCGTGCTCGTGCGCGACGGGGAGACGCTCGGCGAGGGTTGGCACCATCGGGCGGGTGAGCCGCACGCCGAGGTCGAGGCGCTGCGCGACGCGTCCGCGCGCGGTCGTGACGTGCGCGGCGCGACCGCGTACGTGTCGCTGGAACCGTGCAATCATCACGGGCGCACGCCGCCGTGCAGCGAAGCGCTGATCGCGGCCGGCATCGCGCGCGTGGTCGTCGGCGCGCTCGATCCGAATCCGAAGACGGCGCAGGGCGGCGTTCGGCGGCTGCGTGAGGCCGAGATTGCCGTGGACACGATCGCGTCTCCCGCGGCCGAAGCGCTCATCGAACGCTTCGCGTGGACGATCCTTCACCCGCAGCGGCCGTACGTCACGCTCAAGATGGCGATGTCGCTCGACGGTTACGTCGCCTCGCGTCCGGGCGGGCAGCAGTGGCTGACCGGGGCGGCCGCGCGCGAGCGCGTGCGCGTGCTGCGGAGCGAGCACGACGCGGTGCTTGTCGGCGCCGGTACGATCCGAATCGACGATCCGCTGCTCACCGTGCGGCCGCACGTCACGCGGCGCAAGCCGTACGTTCGTGTCGTCGCCTGCGAGACTGCGCCGATTCCGGCGGCTTCGCGTGTGCTCGTCGCGCCACCCGATGCGCCGGAAGGGGCGTATGCGGCGACGATCGTGCTCGCGCCGGCCGGTGCGCGCGCCGCGTTCGCGGAGTTGGAAGCGCTCGCCGACGTCGTCTACGTCGGCGACGCGAAGGCGACGACGCTCGATCTCGGTGCGGGGCTGGCGGCGCTGCGCGCGCGCGGCATCGCGACCGTGCTGTGTGAAGGAGGACCGACGCTTGCCGGACGGCTGCTCGCGGCCGGGCTCGTCCAGCGCACCGTGTGGTTCGTCGCGCCGACGTTCCTGCACACCGCGGAAGCCGTGCCGGTCCTGGCCGGCGCGAACCTCGCCGGACGGGACGGATGGCGCTTCGACCGCATCGAACGCGTCGGTGACGATATGCTGCTCTCGGCGGATTTGACGACATGTTCTCCGGCCTGATCGTGCTCGACGGCAGCGTCGAGCGCCTCGAAGGCGACGCGCAGAGCGGGATGACGCTCGTGCTCGATGCTCCGGGCGCCGTCGCGGACGGCGTGGCGCTCGGCGATTCGATCGCCGTGAACGGCGCGTGCCTGACGGTCGTGGCGTTCGACGAACGCACGCTGCGCTTCGATGTCGTCCCGGAGACGGTCCAGCGCACCGGGTTCGGCAGCTTTCGTCCCGGCGAACGCGTCAACGTCGAGCTCTCGCTGCGCCTCGGTGACCGGCTCGGCGGGCATCTCGTGTACGGACACGTCGACGATCATGCCGCGATCCTCGCAAAGGACCGCGAAGGCCAAGGCTTTCGCCTCGTCGTCGCGCTCCCGGATGCGCTGCGGCCGTACATCGTGGAGAAGGGCTACGTCACGATCGACGGCGTGAGCTTGACCGTCGCCTCGGTCGAGGGCGATCGCTTCTCGATCGCCCTGATTCCCGAGACGGCGCGGCGCACGACGCTCGGCGTAAAGGGCCCCGGCGACCGCGTCAACATCGAGGTCGATCCCGTCGCGCGCTACGTGCGCGGCGCGTTCGAAGCGTACGGCCGCCGGTGAGCGTGGAAGCCGGCGCGCCGATGCGCATCGGTCCGGAAGTGCGCGATCGCGTGCGCTGGAGCGACGTCGACAAGATGGACGTCGTCTACTACGCGCGCTACCTGCGCTTCATGGAGATCGCCGAAGATGAGTTCTTCCGCGACCTCGGCTATCCGCACAACGTGGTGAGCGATACGCTCGGCGTGTGGATCGCGCGCGTGCGGCTCGAGATCGACTTCCGCGCGCCGGCCCGGCTCGACGACGAGATCGTCTGCCGCGCGGAACTCCGCAAAGTCGGCGGCTCGTCGCTGCGGTTGGCGTTCCCGATCGATCGCGCCGACGGTACGCGGCTTGCCGAAGGCGTGCTCGTGCTCGCAGCGCTCGATCAGCGCACGATGCGCGCGACGCGAATCCCCGATCCGCTCGCCCGCGCGCTTCGAGGCGAAGCTTAGGCTTCGTCGGAGGCGAGGATCGCGTAGATCTCCTTACGCGCCTTGTCGAGGATCGCGCGCACGCGGTCGAGGGTCGCCTCGTCGGTCCCGCGCGTGCCCATGACAGCTGCAGCCAGCTTCATCGCGGACGCTTTGAGGCGATGGCGCGCATCGGGTTCGCCCTCTTCGTCACCGTCGTCGGCGTCGGCGGCGCGGTCGGCCAGCAAGGCGCGGCCGGCGTCGCTGATCGTGTAGACGCGCTTTCCGCCGACCTCGGACGCGGTGACGAACCCGCCGTCTTCGAGCATCTGGAGGGTCGGGTAGATCGAGCCGGCACTCGGCCGGAAGCCGCGGCGCTCTTCGATCGCGCCGATGATCTCGTAGCCGTGCCGCGGCCCGTCGGCCAGGACCTCGAGCACGAGAAATTTCACGTCGCCGCGGCGGGTACGACCCTTCCAGCCGCCTCCGAAGCCGCGGTTGAACCCGCGCTCGAAGTTCCGGTCGAACCCGCGCATGAAGCCTCGGGGCCCGCCCTGTTGGGCCTCCCCGTGGCAGTGGTGGCCATGTCGGCCAAAGAATGGTCTCATCATGTCGCGATACTAAAAGATATATCGCGATAAGTCAACATCGCTGCGCCTCGTGGCATGGTCAGCATTGTCATGGCGAGCTTGTCGAGCCACCCTCGTCGCGGCCCCTCGACTCGGCCGCCAAGGCGTAGGCTCGTCCCCTCGGCTGCGCTCGGGGCCGATGGGGGCCCCTCGACAAGCTCGGGGTGACAGCAGCTCGCCATGCCCCACCCGCCTTGACAACTGTTAAGGCTGTAGCGCAGTCTCAGGAGGCATGACAGCGTTTGCGGATGAGCTGCGGGAGGCGATGACCGGGGCCGGGATCACGGCCGCCGAGCTTGCCCAGCGGTCGGGGCTGACGGAGGCGGCGATCTCGCTCCTGCGTAGCGGGCGGCGCGAGCCGTCCTACCGGACCGTCCGGGCGCTGTCCGCGGTCCTCCCGGCACTGGGGGGCAGCGAAGCATTGGAACGGAGCAAAATGGATTCGATCGAGTCGGCGATCGCCGACATTCGCCAGGGCAAGATGGTCGTCGTCCTGGACGACGAGGACCGCGAGAACGAAGGCGACCTCGTGATGGCGGCCGAGACGGTCACGCCTGAAGCGATCAACTTCATGCGCAAGGAAGGCGGCGGCCTGATCTGCGTTCCGATGCTTTCGGAACGGTTGGACGCGCTGCAGATTCCGAACATGGTGAACGACAACACGGCGCCGCTCGGCACCGCGTTCTCGGTCTCCGTCGAAGCGCGCGGGCGCGTCACGACCGGGATCTCGGCGCAGGATCGTTCGAACACCATTCGCGCGCTGATCGATCCCCATTGCGGTCCGGCGGACTTCCTGCGGCCCGGTCACACGTTTCCGCTGCGCGCCCGCGACGGCGGCGTGCTGGTGCGCGCCGGCCAGACCGAAGCGTCGGTCGACCTCGCGAAACTCGCCGGGCTCTATCCGGCGGGCGTCATCTGCGAGATCATGGACGAGGACGGCTCGATGATGCGCAAGCCGCGGCTCGAGGAGTTCTCGAAGAAGCACGGCCTGCGCATGATCACGGTCAAGGACCTCATCGCCTACCGGATGCGGCACGAAAAACTTGTCGAGCGCATTGCCGAGTTCTCGCTGCCGACCGCGTACGGGGCGTTCCGCGGGATCGCGTACGAGACGAAGACCGACAAGACCGCGCACGTGGCGCTCGTCATGGGCGACATCGGCGACGGCAAGAGCGTGCTCGTGCGCGTGCACAGCGAATGCCTCACCGGCGATGCGCTCCATTCGCTGCGCTGCGACTGCGGCCCGCAGCGCGACGCGGCGCTCGCCGAGATCGCGCGCGAAGGGCGCGGCGTGTTCCTGTACCTGCATCAAGAAGGCCGCGGCATCGGCCTCTCCAACAAACTGCGCGCGTACGCCCTGCAAGACGCCGGCGCCGACACGGTGGAAGCGAACGTGCTGCTCGGGCTGCCGGCGGACAAGCGCGACTACGGGATCGGTTCGCAGATCCTGGTCGATCTGGGCGTGCGCGAGATGCGCCTGCTGACCAACAACCCGAAGAAGATCGCGGGCCTCGACGGGTTCGGCCTGAAGATCGTCGGACGCGTTCCGATTCAGGTCGCGCCGACGCCGTTCAACGCGCATTACATGGAGACGAAACGCGACAAGATGGGCCACATGTTCGGCGCGCCGGATCCGGTGGAAGCGTGAAGGTCGAGAAGCCGCAGCTGCCGCCCGTCCTCCCGGACGCCAAAGGCAAGCGCTTCGCGATCCTCGTCGCCGACTTCTACGCCGACATGGCGGCGCAGCTCCAGGACGGCGCGCGCCGCGGGCTGCTCGCGTGCGGCGTCGCCGAGACGGACATCGAGGTCGTCCGCGTTCCCGGCTGCTTCGAGCTCCCCGTCGCGGCGCGGCGGCTGATCTCCGGCGACAAAATCGACGGCATCGTCGCGCTCGGCGTCGTCATCCGCGGCGACACGCCGCACTTCGACTACGTCGCCGGCGAGTGCGCCCGCGGCATCATGAACGTCATGCTCGCGACCGGCGTGCCGATCGGCTTCGGCGTGCTCACGACAAACACACGCGAACAAGCAGAAGAGCGCGCGGACCCCAAGCGCGGCGACAAGGGCTATGAAGCCGCGGTCGCCGCCGCCACCGTCGCGGTCATCGAACCGGCCAAACGCAACGAGACGCGCGTCGGTTTTCGCTAGACCGCCCCAGGTGTTCGCTCGCTCGATTCGCTGATTGTGCGAGATCCCACGATTTGAGAGGATAACGCGCGCGACGATGCGGGTATGTGCGTCGGGGAGGATCGCGCATGCCGCATCGCCGAGCACTTTTCGCCTCCGCACTCGTCGTCGCTCTCGTCGTATTCATCGTCGCAGCACACGAGGCGGTCGCGGCCTTCGCGGTGCGCGCCGCGCTGTTCACGATGGGATACCGGCTTGAGGCCCGCCGCGTCTACGTAACCCCGTCGTCGATCGAACTTCTCGAACCCGTGGTCGATACCGTGGCGGGCGAGCCGCTGTTCACTGCGGCCCGAGTCGACGTCGGCTTCTCCCTGCGCGACTTGCTTCCGGGCTCGCGGCACCGTTTCGGTTTGACCGCGGTCGATTTGGAACGCCCGGTGCTGACGTTGATCCATCAGGCCGACGGCTCGTACAACGTCGCGCTGCCCGGACCGAGCGCTGCGGCGCGGCCGGACGCGACGCCGATCGACCTGCGGCTGCGCGTCCGCAACGGAACGGTGGCGCTGGTCGACCGCTTTGTCGAGAAGAATCGAGAACGGCGCGAGTCGCTCGTCGCAATTCGCGTCGACGCCGTCCTGCAGCCGCGCGATCCGGCGTACTACCGCGTCGATGCGATGCTGCACGACGGCGCGCGCCGCTATCCGATTTCGGGCCGCGGACGCATCGATCACGGCCGCCTGTTCGCATCGCAGCACTGGCACGCGGCGGAGCTCCCGATCGGCCCGCTGGTCGACTTCGCGATGGCGACGTACGACATCAACCTCGTCGACGGACGGCTGCGCGACGTGGACGCACGCATCGGCGGCTTTCTGCACGAGGACGGCTCGACGACGACGCATTTGGGGATCGAGGCGCAACTGATCGACGGCAAGATGTTCGTCGCGAAGCTCGGCGCCGCGGTCGGCGACGCGCACGGCCCGCTGCGCGTGTACGATGACGGGCTCACGACGACCGGCGTCGACGCTACGCTCGCGCACGCTCCATTGCATCTCGTCGGCGGCATCTACAGCCTCGCGCACCCGCAGGTTCGTTTCGTGCTCACCGGGTCGGGGAGGCTCGCTCAGCTGCGCGCGCTCGCGCCGCAGACGGCGCACCTTCCGCTCGACGGTGCGCTGGCGTTCGACCTGCGCGCGGACGGTGACCTCGGTCATCCGGTCGTGCGCGGGATGCTGCGCGCCCCGCGCGTCGCCTATGGCGGCTACGCGCTCTCCGACGTCGCCGGCGAGATCGCATTCGGCGGATCCGAGCTGCAAGTCGTCGGCGCGACGGCCCGCTACGGCGCGATCGGACTGCGCGCGCGCGGCGCCGTGACGTTGGCCGACCACGTCGAAAGCGAGTTCGTCGCGGCGGTCGATGGGCCGGCGAACGGCATCCCGTATGCCGCGGCGGTCCTGCCGGGCGTCCCGGTGCGGGGGATCGTCGTCCTGCGCGGCACGGATGCGCGGCTCGCCGCGCACGGCGCGGTCGACGCCGCCGGTGCCGCCGGAACGCTCGATGCGCCGTTCGCGCTCGAGGCGGACGGGACCGGAACGATCGGCCCCGTCGCGCTCGAGCGCAGCGACGGCGCGACGCTCTACGCGCGCGTCGGCGTCGACCGTCCCCGCGGCACGGTGGACGCGATCGTCAGCGCGCATCGCCTCACGCTCTTTCCGTCCAGGCTCGCGCGTTTGCCCGGCGTAACCGCCGCAGCGCTGCCTGCGGTTTCCGGCTGCCTCGACGCCGACCTGACGGCGGAGATCCGCGGCGCGTCCCTCGCAGCGGCCACGGGTGCGCTGCAGTTGCGCCGCGCCGGAATCGCGGGGATACCGATCGGCGACGCTGTCGCGCACCTCGCCGAGAACGGCGGCGGCATCGCGCTGACCGGCGTAAATGTTCACGGGCCGCTCGGTACGCTGCGCGGCGAAGGCGCATACGACGGGCGAACGATGGCCGCCCGTGGGCGATTCAACGGAAGCTTGGAAAGGCTCGCGCAACTGCACGCAGTGCGCGCGCGCGGCTCCGTCGACGCGCAGCTCCGCTTCGTCGCCGACGGACGGCGCACCGTGGTTCAAATCGCCGACGCGCGTTTCACGGGGGCTCGGGTGCAAGGGATCGCGCTCACCGGCGCACAGGGGACGTTCGCGTTGCGTCCGGGCGCGATCGACGTCGACGGTGCGCGGCTCGATGCCGCCGGCGGTACGATCGTCGCGCACGGCAGCTTCGGCAACGGCGGCGTGCTCCGGCTCAGCGCGAGCGGCGTGGACGCCGGTGCGTTGCGCGCCGCCGGCGTTCCGCTTTCCGGCGGTCGGGTCGTCGCGCTCGCCGCTCTGAGCGGCACGCTGGCGGCTCCGCGTGCCGACGCAGGTGTCGCGCTCGGCGGAGCCCGCATCGGCGGCGCACCGCTCGACGGTAGCGTATCGGGCGCCTACGCGCGTGGACGTGTGCGGATTGACGACGCGCGCGGAACCTACGCGGGCGCGGTCGCGCGCGCGAAGGGAAGCATCGACGGCGTCCACGGCGGCGTGAACCGCGCGCGGGTCGACGTCGCAGCGACGGTACGCGGAGCCGACGTCGCGACCCTTGCACACCAGTTCCGCCTTCCGTTGCGCTTTCCGGAAGGGTCTATCGATGCCGACATGCGCGTCGCCGGCGCGGCGTCGGATCCGTCGGTCGCCGGCGATGCGCGGATCGCGGCCGGCTCGCTCAACGGGCTCGGGTTTCGCGACCTGCGCGTTCCGCTGCAGGGCGGCCGCGGCGGTATCTCGGTTCGCGGCGGCAGAGCGACGGTCGGCTCGACGACGTTGGCCTTCGATGCTGCCGCGGGGCCGGGACGCGCACGGGTCGGGCTGCGCGCGGACCATGCCGATCTGGCGGACTTCGACAACTATTTCGACGCTGCCGATACGCTGGCCGGGCGCGGACGGCTGGCCGCTACGGTCGCACTCGGCGCCGGCACGTTCGCAACGAACGGCGACGTCGCGCTGCACGACGCGCGCCTGCGCCGGTTTCCGCTCGGCGACGTGACGGCGCGTTGGACCTCGCACGATCGCACGATCGCGGGCGCGGGCCAAGTCGGCGGTCCGCACGGAACGCTTTCCGCGCGCGGCACCGCGACGATCCCGAGTGGCGCTCCGCTCGCGCATCTCGCCGCAAGCAACGTCGATGTGCGCGCCGACCTCGCCGGACTCGATCTTGCCGCGTGGCTGCCTGCGGCGGGGATCGCCGCGCCGGTCACGGGGCGTCTGAACGGTTTCGCGCGAGTGCGCGGACGCGCGCCGAACCTTGCGTTCGCGGGGAAAGCGGCATTGCGGAACGGCGTCGCCGGACGCATTCCCATCAAAACCCTGACGCTCGCGGCAGCATACGACCGCGGACGCGGCCGCGTCACCAACGCTCGTCTCGACACCGGCAACGCGCTCGCGAGCGGTGCGGGCACCTTCGGGCTCGCACCGAACGCGCCGATCGATCTCGCCGTATCGGCGTCGACGCCCGATGCAGGGGCGTTCGTGCGTTCGGCGACCGGCACGAACCTCGACGCCGCGGGTGCGCTTGCAGCGCAGGTGCACCTTACCGGTACGCGGCGCGTCCCTTCGATCGGGGCGGTTGCAGATCTCGATCGGCCGCGCTATGGCCGCACCTCGGCGCGCCGCCTGCATGCCGACGTCGCGCTCGCCGGCGGCCGGCTCATCGCGCGCAGCATCACGCTCGATCTGGCCGCTGGCCGGCTGGCCCTCACCGGCAGCGTCCCGGTGTCAAACGCGCCCCCGTTCATCGACCGTAACACGGCCCCCATCGCCGCGCGAATGATTGCGAGCGCTGTCGACCTCGGGCAGTTCGACGCGTTGCTGCCGCCCGGCACGAAAGTCGGCGGCATCGTGAACGGCGACCTCGCGGTCGCCGGCACCGTGCGGGCGCCGCGGCTGGACGGGACGCTAGCACTCGCCAAGGGCAGCTATGTCTCACCGGTGCTCGCCTCGCAGGTACGCAACGCCACCGTCGACGTCGCGCTCGCCGGCCGACGCGCGACTATTCGCACGCTGCATGCGGACATCGGCGGCGGCGCGATTGACGGCGGCGGCGTCGCGTCGGTCGGTGACCTGCGCGACCCCGTGCGTTCGCTCGCGATGCGCATCGACACGCGCGAAAAGAACGTCGGGCTCGACCTTCCGCGGTATTTTCGCGGGAAGATGGACGGCACGCTGTCGCTACGCCGCGACCCCGGCACGTCGCTCGTCATCGGCGGCGATCTCGCGTTCTCGCACGCTCGCGTTCCGCTCAACGCGCTGCTTCCCACTGCCCCCGCGAAAAATCGAACCGGGGTGCCTTTGCCGGTGGCCTTCGACCTCACCGTCGCAGCGACGACCGACGACCGCGTGCAGAGCGCGAACGTCGACGTCGGCGCGCGCGGCAGCGTGCACGTCAGCGGTACGCTCGCCCAGCCGGCCCTAGCCGGCAACTTCAGCTCAACGGACGGCACTATCAGCCTCTATCGCACCTTCATTCTGCAGCGCGCGGAGGTCGCGTTCGATCCGGGCTTGGGGTTCATCCCCGACGTCGACGTGACGGCAACTACGCAAGTCCCAGATCCGTCGACCGAGGTGCTGCTCCACGCGCACGGCCCCGCGACGGGCCTTGCGCTCGATCTTTCGTCGCGACCTGCATACGACAAGGCGCAGATCATCGGGCTGCTCGTCAACGCACAGGCGCTTGGCGCGGTGCGCGGCGTCGCCGCGACACCGGGCCTCGCCGGCGGATCGAATCCCCTGCAGGGCGTCGCAGTCGGCTACATCGATCAGCAGTTCACTCGCGGCCTCTTCGAGCCGTTTTCCAGCGGCGTCGGGAAATCACTCGGGTTCTCGACCTTCACCTTCAATGCGGGGTTGACCGGAGGATTTTCCGCCGGCGCTTCGCGCGCGCTCGGCGACAAGCTCGCGTTCTCGTTCGCGGAGTCGACCGACCCGCTCGCCGGCACGCGCCAAAGCATCGCGCTCGCCTACGATGCGTCGGCCTCGTCGGCCGTGCAGCTCACGTTGTTCGATGCCGGCACCGGCGCGCGCACGGTCGGAGTCCAAGCGCCCGCCGCACCGATCGGCCCGACCAACTTCGCGCTCCAAGCACTCGCGCCGCCGGCGGGCTCCAGCGGTTACGTATTCACGCTCGACCGGCGCTTCCCGTAGACTGTCGTAGTGGCCCAAAGATCATAGGCTGACAAACCGTCAGAACCCGCGCGCGCGGCGGCGGCGTACTGCGTTCGTCATGCAACACATCTTCGCGCTCATCGCCGCGGCCGGCGCGCTGACGCTGCCGCAAGCGGGCTTCGAGGCCAAGGCGCCAGTCGAGATCAGCACCTGCACGCTCGGCGATCTCTACAATCCCGCGAGCGTCGCCGGGATCGTTCCGCCGATCCCGATCCGTTTGCTGCAGCTCTCGTTTCACAACACCGATGACGCGGTCGCGACGCAGGTCACGTTCGACGTGGCGCACGACGGATTGCATGGGATCGTGACCGACCGCGGTATCTTCAGCAAGGGTGTCCTGATCGAAAAGCTCTTTGACAACTTCACCGGCATGTACGGCACCGACGGGGCCGCCTGCGCCGTCACGTCGGTCACGTTCGCGGACGGCCGCCGCTGGACGGCGCCGGGAAGCTGAACCACGACGAACCGCTGACCATGCCGGCGGCGTACTCCGGTTACTGTGTTAGTGAAATCCGCGTTCTCGCAACCGCGCGGTGCGCCGTTCATCGGCTCGCTCTTTGCGGCACTCGTGCTTCTCGCTGCACCGGCCGGCGCGCAATCATCGCCGCCGCCCTCGCCGTCACCGGCGCCGCCGCTGCCCGTGCCTCCAGCGGCGCTGCACCCGCTCTCGTTTCGCGGCTTCTTTCGCGCGTATGACTTCACGCGGCAGAACGCGAGCAAAGCGATCGGCGGCTCCGGCCAAGTCAATCAGCAGTCGATTGAGCTCGGTCTGGGCCTGCACGGCGAGTACCGCTTCGGACACACGCCGTTCTCCGTCGGCGCATCGTACCTGGTTGCCGAGCCGACCGATGGTTGCGCGAGTCCGATCGCGCACTTGAGCGCCCCGTGCGGAAAGGTGAAGGCGCCGGCGCTGAATCCCGACGACTCGCTGCCCGGCTTTGCGCTCAACGCGCTCTACGAAGCGTACGTGCAGTATAAGGACCCGCGCCTGTCGGTCAAGCTGGGCGATCAAGTTTTCAACACGCCGTGGACGAGCTCGTCCGACACGCGAATCAAACCGACGGCGTTTCAGGGT
>JAQBPM010000332.1 GCA_028287525.1 Vulcanimicrobiota bacterium | reverse complement strand
TCGTCGCGCGCGCGGTGCGCAGCCATGGCAAGATCCATCCGGCCACACGCACCTTTCAAGCGCTGCGCATCGTCGTCAACGACGAGCTCGGCGCCCTGCGCGACGGACTCTCCGCCGCGCTCGATCGCACCGTACCCGGCGGGCGGGTCGCCGCGATCAGTTTTCACTCGCTCGAGGACCGCATCGTGAAGCACACCTTCCGCGAAGACCCGCGCGCGCACGCCGTGACGCGCAAGCCGATCGTCGCCCAAGCCGACGAGCTGGCATCGAACCCTCGCTCGCGCAGCGCGAAGCTCCGCGTCGCGGAACGCGTGGAGGTGGAATCGTGATCGCGCAGCCGCGCCTCGCGGAGCCGCCGCGTCACGTCGAACGCGTTCGCGCGGCGACCGTTCGCCGCGTGCGGCGCACGCGCAGGCGCATCCATCGGCCCGTCTTCGCCGTGATCAGCCTCGCCGTGCTGCTGCTCGTGATGGCGCTCGGTTACGTGACCGGCACGTCGAACATCACCTCGCTGAACTATGCGGTCTCGCGCAGCGCGCACGAACGCGCGACGCTGATCGAGGAGACCCAGCGGCTGGAGGATCGCATCGCGCGGCTGAAGTCGCCCGAGCGCCTGGCCGGGCTCGCTGCCCAGCTGAAGCTGTCGGATCCTCACGTGTATGCGGTCGTCTCCGTCCCAGCTCCGAAGGCGCAGACCAAACCGCAAGGGATCGCGTTCTTCGGCTGGATCGCTCATCTCGATCCGTGATATGACGGGAGCCCGCTGACATGGCGACGCGGGCGTTCGCTCGCGTCGCACCGATGCGCGCGAAGATGTCGCTGGTCTTCGTCTGCGCGCTTGCCTGCGCGCTGGCAGCTCGGCTCGGCGTCGTTCAGGTGCACGACGGTCCTCGGCTGGCCCGGGCCGCACTGGCGCAGCACGACGAGACGGTGGAGTCGTTCGCGCGGCGCGGCGCTATCCTCGACCGGGACGGCGGCGTGCTCGTGCGCTCCCTGCCGTCCGAGTCGATCTATGCCGTTCCGTCCAACGTCGTCGACCCGCGCGCCGCGCAGAAGCTCGCGCCGGTTCTCCATCTCCCGGCGGCGCGGATCGAGGCCGCGCTGCGCGAGAAGCTGCAGTTCCGCTGGCTCGCGCGCAAGGTTCCGCACGAGGTCGCCGAGCAGGTGCACGCGCTCGGAATCGCCGGGATCGAGACGAAGGGCGAAGAGACGGGGCTGCGCTTCGTCGCATCGGGCCGGCTCGCATCGACGGTCGTCGGCTTCACCGGGACCGACGAAAACGGGCTCGACGGTCTCGAGTATGCGTTCGACGGGCTGCTGCGCGGGACGCCGGGACGGATGCGCATCGAGGCCGACCAATTCGGCCGCGCGATTCCGTTCGGCGAGACGCACGTCGTCGACCGCGCCGTACCCGGACGCTCGATCGTCACGACGCTCGACCCGTACCTGCAGTTCCAATCCGAACGCTTGCTGCGCGCGAGCGTCAAACGCTGGCACGCGAAGAGCGGGACCGCGATCGTCATGGACCCGTGGACCGGCGAACTGCTCGCCGTGGCGAACGTCCCCGACTTCGAACCAGCCCGCTTCAACGCGTTTCCCAGCGACAGCTGGCGCGACCGCGCGATCGCCGACGCGTACGAGCCCGGCTCGACGTTCAAGCTGATCACGGCCGCCGCGGCGCTGGAGAGCGGGAAGGTCGCCTCCGATGCGCGATTCCCGGCACGCGACGCGCTGCTCGTCGGCGGCCGCACGATCCGCAACGCCGAGGACGGCCTGATGGCCGGCAACGCAGGGACCGAATCGGTCGAAGACATCATCGCGTACTCGCACAACGTCGGCGCCGCCGAGATCGGGTTGTCGGTCGGTAAGCGCGCGATGTACCGCACGATCCGCGCGTTCGGCTTCGGATCGCCGACGCAGATCGAACTGACCGGCGAAAATCCGGGGATTCTGGATCCGCCGGAGGAGTGGAGCGGCTCGCAGCTCGCGACGATCTCGTTCGGGCACGGCATCTCGACCACGCCGCTCGCGCTGGTGCGCGCCTATGCGGCGATCGCCAACGGCGGGACGCTGCTGCGCCCGCGCATCGTGCACGCGCTCGCCGACGCCGACGGGAACGTGTTCTATCGCTACCCGGCCGAGGTGGAGCGGCGCGCGATCTCGGCGGGCACGTCGGCGACGCTGATGCGGTATCTGCGCGCGGTCGTCGTCCGCGGGACGGGCAAGCAGACCGCTCGGGTTGCAGGCTACACGACCGCCGGCAAGACCGGAACGGCGCAAGTCGTCGAAAACGGGCGCTACGAGCCCGGCGCGTACGTCGCGTCGTTCATCGGGATGATTCCAGCGGAACGCCCGCGTTACGTGATCCTGGTGAAGGTCGAGCGCCCGCGCGGTTCGATCTACGGCTCGGAGGTCGCCGCACCGGTGTTCGCCGAGCTCGCGCGCGCCGCAATGCTGCACGCCGGCATCATGCCCGCCGCTCCGCCACGCTTGGTCTCCCACGGCGCAGCGACGAAAGGCATTCGCTGATGCGAGAGACGGCGAGACTCGTTGCGGCCCTGCCGGCCGCGCGCGTCGTCGGCGAACTTCCGCCGCTGGTCGAAGCAATCTCTTCCGATTCGCGCGCCGCCGAGCCGGGGACGATGTTCGTCGCGCTGCGCGGCGAGCGGTTCGACGGCCACGCGTACGTCGCCGGCGCGATTGCGCGCGGCGCGTCGGTCATCGTCGCCGAGCGCGAGCTCCAGGTCAGCGTGCCGGTGGTCGTCGTCCCGGATACGCGGGTGGCGGCATCCGCGCTCGCCGACGCTTTCTACGATCGGCCCTCGCAGTCGCTCGCCGTGATCGGCGTGACCGGAACGAACGGCAAGACGACCACCACGCACCTCCTGCGCGACGTGCTCGAAGCTGCCGGGATTCCGTGCGGCGTCATCGGAACGCTCGGCGGCGCGTTTCGCGATCGGCGCTGGGAGCTCTCGAACACCACGCCGCTCGCGATCGACCTGCAGGCGCTGCTCGCGTCGATGCGCGATGCGGGCGCGCGCGCGGTGGCGATGGAGGTCTCCTCTCACGCGCTCGCGTTGAATCGCGTCGACCACGTGCGCTTCGCCGTCGCCGCGCTGACGAACATCACGCGCGACCATCTCGATTTTCACGGCACGTTCGAACGGTACGTCGCGGCGAAGCGCCGCCTGTTCGATCTGGCGCCGCGCGCGGTGATCAACCTCGACGATGCCGCGGGAGCGGTCTTCGCGCGCGGAATCCCCGGCGCGACGACCTATGCGATCGACGCCGAGGCGGAGCTCCGTGCGACCGACGTGCAGCTGGACGGCGACGGGTCGACGTTCCACCTCGGCGCACTGCGCGTCACCGTCGCCTTGCCGGGCCGGTTCAACGTGCGAAACGCGTTGGCCGCGTTCGGGATCGGGCGGGCGCTGGGGATCGACGACGTGACGATCGTGAGCGGTCTTGCCGCGACGCGCGCCGTCCCCGGCCGCATGGAGCGCATCGGCGCGTTCGGCATCGAGGCGATCGTCGACTACGCCCACACGCCGGACGCGCTCGAGAACGTGCTCGTCGCGGCGCGGGAGACGACGCGCGGCAACTTGATCGTCGTGTTCGGGTGCGGCGGCGACCGGGATCCCGGGAAGCGCGCGCAGATGGGCGAGATCGCGGCCCGGCTCGCCGACCACGTCATCGTCACCTCCGACAATCCGCGCTCGGAAGATCCGCTGCAGATCGCGAAGTCGATCGCCAACGGTTTCGAGCGGACCGACATCGTGCTCGACCGCCGGGCCGCGATTCGCCGCGCGATCGTACAGGCGCAGGCCGGCGACACCGTGATCGTCGCCGGCAAAGGCCACGAAGCCTACCAGATCGTCGGCGACGAAACGCGCCCGTTCGACGACCGCGACGAAGTCCGCATCGC
>JAQBPM010000297.1 GCA_028287525.1 Vulcanimicrobiota bacterium | reverse complement strand
TCTGCAGGTAGTACGCGTACGCGACCGAGCGCGCGCGCGCGGCCGCGATCGTCTGCGCGTCCTGCGCGGGATTGCCGCTGGGGATCGAGCGCACCGTGTAGTCGTTCTGATCGTCGTTGATCGTCGTGACGTCGTACGGAAAGGCCGGGTCGGCGAAGTTGTCCTTGGCGATGAACTGCCGGTAGTTGAAAAGCGAGTCGTCCTGCGTGATGCGGAAGATGCTCGTGAAGTGCGGCGCGAACTTGCGCGCCGCGACGATCTCGTCGTAGAAGTCCGGCTTCGGGATCGTGTGGTTTTCGCCGGTAGGCCGTAGTTCGAGCGCGATCGGTACCGTGATCGGCTGGAGCCACGCCGGCTGCGGCGTCGCGGGGGCGAACGGTTCGCCGGTCTGCGCGGTGCTCTCGGCGCCGACGCGATGCGGGACGTTCGCCAGCGGCAGCAGCTCGCCGAGGTCGGTCGCGTCGAGGAAGAAGGACGCGTGGTAGCGCGTCTCCACGCCGTAGAAGGGCCGCGCGCGCACGGCCGTGACGCGGTTTCCCGCGAGCTCCGCGGCGTGGACCGGTGTCTGGAGCCGCACCGTCACCGCCGGATGCGTTCCGGCGAGCATCGCGAGCAGGACGTCGTGCGCGGCGCGGGGCGCGATCCGCAGGTTCGTCGCGAAGTGCTGCGTCGGCGCGCCCGGATCGAACGGCTTCATCGCCTTCCCTTGGGCCGAGAGCGCGAAGCTGCCGCTGTAGAACGCGCGCGCGCCCTCGCGAAAGCGGCGATACAGCGCGGTCGAACCGACGCCGCGCGCCCCGGAGGTTCCTTGGTCGACGTACTGGTTGTCGTCGCCGCGGGTGAGGCCTTGACCGCTGTACTGGCCGCCGGCCCAGCTCGACGCTTCCAGGAGGCAAACATTCGCGCCGAGGGCGCTCGCGCGCAACGCGGCCGCGACGCCGCCCAAGCTCGCGCCGACGATCACGATATCGTAGTGTTCTTCGCGCAAAACACACCCTCGCAGTTGCTGAATGCGAGATTTCCGGCTCGGGAGATGGACTCCCTCGGTTGATCCCTGGGTAGGACGGAGGTGATGGCCGCTCCCCCACGCGAGAAGACCGAGCCCTGGTGGAGGCCGCGCGCCGACGCGTGGTTCAAGCTGCTCGGCGCGATCGTTCTCGGCTACTTGATCCTCGCGAAGTTCGTCGAGTACGCCGTCGGGTTCGGCGACGTGACCGTGATCGCGGTCGGCGGCATCCTGGTCGCGTATCTGGTGCTGCCCATGGTGCAGGCCCTCAACCGGCGCTTGCCGCTCTGGCTCGCGCTCACCATCGTGTACGTCGGTATCGGGCTCGTCATCGTCGTCGGGTTATGGCTGCTGGTGCCGACGCTGGTGACGCAATTCCGGGCGCTCGTCGGGTCGATCCCGGCGATGCGGCAAGTCGTCGAGCAGTATCTCTCCACGACGCACAATCCGATCATCACGCATTTGCCGCCGGAGCTGCGCGGCTACGTCGCGAAAGTTCCGCGTCAGCTCTCGGCGCAGCTGCAGCAGTTCGCGGCGTCGCTCTCGCTCCGCGTCGTCAACGCGTTGCTCTCTGCCATCACCGTCGGCGCGCTGACCATCGCGATTCCGGTCGTCTCGATCTACATGCTGGCCGAATCGGCGACGATCAAGCGGTTCTTCGCGCGGCTCGTCCCGGCGAGCAAACGCGAGACGGCGATCGACATCTTAGGCGACATCGACGCGGTGATCGGCGGGTTCGTGCGCGGGCAGCTGCTCGTGGCTGCGTCGGTCGCTGCGCTGGCGGTCGCCGCATTGCTGCTGCTGCACGTTCCAAACGCCGTCCTGATCGGGCTGTGGGCCGGGGTTGCCGACGTCGTACCGTACGTGGGGCCCTTCGCGGGCGCGATCCCCGCGACGCTGGTGGCGCTGTTCTCGAACGGCTGGCCGAGCGCGGTCTTCGTCGTCATCGCGTTCACCATCATCAACCAGATCGAAGCCCACCTGCTCGCTCCGCGCATCGTGAGCAGCACGGTGAAGGTGACGCCGCTCGCGGTCATCTTCTCGCTGATGATCGGCGCGCACGTGTTCGGGTTCCTCGGGCTGCTCATCGCGGTACCGATCGCCGGAATCATCCGCGTCCTGTTGACCCGTTTCTTTCCCGACGAAGAGATCACGAACGCCGAGATCCGCCCGGGTCTCACCTCGAAGCCGCAGGTCGAAGTGGACCCCGAAGCAACGGAGGCGTAGGCGTGGAAACACGGTCGCAGGGAGAAAGGGTGTTCCCAATGGCAATCCAGGGCCGACGAACGCTTATGGCCGCGTGATCGTCGTGGTCGCCGTCGAAGGCGAGCGCATCGCCGCGTGGCAGCGCTCGTGCATCGACGCGCTGCGCGATGCGCCCGGCGTCGACGTTCGGATCGTGCAGACCCAAGCCCCGCCGCGCCGTCCGCTGCATCGCTTCGCGCGGCGGCTCGGCGGTGCGGTGCTCGCGCGGTCGCACGTCGTGCCGGACGCCGGTGCGACGCTTGAGGCCGGGGCAATCGTCCTCGACCTCACCTCGACGGGCGAGGTCGACGCGAATGCGAGGCACGGCATCTGGTCGTTTCGCCTCGACCGCTCCGACGACGCCGCGCTGCCGTTCGCGCGCGAGATCGCGCAGGGAGCCGACACGGTCGAGATTTCGCTCGTCTCCCGCCGCAACGGCAGCAGCGAAACGCTGCGCAGCGGGCGTTTCGGCGTCGGCGCGTCGTACCGTACGACGCTCCGCCTCGCGCTGCTCGAAGCCGCGCGCTGGCCGAGCACGGTGCTGGCAGCGCTCGCAAACGGCGTCGAATCTGCGCCGGCGCTCGAACCGCCGCGGCTGCGGCGCACGCCGTCGCTTCCGCCGCTCGATGCGGTGCGGTTCGCGGGCGCGCTCGGCGCGCGCGCGGCATCGGTGCTGCGCGACCGGTTCTTCGAGGTCGTCGAGTGGAACGTCGGCTTCGTCGAGGGCGGGCCGAAAACGCTGCTCAACGGCGCGCCGCTCCAGATCCGCTGGCTCCCGCCGCCGGCGTCGACGACGTTCATCGCCGACCCGTTCTTCGTCGAACGCGACGGGCTGCGCGTGGTGTTCGTCGAGGAGTTCGACTACCGGCGCAACCGGGGCGTGGTTGACGCGCTCGTCCTCGATGCGAACGATGGGATCGCGCGACGCTTTCGCGCGATCGACATCCCGACGCACCTCAGCTATCCCTATCCGCTGGAGATCGACGGCGAGCTCTACCTCGTGCCGGAGAATCGCGCGCGCAACGAGGTGGCGCTCTACCGCTGCGTTCGTTTTCCCGATCGCTGGGAGCGCGCGCGGGCGATCATGCCGGCGACCGACGCGATCGACACGACGATCTTTCGGCACGACGGACGCTGGTGGGCGCTGTGCACGCGGGTTGAGCGCGGCGAAAATCAAGCGCTCTTCGCGTACCATGCCGTGTCGATCGACGGCCCGTGGACGCCGCATGCGATGAATCCCGTCGTGGTTGACGTGACGAGCGCGCGTCCGGCGGGTCAGCCGTTCACCGTCGAGGGTGTGCTGTACCGCCCCGGACAGGACTGTTCGACCTCGTACGGCTGCGGATTGACGATCGCGCGCATCGACGTGCTCACGCCGAGCGAATACCGCGAAACGCTCGTGCGCCGCATCCAGCCGTCCCCGTCGTCACGCTATCGCGACGGGATCCACACCGTGAATTTCAACGGCAAGATGGGCGTCGTCGACGGAAAGGTCGTTCGCTACGACTGGCGCAAGCCGGCATGGATCGCGCGCAGGCTGCGCAGCCGGCTGGTGCGCGCGCTCGCGAACGGCAGCTGACCGGTCGACGGCGACACGGTCACGCTCGACGACGCGCGCGCACGATGCGCTCCGCGGTGACGCCGAGCCAGCCGCCGACGGCGCCGCAGAGAACGTCGAACGCGTTCCAGCGGAGCCCCTCGTGCGAACCGCCCCACGCCTGAGCGATCTCGATCGCGCCGGAATACGCCGCGACCAGCAGCGCGGCGCGCAGCGCGGGACGGGTGCTCGGACCGAGCGCCTTGTCGGCGGTGAACCCGAGCAGCGCAAACGCGCCGATGCTGTACGTCTTGCGCAAGAGGACGTGCCACGACCAATCCGGCGGCGAGGTGAGCTCGTAGACCGTCTCGCTCGTGGCCAGCCGGAACAGCACGGCCGCGACGATCGTCGCGACCGCGATCCATCCCGGTCTCATTCTCGCTCGGCGCTCAGGCGCCGCGCCAGCCGAGCGTTTTCGCGGCGAGCTCCACCCGATTGCGCGCGTGCGTCTTGAGCATCATGCGCTTGACGTGGTCGTGAGCGGTCGATTCGGCGATGTCGAGTGCGATCGCGATCTGCGGGGTGCCGAAGCCCTTGAGGACGAGCGAGAGCACTTCGAGCTCGCGCGAGCTCATGCCGAACTTCTCCGCCGCCAAGCGCAGCGGGTTGCGCGAGCGATAGCGTTCGATCAGGAGCCCGATCTTCACGCCGTGCGCGCCGGTCAGCGGAGCGGTTCGCACGACCATGAACGGAAGCGGAATCGCCAGGCCCGGCTCCCACGTGGCGGGGTCGTCGGTCCACGACTTCGTCAGGCCGCGCACCGTCTGCTCGATCACCGGCGGCAGCCGGTTCCCGCAGAGTTCGAGGATGTTCTGCAGAGCGTCGCTCTCGTCGCCGGACGGGATCCAGCGCGCTTCGATGCGGTAGTCGCGGTCGAGCACGAACTGGGCCGGCGAGGCGCGCTCGGAGGTACGCTCCAACGCGCTCTCCTCGCCTTCGAAGGTCGAGAGCCGGCGCATCAGCTCCGAGCCGGAGCGCAGCGTCCCCTCGAGCTCGGCGCGCTCCTCTGCCGTGAACGCGCGCGGGCGCGCCACGATCGCGATCCCGAAGATCGATCGGTCGACGCCGTACACGGCGACGAGGCCGTGCATCCCGTCCAGCGCGATCAGGGCGTCGGTCATCCGAGGCAGTATCCCCTCGCTCCGCGACTGGAGCAAGCGCTCGGCTTGCAGCCATTCGGTCTGCTGTGCGGTGTTGCCGTGGCTCTCCGAAAGCACCACCTCGCTTTGGACGCCGCTCTGATCGTAGCGCGCAAGCATGACGTAGCTTGCTTTCACGAGCGAGCGGAGCTCGCCGACGAACGCATGCGTGCGGTCGGCTTCGGGGACGGCGGTCAGGACCGCTGCGGCGGAGGATCGACGTGAGCGCAAGATAGGGAGAGTTTGCCCGAGATGGCAGTTCTCTCACGGAGAACCCACCGTTCACTGCGAAAGCGAGCGCACGGCGCGCTCCGCATCGTCAACGGCTGCCGGAACGGCGAGGGGTACGCCGAAGCGCGCGGTCACGTTCCAGCGTGCGCCGACGCGTTCGTAGCGGAACCCGAGCGGCACGACCGTGACGTCGCGCGCTCCGCGCCGTTGCGCCGCCGCGAGAATCGTACGGAACCCCGCCGCGAACGGCAGCATCCCTTCGTCTCCCGGCCGACGCGGCGCAGCCTCCGACGCGGCCGGATCGATCACCGGATAGCCTTCCGGGAAGACCAGCACGACGCGTCCGTCGCGCAGAAGGTTCGCCGCATCGCCGAGGCCGCTGCGCAGATAGCGTGACGTCTCGCGCGCGTCGTAGCCGCCGCGCGTTCCGGTCGTCGCCGGCCGCAGGATGACCGGATAGCGCGCCCAGCGGCACGCGCGCTCCATCCAGCGCCGTTGCCCGGCGCCGGCGGTCCAGTCGAGTCCGACCACGATGTGCACCGGGCGTCGAAGGTGCGCGACGACGACCGCGCCGTCCAGCAGATGGTGGTAGTGGCGCGCGAGGAGCAGCACCGGGCCGTCGCGCGGCACGTGCTCGATGCCGTCGACCCGAACCGACGACGTCTGCGTGCGCAGCGCCCACGCCGCGATCAGCCGCGGGCCGACCATCCCGGGCGGTGGATACGGCGCGGCGCGGTGGACGGCGGTCACGCGAACGCCGCTTCGGGCCGTTCGCGCTTGTCGCGGACGAGCGCCAGCGCCGCCGGCGCAAGCGCGAGTACGACGGCGGCGAGCGCCGTGGGCCACATCCCGGCCGCGGTGCTCAACACCATCGACCACCCGACGTTCACGGCGTAGACGACGAACGGCAGCGCGACGGGCGCGCGCGGTGCTGCGCGCTCGTTCCATGCCAAACGTCCGAGCGTGATGAAGAGGAGTCCGGTCGCGAACCAGCCGGCGAGGTTGCGCAGCGGCATGCCGAAGTACGGGCCGGTTTCGTGCCAGATCCAGAAGTGGATGTACTGCATCTGCGGCGCCGCCATCGACGGATCGAGGACGAGATCCCATGCGGTGAGCAGCCACGTCCCGAGCAGGATCGACCACAGGGTGCGATGCCGCGGCGCGCGGTGCGCGGCGATCGCGTCACCGAGCACGAACGACGCGAACCCCAGGTAAAACCACGACAGCGGCACGGCGACCGGCACGCGTCCGAGCAGTTTGGGCCCGAGGAAGTCGGTGTATTCGTAGCCGCCGAACGGCCAGCCCGTTTTCGTTCCGGTCAATTCGGCTGCCGCCGAGAGCACCGCCGCGGCGCAGAAGAAGAGCAGCGTGCGCCGCGTGCCCAGCGCGAAGAAGCCGTACGCGAGCATCGCGATGGCGCCCAGGAACATCGCCGTGCCGCCCGTGCGCCCGATGGCGAATGCGTAGACCGCCGCGCCGTTCGCGTCGCCCGCCCACAGCTGCGGGTGTGGGATCGCGACGAGGATTCCGAACAAGCCGACCGCCAGCGCGAACGCGTGCAGCGCGGTGAAGGTCCAGGCGACGCGCTTCATGCGGCGCTTTCCGTGACGAGCGTGCGGCCGCGCCAGACGTGCGTGCGGCGAAGCGCGCTGCGCACCAGCAGCGCGAGCGCCGGGAGATCGGCGAGCGGTGAGAGCCAGTACGCGAGCGGCGGGTTGACGTAGGCGCGGCGCGTGCCGGCCAACACGCCGAAACGCGCGGCGACGAGCGCGAAGGCGATCCCCGTCGCGACGCGCGAAAACGGAACGCGGTCCCCCAGCGCGAGGAGCGCGATCAGCGTCGGCAGCGGAAGCGCCTGCGCGAACAGCACTTCGGCGAGGCTCAACGCCAAGCGAGCGGGCCGCACGAAACCGTCGCGCAGCGTCAGCGAACGCGGCCAGTTCGCGGCGCAGTCGCGCCACGAATCGTGCATGCGCACGACCGCGTCGCCCTCGTAGAAGCCGACGCGTCCCCCCGCGGCTGCGAGCACGCGCGCCGCCGTGACGTCTTCACAGCGTGACGCGCGCGCGGCGCGAAACGCATCGGCGCTCGTCAGCGCGGACCGGCGCGCGACGAAGACTTGGCCGTTCGCCTGCACGCGCGCGGGATCGCTCGTCGCGACGTTCGGCAGGCCCGCGCGGTACACGAGCGTGGCGAGCAGCGCGGGATGCAGCAGCGCTGCGCCGGCATCGGCCAGCTCTTGGCGCGTCGCGACGCTGAGCGCGACGAGATCGTCGGCGCGCGCGCGCGCTACCGCGTCACCGAGCAGGGTTGCACCGACCCGCACGTCCGCATCGACGGTCGCGATCCAGGGCGCGGTCGTCGCGCGCAGCCCGGTTTCGAGATTCCACGCTTTGCCGTTCCAGCCGGGCGGCGTCGGCGCCGCGTCGATGAAGCGCACGCGCGGGTCGCGTGCCGCGGCGGCTTGCGCGACGGCGCGCGTCCCGTCGGTCGAGCCGCCGTCGACCACGACGATCTCGCCAAGTTCCGTCCCGGAGCATGCGAGCGCCGCAAGCGACGCGCCGAGCCGGTGCTCTTCATCGAGCACCGGGACGATCGCGGCGAGCGTCGCGGGCGCGATCTGGACACCGCGCGCGAGCGGTGCGCCGCCCGCCGTCGCGAGCATCCGCAGGATCGCGCGAAGCCCGGCGAGCGCCTCGAGGATCGTGATGAAGACGAGCAGCATCGCCCGAAAGTGGTAGGCCGCCGTTCCGCAATCTCCTCGTCTGCTGCTGCCGC
>JAQBPM010000266.1 GCA_028287525.1 Vulcanimicrobiota bacterium | reverse complement strand
GTCTCCGATGATCGGTGCTGCTAGCGCACTCATCAGGGTCGTAGACCTGACCCATCCGAGTGCCGGTTGCGCCCATTCCGTATAGAGTCGAGATCGCCCTCGGGTCGGGCGGGCGCCCCTAGTGCTGCTTCTCTGCCTGGCGTGGGGCCGGTGAGCCGCCGGCCTGCTGGCCGGTCCCCGCTCGGATCGAGCGGGCGAATACGATCGAGACCGGGGCGCGGCGGGCGCTGTCGTCGATGTTCCCCTCGATCGCAAGCGTCGCTTCGAGCGACACCAGCAGTGCCGTCTCGTACGCGTAGTACGCGGTCCCCTTCATTTTGATCGTTCCGGCCAGCGCCATCGCAGGACGCTCGGGCAGTGCGCCGTGGAGCGGTCCGGTCGCCTCGAACGCGATGCCCATCGCGCGCACGCCCGCGACGACGGCATCCGGCAGGCGCCGCAGGGTGCCGCGCAACGGCGCGCCCGTCATCGGCGAGGGAAAATCGAAAGGAACCGGCCGCTTGACGTGATTCAAGTCACGCATCGTCGGTTTGTCGAGCTGCACCGCGAACGGCTGATTCAGTACTGTGAGGTAGTCGGGATCGCGCGACGGACCATCGCGCAACTCGCCGGACGGCAGCAGCGTCGAAGTATATGAAGCCGTCGCATGCTGCTTGCCGCCGTCCCCGTCCTTGTCGTATTCCACCCGCGCCGCGTACGTGGTGCCGCTCGAAGAATGAGCTATGGACAGGCGTTGCACGCCGTGGTACACCGTTTCACTGTGCACCTCGCCATTGCCGACCCGGAAGACATCACGCCCAGTCACCGAGTAGGGTTCGTCCGCACGGGCGGCCGCGGCGGACGCCGCGACGGCGGCCAGGAGCACAAATGTGCCGGCGACGACTGCGCGGCGGAAATTCATCTGGAGCCTCGGACGGGGGTGGAGGGTTTTACGTTCCCGGTTTATGGTACTACGGAAACGTGCCGATACGAATGTTGAGTTGCTGAAACGATTTATCGGCCGAATCTGCTCGCTGGCGATCATCTTTTCGATCGCCATCGGCGCAGCCATGCCGGTCCGTGCCGGCGAAGGGCTGACGCTCAGCCCGACGCTGAACGCCAAGCTGGACCGTTTGTACCTGACCGCCTTCGACGAGACGATCCAGCGTCATGCGCTCGTTCAGCGCGACGGCACGACATACGTCTCGACGGGCGACATCGACTCGGAGTGGCTGCGGGACGCCAGCGCGACCGTACGGCCCTACATCAGCCTCTCGCAGCGGGACGGGGACGTGCAGTCGACCCTGCGCGGCGTCGTCGCACGCCAGGCGAAGTACATCCTGATCGATCCGTACGCGAACGCGTTCTCGCGCAACTACGGGGTCGTCGAGCGCAAATTCGAGGTCGATTCGCTGCTGTATCCGATCTGGTTCGCGTACGAATACTATCGCCAGACCGGCGATCGCAGCATCTTCACGCCGACGGTCCGGCGCGCGTTTGGGCGCGTGCTGGCGACGCTGCGCGACGAGCAGCATCACCCGCAGCGCTCGCACTACACGCATTCACAGCTCGCGAACAACGGCCGCGGCAGCCCGGTGCGCTACACCGGCATGGTCTGGAGCGGATTCCGTCCGTCGGACGATCCCGTCCGCTACCACTTCAACGTTCCGGTCAACATGTTCGCTGTGGTCGTCATGAAGGACCTCACCAACGTGGCGCGCGACGTGTGGCGCGACGACGGGATGGCGCGCAACGCCTGGGGCCTCTCGGTGGAGATCCAGCGCGGAATCGAACAGTATGGGACACTTGTGCTCAAACCGTTCGGGCGCATTTACGCCTACGAAGTCGACGGTCTCGGCCACGCCAACGTCATGGACGACGCCAACGTCCCCTCGTTGCTGTCGATCCCGTACTTCGGGTATCTCCCCAAGACGAACTCGCTCTACTTGGCGACCCGGCGTTTCGCGCTCTCCGACCGCAACCCGTACTATTTCCGGGGGAAGTTCGCGCAAGGCATCGGGAGTCCGCACACGCCGCACGGGTACGTTTGGCCGCTGGCGCTCTGCGTGCAGGCGCTGACCGCGACCGACGACCGGGAAGTCGATCGCGTGTTCTCCTGGATCGCGGTCTCCGACACCGGCGACCACCGCTTGCACGAGTCGTTCAACGCCGATTGGCCGGAATCGTACACGCGCGAAGACTTCGCCTGGCCGAACGCGCTCTACGCCGAGCTCGTGCTGACCCGTCGCGGGCAATTCTTCGCCGCGAAGTAGCCCCTTCGAGCGGCTCAGGACAGGGCTATTGGCGCGGCGCTGACAGCACGCCGGCGCGACGGGCGAAGTCCAGCGCGAACACCGTTTGGAGCGCCGCCAGCGGCCCGACGGTCAGCACGTCGATCGGAGTGCTGAGCCAGAATTGGCGCGTCACGTGAAAGCGCGGATCGCTCAGGATCGTCTCGAGCATCAACGGAACGACGGATGCGAACGCCACGACGACGAGCCGGGCGAGGTTGGAGCGGTGAAACGACAGGGTCACCGCCCGCACGATGCCGTGCATCGCCGCGGACGTCGCGCGTTCGGGGCTGAGCGCCGCAATCGGCGGCGCCAACGAGAGCGCGCCCCACAGGAGCCAGCACAGCGGCGCGGTCAGCAACAGGATGGCGGGCGGATCGGGCAGCGGTCCGGCAGCGCCGAAAGCCGCCGTGTAGAGGAATATGATCGTTTGGACCAGGTTCGCGATGAACGCTGCCGGCCAACGATCGGCCATCGCGACGATGATTGCCCGCGGTCCGGCGGTTTTCCCGGCGACCCGCGTCGCGACACCAAGTGCGACGGCGGCGATGATGACCGAGTCGAGCAGAACGGCCAAGTACTGCAGCGTGAGCTCCTTGATCGTTCCCTCGCGCGTGTCGACGTTCCAGGCCGGCAAAGCAAACTCGACGGCCGCCTGCAGCGCGAAAGCCGCGAGCGCCAGGCCGAGGTAGAGCGGGGCACGCTCGAGGTACGCCGCGGCGGCGAGGTCGACTAGCCCCCCGATCGTCGTCGGGAGGCGCTTTTCGTCGCCGCTCTCGATCACGCCGCGCGCAACGCGCGCAGGAAGAAGCGCAGCGTCGCGGTGCCCGCGCATACCGCGACGTCGTCCGGATCGGAATACATGCGGCCGTCGATTTCAACGACGTAGGTCCCGGCGAGCAGCCCTTCGATCGTCGAGCGAAGGACGCGATCGCGCTTGTCCTGCGGTGCGCGCGGACCGAGCGCTTCCACGACGGCGACCGTAAGCAGATCGCCGACGCGCAACGGTGTCGCGAGCGCGAAGGCGGTGGAGGCGGTCTGTGCGACCGCGGACACATCGATCGGGACAGCGACCCGGAGCATACCGACGATGCTCATTCCCGAAACGGGGCCGCGCCTCCCGTGTGGCGCGGGACCGGCGGCGGACGTCGCGAACACCGCAAGCAATGCCGGAGCCCCCTCGCCGTCGTCGATCCACACCGCCGCCGTCGTCATCAGGCTCGAGCTTGCTGCCGACGATCGCACTCGGGATCGGGGTCGTCGTCGCCGGCCTCGGCATCGGCGCGTTCCTCTCGGCGCTGCAAAATCGCGGCCCGTCGTCGACCACGACCGCCGCGTCGACGCCGAGCAGCCTCCCGGCCGTGACGCCGGTCGCGCGAGCGACGCGCGGTCCGATTGCGATCGCGACGATGGTCGCGCACCCGACACCGACGCCGACACCGAATCCGACACCGACGCCCGCACCGACCGCGACCGCGGCGGCAACCGCGATCCCCGCTGCGACCGCGACCGCTCGTCCGACGGCGTCGCCGCGTGCGGCGCTCGCGGCGGCCGCGACGCCGATTCCGCCTCCGACCGCGACCCCGCGCCCGACCCAGACGCTCGCGCCGCGCGTGACGGCGCCGCCCACGGCGAGGCCGACGGTTCATCCGACGCCGCACCCGACGCTGCTGCCGACCATACCGCCGACGACTGCCGCGCGCGTCGCCCAAGCCGCCCCGACCACGCAAGCGGAAGCGACGGTGCGGCGCTATCTCGGGGCGCTGATCGCCGGCAACGAAAACGCCGCGTATGCCGCGCTCGGCGCGTCGCCCGGCGATACGAACGCCCAACTCTCCGAAGAAGCGTTCATCGATCGCGGCACGCGAATTACGTCGATGCGCACGACGTCCGCGAATCAGAACGGCGCGACCGTCGAAGTCGAGATGACTTCCTCGCGGGGCTCGTACTTCGGCACCTATCACATCACGAACGGCCCGAACGGCCCCGTGATCGACCAGCACGACTACATCAAGGTGTAAGGCGTAAAGGCGATGGACCGAGCGCAGAACGATCGTGCCGCTGCCGAGGGGTCGTTGCGAGGTCGGACCGGGGGCCCCACGCAAAGCGTGGGGGGCGCGGAGCCTGGGGCGGAGCGCCATGTAACTGGATTGCTTTCCACGGGTGAGATCGTTCCGCCGCCGCCGGGCGTGGAGCAGTGGTTTCCCATTGCGGATCAAGACGCGTATGTCGCCGACGCGCTGCGCGACACCGATGCGTATTGGGCGGAGCGTGCGAAGCGGATTGCTTGGGAGACGCCGCCGCGAACCGTGTTCAGTGGCGCGATCGACGACCAGCATTGGTTTGCGGACGGGCGGCTGAACGCGACCGTGTCGTGCCTGGATCGTCACGCCGCGTCGCATCCCGATGCGGTCGCGTACGACTACCTGTGCGAGGACGGCACCGAGCGCTCGATCACCTACACGGGGCTGTTCGCGCGCGTGGGACAGTTCGCGAACGCGTTGCGCGCCGACGGCGTGCGCCGCGGCGACCGGGTCTGCATCTACATGCCCTTGACGATCGAAGGGATCGTCGCGATGCTCGCGTGCGCGCGCATCGGCGCGATCCACTCGGTGGTGTATGCGGGCCTCGGCGCTACGGCGCTGCGCGACCGCATCGTCGACGCGGGCGCGCAGGTGCTCGTCGTCGGCGACGTCACGTACCGCAAGGGTCGCCCGTTCGATCTCAAGTCGATCGCGGACGAGGCGGTGCGCGGTCTCGCGCTCGTGCGGCGCATCGTCGTCTACCGCCGCGAAACGACGGTCGCAGGCGACGCACGCGAAGTCGATTTCGACGCGTACTGCGACGCTCAGCCTTCGGCGTGCGAGCCCGAGATCGTGGGCGCCGAACATCCGCTGTTCATGCTCTACACCAGCGGCACCACCGGGAAGCCGAAGGGCGTCGTGATGACGCACGGCGGATATCTGGTCGGCTGCAGCGCGATGCTCGCCGAAACGACCGGGATCACGCCGGACGACGCCTATTGGTGCACGAGCGACATCGGCTGGATCGTCGGTCACACGATGATGGTCTACGGCGCGCTCGCGAACCGGTATCGCTGCATCCTGCGCGAAGGGGCAGCCGACTTTCCCGACACGGGCGCCGTGTACGCCGCGATCGCGCGCTACCGGGTCACCAAGTTCTACACCGCGCCGACGCTCGCGCGCATGCTGATGCGCCTCGGGCCCGACCTGGCATCGCAGTATGATCTCTCGTCGCTGCAGGCGATCTTCTGCGCCGGCGAACCCCTCAATCCCGAAGCGTGGCGGTTTCTCCACGAGACGATCGGCCGAGGCCGGGTCGCCGTCGACAACCAGTGGTGGCAGACCGAGGTCGCGGGGCCGGCGTGCGGATTTTTCCCTACCACCGCCGTGCGCCCGGATCGCAGCGGGAAAGCGCTCGGACCGTATGCCTTCTCGCTGCGCGACAGCGCGGGCAACGCGATCCCGCGCGGCGGTCTGGGCGGGCTGCTGGTGATCGAGAACGCCCAGCCGCACATGTTCAGCACCGTCTGGAACGACGAGGACCGGTACAAGCAGTATTTTCGGTGGGGAACCTACGTCGCGGGCGACGTCGCGACGATCGACGCCGACGGCTTTGTCGCGATCCTCGGCCGCGCGGACGACGTGCTCAACGTCGCGGCGCATCGCATCGCGACGGCCGACGTCGAGAGCGCGCTCGTCTCGCACCCCGCCTGCGGCGAAGCCGGCGTCTGCGGCGTCCCGGACGAGATCAAAGGCGAAGCGATCGTCGCTTACGTCGTGGTTCGCAGCGGATACGAAGCCTCCGACGCGTTGGCGGCGGAGCTGGTGGCGCACGTGCGCCAAGAGCTTGGCCCGATCGCGACGCCCTCCGCGATACGCTTCACCGCGAAACTCCCAAAGACGCGCAGCGGCAAGATCATGCGCCGGCTGCTCAAAGCGCAGGAGACCGGTCAGGATCTCGGCGACGTGACGACCCTCGAGGAATAGCATGCTCGACGTCGCCGGCCTCGTCGCGATCGACGTGCACGTTCACGCGGAGGCGGCGAATGCGGCGCAGGGTGACGTCGGCGCGGCGGCGAGCCGGTATTTCGGAAGGAGCACGGTACCGACCGCGCTGGATGAGCTCGCGGCGTACTATCGTGCGCGCAAGATGGCGTGCGTCGTGTTCTCGGTCGACGAGCGGCTCTCGGGCCGCGGCGTCGTTCCGAACGGGGACGTTCTGGCGGCCGCCGCGGCGCATCCCGACGTGCTCCTGCCGTTCGTCAGCGTCGATCCGACGCGCGGGCGCGAGGCGGTGGAAGAAGCGAGCCGGCTGATCACGGCCGGCGGCGTGCGCGGTTTCAAACTGCATCCGCCGCTGCAGCAATTCGCGCCGAACGATCGCAGCGTCTACCCGTTCTACGAAGTGCTCGAAGCGGCGCGCCTGCCGGTGATCTTTCACACCGGGCACAGCGGGATCGGAACCGGCGCGCGCGGCGGCGGAGGCGTGCGGCTCAAATACGGCGCGCCGATGCTGATCGACGACGTCGCGGTGGACTTTCCCGATCTGCCGATCGTCCTCGCGCACCCGTCGTTTCCGTGGCAGGACGAAGCGATCTCGGTGTGCCTCCACAAGCCGCAGGTGTACATCGACCTCTCCGGCTGGTCGCCGAAATACTTCTCGCCCACGCTCGTGCAGTACGCCAACACGCTTTTGCGCGAGAAGGTGCTGTTCGGTTCCGACTACCCGCTGATCACGCCGGATCGCTGGCTCAAAGACTTCGAAGCGCTGCCGATCCGCGACGAGGTTCGCCCGCTGATTCTCAAGGAAAACGCCGTCCGGCTGCTCGGTCTCTAACGCGCGAGTTCGGCCAGCTTGAGGCAGATCTCGATCAGCTGCTCGCGGTTCTCCGTGCCGATGATCGCATCGACGCGCGCGTGATGGACCGTGTGGAGCGCGTTGGCGCGCTTGAGCGTCGCGCGCCCCTTGCGGGTGAGGAATAGGCCGTTGGTGCGTCCGTCGACCGCGACCCGATCGATCAGCCCGCGCCGCTCCAGTTCGGTCAGCAGCGGGACGAAATTCGCCTTCTGGATGCCGAGCGACGCCGAGGCGTGCGACTGGACGATCCCGGGGTTGGCGTCGACCAGAATGAGGACGGAGAACTGCGCGGGCCGCAGGTCGACGTCCGCCAGCGTGGCGATGACGTCCTGAAAGACTGCCAGCTGCGCGCGCCGCAGCGCGTAGCCGACGTACTGCTGGAGCGGGCCCTGCAGCGCCGGATCGGCCTGCCCCTCGAACTCGGCCGGCTCCGCCTGCTTCCTTCTCACGACTGCCGCCTTCCAACGGCGGGGGCATCACCCCGGCTGGCCGAAAGAATTATACAGCATAACATTCTTGCTGAGGTTCGCATCGCGATGTCGCCGAACCCTCCCGCCGGCACGCCGGCCGTGCCCGCAACGCTGCGTTTCCGGCGCGACGCCGAGGTCGGCATTCTGGGGCTCGCGCGGCCGGAGAAGCGCAACGCGCTGGACGATGCGACGGTCCTCGGCATCCACACGCTCTTCAGCGCGCCGCCGGAGGCGATCCGAGCGGCCCTTCGGCAAGCTCAGGGTGACGGGGGTTCGTCCTCCACCTCTTGGACGTCGTGTGCGTGGCGAACCGTTTCGTCGACGTTCTTGCGCGCTTGACGCAGCAGGGGGCTCTCGTCGATGCGTTCGCCGAGCGCGGGCGCGATGCCGAGCTCGCGGGTCATCTGTTCGGCCGGGGTTTCGTCGTCGTGGTGCATATGCGATCCCTCAGACGTGCAGGTAGCGCTGCCGCAGCGCGGCGTCGTCGCGGACTTGCTGGGGCGTGCCTTCGAACTTGATCTCGCCCTGGTCGATGATGTAGCAGCGGTCGGCGACCGAGAGTGCGCTGTAGAGGTTTTGCTCGACGAGCAGGGTCGTGATGCCGGCGGCTTTGATTTCGCGGATCACGTTCTCGACTTCGCGCACGATCAGCGGGGCGAGGCCTTCGGTCGGCTCGTCGAGGAGCAGCACTTTCACGTCCTGGAGCAGGGCGCGCGCGATCGCGAGCATCTGTTTCTCGCCGCCGCTGATCTCGTCGCCCTTGTGCGTGAGGCGTTCGCGCAGCCGGGGGAACTTCTCGTAGACGTGCTCGAGCGTCCAGCCGGGCTTGCGCGCCGTGACCTGCGCGATCTTGAGGTTCTCCGCCACGGTCAGGTTGGTGAAGATGCGGCGCTCTTCCGGAACGAGCGAGACACCCATGCGCGCGATCGACATCATGTCGCGACCGACGAGCTCGGTGCCGTCGAGCGTCACGCTGCCGCTGCGAGGTTTTTGCCAGCCGACGATGCTCTTGAGAGTCGTCGTCTTGCCGACGCCGTTTCGGCCGAGCAGCGCGACAGTCTCGCCGGCACCGATGTGCAGGGACACGTCGCGCAGGACATGGCTGTCGCCGTAGTACGTGTTGATTCCGTCGAGCCGCAATCGCGTCGTTACTGCGGCCGGAACGCTGGGCGGTGCGCTCATCAGTGCGCGAGCTCCGCTTCGGAGTGGCCGCCGAGGTACGCTTCCTGCACGCGCGGATTATCCCGAATTTCCGCCGGGGTACCCGTGGCGAGGACCGTCCCTTGGTGCAGCACGGTGATCGAGTCCGAGATTCCCATCACCATCTCCATGTCGTGCTCGATGATCAGGACCGTCATTTCCGTGGACAGCTTGCGGATGAGCGTCTCCGTCTTGCGCGCTTCGTCCTTCGACATCCCGGCGATCGGCTCGTCGAGCAGCAGGATCTGCGGCTGCGTGGCGAGGGCGATCGCGATGTCGAGTCGCTTCTTGTCGCCGTGCGAAAGGTCGCCGGCGCGCACGTCGGCGACGCCGGTCAACTCGAGCCGGTCCATCGCACGCTCGGCGAGAGCGTCGACGTCGTCGAGCCGCATCGAGCGGCGAAAGACCTGCAGCGCGAACGGGCCCTGGACTCGCGCCAGCGCGGCGAGGCGGCAGTTCTGCCGCACCGACTGATCGGGATAGAGACTTGCGGTTTGGAACGCCTTCGCGATGCCGAGGTGAACGCGCTGGGTCCCGCTGACGCGGCTCACGTCGCGGCCTTTGTAGTTGATCGTCCCCGAATTCGGCGCGATCGTGCCGGCGAGGAGGTTGAAGAATGTCGTCTTTCCGGCCCCGTTCGGCCCGATCACCGCTCGCAGCTCGCCCGGGTCTACGCGAAAATCGATGTCGCGGTTGGCCGCGAAATGCCCGAACAGCTTACCGAGTTTGAACGTCTCGATGATGCTCATCGGGCCGCTCCGTCGTCCCTCGCCGGTGGGCTTCAACAGGGGGTCGGGCTCTTCGGTCGAGGGCCGCAGCGAGCGGACGAATAGGCCGCGCGGGTTCTTGTCGCGCTGCTGCTTGAGGACCGTCGCTAGCCCGCGCGGCAAGAAGACGATGACGCCGACGAAGATCAATCCTTCGATCAACCGCCAGGCGGGCGTCTTCGCCGAGAGCACGTTTTCGAGGAACATGATGACCGCCGTGCCGGCGACGGGCCCGAACAGCGTCTGCACGCCGCCCACGACCGTGTAGATCACGAACGAGCCGCTGCGGTCGATGCTGAGCGAATCGACCGGAACCGTTCCGTCGAACAGGCCGCGCAGCGCTCCCGCGAATCCGGTCAGCCCGCCGGAGATCGCGAAGGCGGCGAGGCGGTACCCGGCGGCATTGAAGCCGATCAGCGTGCTGCGCTGCTCGTTCTCGCGAATCGCTCCCAGGACCTCACCGAACTGCGAACGCGTGAGCATGCGGAACAGGATCAGTACCAGGAGCAGGCAGATCCCCGCGAAGATGTACCACAGCCGGAGCTCGCCGAGGTCGCCGAAGGGGCCGAGGTTGATCGTCGGCAGGTGCGTGGTGAGGTCGATATTCCAAGGTCCGATCGGAAGCAGCGCGTTCGGCAGCGCCTGCAATCCGTCGTCGCCGTTGGTCCAGTCCTTCGCCTGCTCGACGATGAAAAACACCATCTGGGCGAACGCCAGCGTCAGCAGCGCGAAGTAGATGCCGTAGAGCCGCACGGTGACCGCGCCGACGAGAACTGCCAGGATCGCGGTCCCAACCGTCGCGCCGGCGACCGCGAGCCAAAGATTCGGATGCTGCGGCATCGCGCGCATCACAAGGATCGCGGCGATGTATCCGCCGCCGCCGTAGAACATCGCGTGCCCGTACGAGAGTGTCCCGGCATATCCCAGCAGCAGGTTGAAAGCGATCGACGCGATGCTGACGATGGCGATCTGAGTCGCGAGCGTCGAATAGCCGCCGAGCGGATGCAGCAGGAAAGGGAACGCGGCGATGCCGAGCGCGCACAGGACGGTGAAGCGCACATCGGCCCACAGCATGCTGGTTGATCCGTGAGCCGCCGCAGCGGTCTCGGTCGCGGTCGACGTCGTCACTGGCGGATGACCTCGCTCTCGCCGAGCAGCCCTTGCGGACGAAGCAGCAGCACCAGCGCCATGCACAAGTAGATGACGACGTTGGACGCCGGAGCATACGCGAGGTTGGTGAGGCTTTGCAGCTCTCCGATCAGCAGCCCGCCGAGCACCGCCCCCCAAAAGCTGCCGAGGCCGCCCACGACCACGACCACGAACGACGGAACCAGGAACGCGAAGCCGGTCCCCGGGTCGATGCTGTAGATCGGCGTCGCCGCCGCACCGACCAGCCCCGCGATCGCCGCTCCCAGCGCAAAAACGATCGTCGAGGCCTGACGGATGTTTCCGCCGAGCAGCTGGACCATGACGCGATCGCGAATGCCGGCGCGAACGATCAAGCCGTAGTTCGTGCGCTCGATGAACAGCCACACCAGCGCGAGCATGACGATGACGCCGCCGGCGAACAGGAGGCGGTACGCCGGATACGTGATCGGGCCCAGCGTTACCGATCCTTGGAGCGCCTCGGGCATCCTGTACTGCTGCGTGGTCGCGCCGAAGATGAGCCGCAGCGTCTCTTCGACGACCAGCGCGATGCCGAACGTGACCAGCAGCTGCGCCGTCGGCTCTTTATCGTAGAAGGAACGCAGGACGAGGCGATCCAGCAGCACCGCGAAGAGCGCGACGGCGATGGGCGCCGCCACGAACGCCCAGCCGACGCCGATGCGCTGGGCGATCACCAAACCGACATACGCGCCGATCGCGTAGAACGCGCCGTGCGCGAAATTCACCAGGCGCAACGTTCCGAAGATGATCGTCAGTCCGACGGCGATCGCTACATATATGAGGCCGAGGACGAGACCGCCTAGCAAGGCTTGGAAAAACGCTTCCACGTGAACCCTCGAACGTAAGATAAGGAAACGGACCGGCGCGCCCAAGGGCGCCGGTCCGCGTTGGTTTCGACGGTGGGTCTGTTTATGCCGTCTCCATCTTGCAGACGAGGTTCGCGACCGGCGCGACCACCTGGGGCCCTTCGTGCACTTCGAGCACTTTCGCGTACTCGAATCCTCCCGGGCCGCGCTGACTCTCCGGAATGCCTTCGAGAACGAGGCACGAGTTCACGCCCTGGTGATCCTCTTTCCGATACCACTCCTGTTCCTTGGTGAACTGGAACTTCGTGGTTTCGAGAACGTCGATCACTTTTGCCGCGTCGATGGTGCCCGCTTTTTCGACGGCCATCTTGTAGATGTAAATGTCCGCATACGCGGTCTCTGCGCCATTGGACGGCGGGAAACCGTAGCGCTTCTGGAAGGCGTCGACGAACTTCTTTGCGCCGGGGTATTTGGCCGCGTGGTACTTCCAGTAGAACGGCGCGGTGGACACGACGTTGTCGAAGTTATCTTTCGTCCCTTTGGCCATGTACTCGTCGACCAGCGGTACGAGGATCTTCGTCGACTTCGTCAACCCGAATTGCGCGGCCTGATTGAGGCAAATCACCATGTCGGCACCGAACTCGGTGAGCACGAGAACGTCCGGTTTCGCCGCTTGTGCCTGCTGAAGCATCGGCGAGAAGTCCTTCGTGCCCGGGAACGGCGTCAGGACGTTCTTGATCGTCTTGGCGCCCTTCGGCTCGACGACCGCCGTGATGTTGTCGTAGACCGAATGCCCCCACGCATAGTCGGCGGTGATGTGAAACCACTTCCCGGTGCCGTATTTCGTCACGAGTGTCTTGGCCAACGACTGCGCGCTCATGTACGCGTCGTTGTAGCGGCGGAACGTGTGCTTGTGGCAGTTCTGGTTCGTCGTTTCGTCGCCGTGCGTGAGCGCCGCCATGAAGATGACGCCCTTCTGCTGGCACACCCCCGAGACGGCGACGGCGGTGCCGGTCGAAGAACCGCCCGTGATCATGATCGCGCCGTCGCGCTCGATCATGCGTTGGGCGTTTTCCGTCGCGACGCCGGCTTTGGTCTGATCGTCACCTTCCGTGGCCTTGATCTTCATGCCCATGATGCCGCCTTTGGCATTGATCTCGTCGATCGCGAGATGATAGGCGCGCAGCTGGTCGGTACCCTGTTCGGCGTATGGACCGGACTGCGGGACGTTGAGGCCGATGACGACCTCCTTCGTCGGCGCCGCGATGACGTACGGCGCCGCACCGAACGTGATCGCAGCCGCGCCGGCCGTACCGGCGACAAAACGACCGCGCGAGAGAGCTTGCTTCACGGGCTAATGCTCCTGGGACGATGCTGAGTTTTGAATGCGACTTCAGTCACTTCCAGGAAACGTTCCTGCATGATCGAGCACCGGCCGTGAAAAGACTTGACGCCTCCCGAGCCCACCCATCTCAGGGCGCAAGGCCAGCCCCCCGACCCAACTGCTCCCAAGAACGCAATGGAAATGCCCGCCTGCAGCCAAGACCCCGGTCATGGACCGAGCGCAGGGTACTCCTTCACGTGCGACCACGTTGTTGCGAGGTCGAACCCGGGGGCCCCACGCCCTAGGCGTGGGGGGCGCGGAGCCTAGGGCGGAGCGCCGTTAAATCTGGTTCGGCGAGAACCCGCCCAGCGCGATTGTCACCGGCGGGGGCAGCGGGATCGGGCGCGCGGTGTGCGAGCTGCTGGCGAAGGACGGCTACCACGTCGCGGTCGCCGACCGCGATCTCGCGGCGGCGGAAGCGGTCGCGCACCACATCGACGGGCTCGCGTTTCACGTCGACGTTTCCGACGAAGCGTCGGTCGTCGCGCTGTTCGAGCGTGCGTGCGAGGCGTTTGACGGAACGCTCGACGCGCTGGCGACCTCCGCGGGGATCTGCGACGTGACGCCGTTCATGGAGATCGACCTTGCGACGTTTCGCCGCATCCACGACGTCAACGTGATCGGTACGTTCCTCTGCATCCGCGAGGCGGCCAAGCGCATGCGGCCGGGGGGACGCATCTGCACCGTCGCGAGCATCGCCGGAAAACGCGGCGGCGGACTCTCGGGCACCGCGGCATACGCGGCCACCAAAGGCGCCGTCCTCGCGCTCTCGCGCAACGCCGCGCGCGTGCTCTCGGAGCGCGGCATCGCGGTGAACTGCGTCGCGCCCGGTGCAACCCTCACGCCGATGACTGATTCCGCGTTCGCCGACGCCGACCGGAAGGCGCGAATCGCGGCCGGCATCCTGCTTCGCCGCGCCGCCGAACCGAGCGAGATCGCCGAGGCGATCGCGTGGCTGCTCTCGCCTCGTTCGTCGTACGTCCAAGGCGAAACGCTCACCGTCGACGGCGGCGTGATGTTCGACTAATCAGCGCCGCGACACGCAGCTGCGCAACGACTCGCTCTCGGAGAAGCTCGCCCGCCGCGGGCTGGCGACAACGAAGTTCGGAGAGCCGGCCTGGGCGTTGCTAAAAAAGTCGTCCGGGAAGCTGGCCTGACGCGACGAATGAAAGGGGACGTGAACCCGTCGCGTCTTTTCCCGCTCGCGCTCCTCGCGCTGACTGCCTGCGTTTCGACCGCCCCGCGCATCGCGATTCCAAGCGCGGCCGAGGCCAATTGCGAGAGCCGTTCGGTGAAGCAGACCGCGATCGGTTCGATCGTCGCCTCGACCGACGATACGGTGCGCCAGGGAACCTATCCCGGCGACGCGGTGATGAAGAAGCTCGTCAAGGGCGGCGGCGGCGTGTTCGCCTACTGGAAGGCCCAGCCGCTGCTGGTCCCGCGCACGGCGAAAACACTCGGCAGCACCGATCAGTACCTGACGCTCACCCGCGCGGTCATCACCAATCAGGTCCACGTTGCCGAGCACTGGCGCCCGATCTGGCTGACGTTCGCGATGCCCCAGGGTCCGGTGACCGTGCTCGAGCGCGCGTACGACATTCAGGACGTCTGCATCGAGGGCCGGCGCGACGTCTAGCCTGCTAGGTGCGGCGCACGGCGCGCCGTAAGTCGTTCCCGATCAGCTGTTCGACGAGCAGCGCCGCGATCAGCATGCCGGTCTCGATGATCGTGAAGGCGCGCACCGACGGCATCGCCGGGCGCGCGATCACGCCGGCCAGAACGAGCAATCCGGCGCCCGCGAAAAACCGCGCGACGCCGCGCAGCAGCGAACGCGGCACCCGGGCACCGCGCGCGACGTCGTGCGCGAGCCGCAGCGGCGGCCGCGTCCCCACGTCCCACACGACGAACGCCAGCGCATCGAACACGATCGCAAAAGCAAACCGCGCGACCACGAGTAGGCTCACCCCGTCACCCTGAACGTACTCACGTTGTCACCCTGAGCCTGTCGAAGGACGGTTAGCGCGTCTCGTCCGGCCAAGAAGCGATTTCGCCGAGGGCGGCGCTCTTGAGCACCTTGAGGCCGAGCATCGCGCACTTCATGCGCGTCGGGCTGATCCCGATCCCGACGTTTTCGAGCACGGCGTCTTGCGGCAGCTTCGCGACGTCCTCGAGTTTCATCCCCTTGATGCCCTCGGTCAGCATCGACGCGGACGCCTGCGAGATCGCGCACCCCTTGCCGCTGAACCGCACGTCGGTAACGCGGCGATCAGCGTCGAGCGAAAGCTCCATCGTGATCGTATCGCCGCACAGCGGGTTCAGGTCCTCAGCACGGGCGTCGACCCGATCCAGGTGCCCGAAGTTCCGCGGATTGCGGTAGTGGTCGAGGATATATTCTTTGTAGAAATCGTCCATGGTGCCGAGGCTAAGCAATCCCGAAGACCGTGGCGGCTTTTTCGAGGGCTGCGACGAGGGCGTCGACGTCTTCTTCGGTGTTGTAGAGGTAGAACGACGCGCGGGCGGTCGCGGGCCAGCCCATTTTTTCCATTAGGGGCATCGTGCAGTGGTGACCGGCGCGGACGCAGACGCCTTCGGTGTCGAGGATCGAGGCCAGATCGTGCGCGTGGATGTCGGCGAAGTTGAACGAGATCACGCCGGCGCGATCCTCGGCGCGCGGCGGTCCGTAGACCTGCAGACCGCGCGGTTCGAGCGGCCGCAGCGCTTCGAGCGCGTACGCCGTGAGACGAATTTCGTGCGCGCGGATCCAGTCCCGGCCGATCTCTTCGAGATAGTCGACCGCGGCGCCGAGCGCGATCGCGTCGGCGATGTTGCTGGTTCCGGCTTCGAACTTCCAGGGCAACTCGTTGAACGAGGTCGTCTCGTACGAGACGCGCTTGATCATGTCGCCGCCGGTCAGGAACGGCGGCATCGCTTCGAGCAGCGCGCGCTTGCCGTACAGGAAGCCGATCCCGGTCGGACCGCACATCTTGTGGCCGCTGGCGGCGAGGAAATCGACGTCGAGCGCCTGCACGTCGACCGGCATGTGCGGTACCGACTGCGCGGCGTCGAGCAGGACGATCGCGCCGGCGGCGTGCGCGCGCGGGATGATGACCTCGAGCGGAGCGATCGAGCCGATCGTGTTCGAGACGTGCGCCAGCGCGACGAGCTTCACGCCCTCCAGCAGGTCGTCGAGGCCGTCGAGGACGAGGTTGCCCTGCGCGTCGGAGGGGATGTAGCGCAGCTCGGCGCCCGTCTTCTCGGCCAGCAGCTGCCAGGGCACCAAGTTCGAGTGATGCTCGAGCTGCGTGGTGAGGATCGCGTCGCCCGGCGCGAGGTTGTAGAGCCCCCACGAAAACGACACGAGGTTGATCGCCTCGGTCGTGTTGCGGGTCCAGATGATCTCGGCAGTGTCGGCGGCGTTCAGGAACCGCGCGACTTTGGCGCGGGCCTCTTCGAACGCGTCGGTCGCGCGCGCCGCGATCTCGTAGACGCCGCGATGGATGTTCGCGTTGTAGTTCTCGTAGTAGTCGACCAGCTTGTCGATCACCGCGCGCGGCTTCTGCGACGAGGCGGCCGAGTCGAGATAGACCAGACGCTTGCCGCGCGACGTGGTCGTCCCGAGAATCGGGAAGTCGGCGACGATCCGCGCCGCTTTCGGGTCGGCGGCGGCGATCACGAGACGAATTCCGTCGCGTCGTCGATCTTCGCGTCGAGCGCGGTGCGGATCTCGTCGCGCAGGGCCTCGCCGGGGAAGCGCGCGATCACCGGCTCGAAGAAGCCCAGCGCGATGAGGCGCAGCGCCTCGGGACGCGGAATCCCGCGGGTGCCGACGTAGAACAGCGCGTCCTCATCCAGCGAGCCGACGGTCGCGCCGTGGAACGCCTTGACGTCGTTGGCGGCGATCTCGAGCGCCGGGACCGAGTCGATGTGGGCGCGTCTGGAGAGCAGCAGCGCGTCATCGCGCAGCGAGGCGTCGCTCCCGTGCGCTTTCGGTCGGATGACGATGTTGCCGACGTAGCGGCCTTGACCGCGGTCGGTCGCGGCGCTGCGCACGACGGTGTCCGACGTGGTCGGACCGACGGCGTGGTCGGTTCCGGTCGTCAGGTCGACGTGCTGCATGCCGGTGTTGAAGAAGAGCGCGGCGGTTTCGGCACGCGCGCCGGGGTTGTCGAGCCGAGCGTTCAGCACCGTGCGGGCGAGCGTGCCGCCGAGTTCGGCGAGGTGCCAGCTCATCGTCGCGTCGCGGCCGCAGTATGCGGAGCGCGAGACGAACGCGCGCGCGGCCTCGCCGGTCTGCTGGATCGCGACGTAGTCGAGCTGCGCGCCGTCGGCGAGGCGCGCTTCGACGATGCCGCACACGAACGGGTCGCCGTCGCCGACGTGCCGCTCGATGATCGTGGCGCGAGCGCCCGCTTCGACGATGACGACGACGTGCGGGAAGACGGCTTCGGCGTCCGGGGCGGTCGCGAAGACCAGTTGAATCGGCGCGTCCAGGACGACGCCGGCCGGGATGCGCACGAATGCGCCGCAGTTCTGGAATGCCATGGCGAGCGCGGCGAACTTGTCGGCGCGCCAATCGACGAGCGTGCCGTGCACGCCGGCGAGCTCGGCGGCGAACGCGCGCGCCGTCGCGGCGTCGAACGGTTTCACCGTGACGCGCGGATCGACGCCGCTAGGCGCGTCGACGAACGTGGCGCCGACGTGGTAGATGCCGCCGGCGTTCTCGGTCGCGAGTGCGGGCCCGTCGACGTCGTGATCGGGGCGAGGGGCCGCCGGGCGGCGCGGCGCGGCCGGCATCGTGATGCGGCCGTTCGTCCAGCGCAGCTCGTCGTACGAGAGCTTGGCGTAATCGTGCTTCCAGCCGCGGCCGGGCCGCGCGCCGGGGGCCGGCAGGGCTTCGAATGCGGCGAACGCGGAGCGCCGGACGCCCGGATCGATCGCGCCGCCGTTGTCGGTGCGCGCCAGCAGGGCGATCGCGTCTTCGAGCATCGCCGCCGTCGGGGCGAACGGCAACGCGGCGACCGTTTCGGTGGTGCCGCTAGGCACGAGCCGCCGCGACCTCGTCGCGGACGCCGTCGTAGCCCTCGCGCTCGATCTGATCGGCCAGATCCGGGCCGCCGGTCTTGACGATGCGACCGTCGATCATGATGTGCACGACGTCGGCCGGGACGTGCTTGAGGATGCGCGGATAGTGGGTGATGACGAGAAAGCCCATGTCGCGGCCTTCATCGCTCTCGCGCAGCGCGTTGACGCTTTTACCGACCGCCTGCAGCGCATCGACGTCGAGGCCGGAGTCGGTCTCGTCGAGCACCGCGTACTTCGGCGCGAGCAGCGCCATCTGCAGCATCTCGAGGCGCTTCTTTTCGCCGCCGGAGAAGCCGTCGTTCACGTAGCGGCCGAGGAACGCCGCGTCCATGTCCAGCGTATCGAGCTTTTCGAACACGAGCTTGCGGAATTTCGTCGGGTTCAGGTCTTCCGGCCGCACGGCCATGCGCGCGGTGCGCAGGAAGTTCGCCACCGAGACGCCCGGGATCGCCGCCGGATACTGGAACGAGAGAAACAAGCCGGCTTTCGCCCGCTTGTCGGGCGGCAGGCTGAGGAGCTCCTCGCCGTCCAGGGTCACCGACCCGCTCTGGATCTCGTAGCCGGGATGCCCCGCCATGGCGAAGGCCAGGGTGGACTTTCCGCTGCCGTTCGGTCCCATGAGCGCGTGGACGCGCCCCGGCTCGATGGTCAGGTCGATCCCCTTGAGGATCTCGTTTCCTTGGACGGCGACTCGAAGGTCGCTCGTAATCAGTCCGCGCGTCGACATGCCACGGTATCGTAGGCGGCCTACCGGAGAAAGTCAAGGAAAGCCTGGACTATCTGCGACTTCCGTGGTACCCTCGCGGTGGATGCACGACCGGTTTTTCGAGTCGACGCGTGGGAAGATCGTCGGGGCGCTGCGTGAGCGGCACGCGGCTTCGGCCTTCGACCTCGCCGAACTCTTCGGGCTCTCGCCCAACGCGATTCGCCAGCAATTGGTCGTCCTCGAGCGCGACGGCCTGATCTCGGGGCGCAGCGTGCGCCGCGGTAAGACCAAGCCCACGGTCGAGTACTCGCTGACGCCCGATGCCGAACGGTATTTCCCGCAGCGCTACGACAAGATGCTCAACGCCGTGCTCCGCGAGATTCGGGCCGCCGGCGGCGACGATGCCGTCAAGGCCGTGTTCGACAAAATCGGCGCGCGCTCGGTCGAACGCATGAAGCCGATGCTCGTCGACCTGACGATGGAGTCGCGCCTAGCGGCCGTCGTCTCGGTCCTCAAGGCATCCGGCGTCCCTGCCGATTTGCAGCGTACCGGTCCGGAAACGATGGTGCTCCACGAGCACAGCTGCCCGTATGCCGCCGTCGTCGCCGAACATCCCGAAGCGTGCAGTGCGATCCACACGATTCTCGAGGCGGTCGCGCCCGGCAAATCCCAGCAGACGGAGAGCCTCGCAACCGGCGGCAACGAGTGCCGGTTCGAGATTAGCGTCGACCCTTCCGAGAGAGAGACCGTCACCGCATCATGAACTTCGCTAAGTTTCAGGCGCTCGTCGAGCACCGCACCGGCTTCCGCACGATGGAGAAGCCGACAGCGACGGGCGAGTATTTCAGCGATTCGTGCGGCGATCTCTATACGTTTTTCCTGAAGGTCGGCCCGGGTGACGTGATCGAGGACATCTCGTATTTCACCACCGGCTGCGGCTTCGGCACCGCGACGTGCTCGCTGCTGGTCGAACTCGCTCGCGGCAAGACGATCGACGAGGCGCTGGCGATCACCGACGCCGACATCGAAGCCGCGCTCGACGGCTACCCGGACAAGAAAAAAGACTATCCCGAGCGCTCGCGCTTCGCGCTGCAAGCGGCGATCGAGGACTATCGCAAGGGCCGCACCGACGGCCGCATCACCGACGTGATGCTCGAAGAAGCGCGGGGGATCGCGGCGGCCGCTGCGGCCGCGAATCAGCCAGGGAACGGCAAGACCTCGCAAGACGAAAACGCGGGCCCCAAGGTCGTCGAAGACGCCGGGGTTCTGACGATCAAACTCCACTAGTGCCGTGAGGATGCGAACGTGAGACCTTTCAACCGGCTCCTGACGTTCGCTCCTCTCGCACTCGCGGCCCTGATCGCGGCCTCACCGTCGCCGGAGCCGTCGCCGGCGCCGAATGCGTCGCCGGGCGCCGCACGCGTGCTGCAGGTCGTGTGCGAGCGCACGCCGCTCTGGATCTTCGTCTCGGGGGACGATCGTCCGCGCCGCGCGGAGGCGGGTGCCGCGACGATCGGCCAGCGCTTCGCGCTGGTCAGCGGCCCTCGCACCACGCTCGAGGGGAACAAGTTCTACGAGACCGACGTCGTGATCGTCGAGCCGGGACTGAAGGGCCATTACTGGCTCAGCGATCGGTGCGCGATCCCCTCGCCCTAGACGTTACTTCGAGACGACTTCGACGTTGAGGTCGACCGTCACGTCGTAGCCGGCGATGAGCTCGCCGCCGGGCGTGGTCCTGCCCCAGTTGAGGCCCCAGTCGCGACGGTCGATCGTCGTTCCGGCCGTAAACCCGACGTGGGTTTTCCCGCGCGCATCGCTGATCTTGCCGAGCTCTTTGCCCGTCAGCGTCACCGATTTGGTCACGCCGTGAAACGTCAGATCGCCGACCACGCTGAACGCCTGCGGCGTTCCGCTCACCGATTTCGAGACGAACGTCATCGTCGGATACTTGTCGGTCTCGAACCAGTCCGCCGAGCGCAGATCGCGGTCGCGATCGGCACTCTGCGTGTCGATGTCCTTGACGCTCAGTGTCGTATTGATCGACGTCGGGAGACCGCCCTCGGTGAGGGCGACGGTGCCTGCGATCAGCGGAATCTTCCCCGTGACGCGCGAGATCGCGAGGTGCGTCACGGTGAACGTGGCCTGCGTGTGGCTCGCGTCGACTGCATAGTCGGCGGCGAGAGCAGGAACGGTGCACGCGGCGAACAGCGCCGTGGCGAAGAACGAACGAAGCAAAACGGGCCTCCGGAGAATGAGCGTCACCTGATATCGTAGGCGGCGTTCGTGAGAGAAGTCTGGCACAAGCTAGGAGCGCGGACGGCCGCAGGGAAGCGGCGCTCGATGCTTCCGAACAGCCGGTCCCTCGCCGTCGTTGCGCTCGCGGCTTTGCTGGGCGCCTCTCCCGCTCCGTCGGCCGAACCGAGCGCGGGCGGGTCGACGGCGGTTCCGGACGCGGCCTACGGCGCGCTCGCGCAGGCGTATTTCGACGAGAACTTCCGCGCCAACCCGGTCAACGCGACCCAGGCGGGCGTGCACGAGTACGACGCGCGGCTCGGGTCCTACGGAAGCGCGGACTACGCGGCGCAGATCGCACGCGACCACCGCTACCTCGACCGGCTCGCCGCACTCGACCCCGCCGTGCTCTCGCCGCGGGTCGCGCTCGACCGCCGGATGCTCGAGAACTCGCTGCGCGACGACCTGCTGCTGAACGAGTCGATGCGGATGTGGCGCCGCCAGCCCGACGGCTACGTGCAGACGGCGAGCAGCGCGGTGTTTCTGCTGGTCTCGCGAAAGTTCGCGCCGCCGGTCGTACGGCTGAACGACGCGATCGCGCGCGAGGAGCAGATCCCGCGCTTGTTCGAGCAAGCGCGCGCGAACCTGAGCGCGGTTGACCGCGACACCGCCGCGATCGCGGTCGAGGACGCCGCCGGCAGCGTCGTCCTGCTGACCCAGACGGTTCCGCAGGCCTTCGCCGGCGTCGGAGACGCGCGTACGCGCGCGCGCTTCCTGCGCTCGACAGCGATGGCCGTCGCGGCGACGAAGGCGTTCGGCGCGTATCTCAAGACGCGCTGGATCGCGCATCCGTCGGGCACGTATGCCATCGGCGCGGCGAACTACAGCGCGCGGCTGAAGTACGAAGAGGGGATCGACATCCCGCTCGACCGCTATCTGGCGATCGGTGAGAAAGCGTTCGCGCAGACGCACGCGCAGATGGTGGCGACGGCGAAGCTGATCGACCCGCACGCCTCGACCGAAGCCGTCCTCGCGCGGCTCTACCGGGTTCATCCGACCTCGTCGCACCTGCTCGCCGCCGCGCAAGCGGACCTCGTGAAACTCCGCGCGTTCATCGTCGCCCGCCGCATCATCGATCTGCCGCCGGATGCCGACATCAGCGTCACGCCGACCCCCGAGTTCCTGCGGGCCACGACCGAAGCGTCGATGGACGCGCCCGGCCCGCTCGAGCGGGTCGCGACGAAAGCCTATTACAACGTCACCCCGGTCGATCCGCACGATCCGCCGAAGGTCCAGGAGCAGTATCTCGAGGCCTTCAACGATTTCGAACGGCCGATCATCTCCGCGCATGAAGTGTATCCGGGACACTTCGTCAACTTCACCATCGACAAGCACCTGCCGCTCACGCTGACCGAGAAGCTGGTCACCGCGACCTCGTTCGTCGAAGGCTGGGCACACTACGACGAGCAGATGATGGTCGACGAAGGCTGGGGCAACGGCGACCCGCGCGTGCGCATCATGCTGCTGCGCGAGGCGATCTGGCGCAACGCGCGCTACGTCGTCGGCGTGAAGATGCACACGCAGGGAATGACGGTCGCGCAAGCCGAGGCGTTCTTCCGCACGCAGGCCTTCCTGGACCCCGCCAGCGCGCGCGCCGAAGCGAAGCGCGGCACGCAGGATGCGACCTACGGCTACTACACGCTGGGCAAGCTCGCGATCCTCAAATTGCGTGACGACTACAAGAAGAAGCTCGGGAGCGCGTACACCCTCGCGCGCTTCCACCACGATCTCTTGCAGTACGGCGATCCCGCGCTGCCGCTCTTGCGCCCGCTGCTGCTGGGCGCCGACGACGACGGCAAGGTGCTCCCGGACTGAACGGTACTGCCGCGAGGTGACCGGGCCCGGGCTGGGTACGATCGGCCCATGCCACGCGGAAAAAAAGACGAGTTCGCGCCGCTCCCTTCGACGCTCGAACGCTCGCCGAAAAAAGCGCAAGACACCTACGAAAAGACGCTCGAACACGCCGAAGCGGAGTACGGCGGCGACGAGGAGCGGGCGCACCGGGTAGCCTGGTCGGCGGTAAAGCATTCGTTCGAGCGCACGGGCGATCACTGGGAACCCAAGGACGAGCGCGGTCCCTCCGACCCGCGCGCCGCGCAAGGCGGACCGAACGCATCGGGCCGGTCGTTCGGCGGCGTCGACGTCGAGGGGAAGACCAAACAGCAGCTGATCGAGGAGGCCGGCCGCAACGGCGCGCACGTCACCTCGCACATGACCAAAGCTGAGATCGCCGACACGATCGAAAAGGCGATCCACGCGAACGACCGCAAGCGCCGCGAGCGCGAGTAGGGGTCAGAGCAGGTACGGGTTCGTGCGCCGCTCGATGCCGATCGTGGTCGCCGGCCCATGGCCCGGCACGACCACCGCCGCGTCGTCGTGGTCGAGCAGCTTCGTGCGAATCGAGCGCACGATGTCGGCGAGCGACGTCCCGCCGAGATCCCAGCGGCCCACCGCGCCCGCGAAGAGGGTGTCGCCGGTGAAGAGCAGCGTCCCGCCCGGGTCTTCCAGCGCGAACGACGTCGAGCCCGGCGTGTGGCCGGGCGTGTGCAGGCAGCGCAGCGCGAGCGCGCCGGCGCGCAGCACGTCCCCGTCGACGAGGTCGCCGTCGAGCGCGACGACGTCAGGCGGGCTGGCCATCCGAAGCCACAGCGCCTGCTCGGCGAGCGCCCCATAGAGCGGCAGGTCGCCGGGATGCAGCAGCGCGTCGCCGCCGACCCGTTCGCGCAACGGCCCGAGCGCGCCGATGTGATCGATGTGCGCGTGCGTGTGCACAAGATAGCGCGGCCGCAACCCGTGCGCGGCGAGCCGCTGCGCGATCTCCGGCACGTCGTCGCCGCCGTCGATCACGATCGCCTCCCCGCTCGCGGGATCGCCGAGGATCGTGCAGTTGCACTGCAGCGCTCCGACCGGAAACGTCTCGACGATCATCGGTGCTCACCCGGGCGCGTCGCGTCGCCGCCCCGCGGCGGCCCGAGCGCGAAATCGCGGTAGGCGCGGTTGAAGTAGCCCAGCGGCTCGCCGTCGCGCCAGCCCGCATCGACGACGGTACCGAGAAAGATGGTGTGCGTCGACGCCGTCAATTCTTCGGCGAGCGTGCAGTCGACGTGCGCGAGCGTTCCCTCAAGAATCGGCGAACCGCTGTGCCCGATCCGGTATTCCACGCCGTCGAAGCGCGAGCGCGGTTCGCCGCCCGCGAAGCGCACCGCCAGATCGCGCTGCTCCAGCGAGAGGATGTTGACGCAAAACCGCTGCGATTCCGCGATCAGCGGATGCGCGGTCGCCTCGCGGTTAACGCAGATCAGCACCGTCGGCGGCTCGGCCGACACGCTCGCGAACGCGTTGACCGTGAAGCCGTGGATGCGGCCTTCGTGCTCCGTCGTGACGATCGCGACGCCGGTCGCGAAGCGGCGCATCGCGGCCAGGAAGTCATCAGTCGACGCGTGCACCGATGCCGATCCCGTCACCGATCGGCACGATGGTCGCGTCCAAATCCGGATGGTTCAAGAAAGCCTTGTTGAACGCGCGGATCGCCTTGACGTCCGGGCTGTCGGTGCTGCGCGGCGGCTCGGCGGCCTCACCGTGCCACAGCAGGTTGTCCACGACCACGATCCCCGAGCGTTTGAGCATCGGGACGACGAGTTCCAAATACGCTTCGTACTCCGTCTTCACGGCGTCGATGAAGACGATGTCGAGGTTGCGCTGCGGAAACCAGTCGAGCACCTCGAGCGCCGAATGGTTGATGATCTCGATGCGGTCTTCGACCCCCGCCCGGCGGAAGTAGCTCGACGCGATCGCGGTCCGCTCCATGTCCGGGTCGATCGTCCAGATCCGGCCGGCCGGCGGCAGCGCCATCGCCATCCAGAGCGTCGAGTAGCCGTAGGCGGTGCCGAGCTCCAGGATCCGGTTCGCCTGCATGCAGTGCACCAGGACGGAGAGGAAGCGCCCAGCCGCCCGGTCGACGATAGGAATCCCTTCGCGGAGGCCGTGCTGTTCCAGTTCCAGGAGCAGCGGCGACGGCTCGCGGTGGAGCCGCGTGAGGTAGGCCAGATCGCGCACGATGGGCGATGTTTGCCGCCCATCGCAAGCGGGAACCTGCCTGTCGCGTGTCATCAGGGTGTCATCCGAGGGACGGGGGCATCATGCGCGTCGTCGAAGCATTGGCTCTTCCAGAATGAAACCGTAGGAGGCTTCCGTTGGCAACGCTCGCCCAACAATCGTATACGCCGAAGAAGTTCGATCTCGCCGGACTCCAAGGAATTTCTGACAATACCTTGCAGGTCCACTTCGGCCTCTACGAGGGCTATGTCAAAAACACCAACCTGCTCAACGAGCAGATCGCCGGACTCATCGCCGAGGGCAAGGCCGCCGGCGCCAATCCGGGCTTTGCAGAACTGACCCGCCGGCTCGGCTTCGAGTACAACGGGATGGTCCTGCATGAATATTATTTCGGAAACATGACCAAAAATGCCGGCGGAGAGCCGGCGGCCGCAATCAAAGACGCGGTCGCGGGAACGTACGGCGACTTCGACACCTGGAAGAAGGAGTTCTCGGCGGTCGGCGGCATGCGCGGCGTCGGCTGGGCGATCGCGTACTTCGATCCCCACACCGGGCGCATCTCCAACCATTGGATCACGCTGCACGAAGACGGCAACGTCGCGGGCTTCGTGCCGCTGGTCGTCATGGACGCGTGGGAGCACGCCTTCCTGCTCGACTACAAGCCGGCCGAGCGTCCGAAATACATCGAGGCGTTTTTCGCCAACATCGATTGGAACGTGATCAACGAGCGCCTCACCGCCGCGAAAGCCGGGCGCACCGTCTGATGGGTGCCTGACGTGGCCGAAACGGGAGTGCTCCGGCTCTTCCCGCTCAACACCGTGCTGTTTCCCGGCGCGGTGCTCAACCTCCACGTCTTCGAAGAACGCTATCGCACGATGATCGCCGAATGCCTCGATGCACACGAGGCATTCGGCGTCGTCTTGATCCGCGACGGTGCTGAAGCCGGCGATCCTGACGTGATGCCGCACGACGTCGGTACGACGGCGGAGATCTCGGAGGTCACCCCGCTGCCGGCGGGGCGCTACTACATCAGCACGACGGGAAAGCGCCGCTTTCGCATCGAGCGCATCGTCAGCCGCGATCCGTATCTCCTCGCACAAGTCGAATTCATCGACGACGAGCAGGTCGAGGACGACGACGAACGGGCCTGCGAGCTGACCCATCGCGTGCTCGGCGAATTCCGCGAATACGTTCGCCTGCTGGTGGCGTTTTCGGGGACCGCGCACGACGTCGACGTGCCGCACGACCCCGTCGACGCCAGCTACGTCGTCGGCGACGCGCTGCAGGTCGCCGACAACCTCAAGCAGCGGCTGCTGGAGCTGCGCACCGCGGAAGCGCGCCTCGGCGCCGAACTCGGCTTCTTACGCCGGCTCCTGCCGCAGATGCGTTCGCTGCTGCAGCGCAAGAAGGCCCAGCACGACGTCGTCCGCGACGACGCGCCGGGCGGCGAGTCCCGCGCGCACCAAGAGCGCTTCTTCGGCAAGCACTTCTCGCAGAACTAGCTTACGCCGAGGCCGAAAGGCGTTCCGCGGCGAGCACGACGTTGCGCAGGAGCGCGACGTTGGTGACCGGCCCGACGCCGCCCGGAACGGGCGTGATCTCGCCGGCGAGGGCGGAGACCTCGTCGTAGGCGACGTCGCCGGCGAGCTTGCCGTCGACGAACGTCGTGCCGACGTCGATCACCGTCGCGCCTGGCGCGACCATCTCCGCGCGCACGAGACCCGGCACGCCGGTCGCGGTGACGATCACCTCGGCGTCGCGCGTGTGGTGCGCGAGATCGCGCGTCTCGCGGTGGACGACCGTGACCGTGGCGTTGCGCGCCATCAGCAGCAGCGAGACTGGAAGCCCGACGACGTTCGAGCGGCCGATCACGCAGCACCGGACGCCGGTCAATGGCCACCGGCTGCTGCGCTCCAGCAGCAGCATCACCGCGAGCGGCGTCGCCGGGACAAACTCGGTGCCGCTGGCGAACGCGAGCCGGCCCAGGTTGACCGGGTTGCCGCCGTCGACGTCTTTGTGCGGCGGCAGGGCTTCGGCGATCTGGCGAATGCCCAGGTGCACGGGGAGCGGCTGTTGCAGGATCACACCGTGAACCAGCGGATCGTCGCCGAGCGCGCGCAGCCGGGCGCGAAGCTCTTCCTCGCCGACGCCGGCGTCCAGCGCCTCGACGCCTACGTCGACGCCCACCTTCGCTCCGACGCGCTCGATGCTGCGAACGTACGCGTGGCTGGCTTCATCCTCGCCGACGATCGCGACGATCAGCCGGGGAACGATCCCGCGCTCGCGCAAGCGCGCGGCCCGCGCCGCGACTTCGCCGCGCAATTCCGCCGCGAGCGCGCGTCCATCCAGTATGTGAGCCGGCATCGACCGGCCCGTTCGTTCGGGTAGGACGCGAGCCCTGGAACGCGTGCGATGGACCGTGACGCTCGGTACCGCATTCGACGAAGCCGCATTCGAGCGGGCATTGGCGGGTTTTCGCCGACTCTACAACGTCGCGCCCGAGCGGGTGCTGTGCGCGCCCGACGTGCTCGGCCGTTTCGCCGCGCTGATGGAACGCTCGTCCGACGACGCGCACCGCCGCGACATGCGCTACGACGGCTTACCGGTCGTCTCGGCGATCCTCGCGCCGGGAACGATCGTCTTCGAGGGTGAGGTCGACGAAGAACGGATGGGAGACTGGTAGGCCTGCTACACGCGGCGCATGCGCAGGATCCGGACCGGCGGGGTGAGCGTCTCGCCGTTCGCCGGCGCGGAGTGGATCTTCGCGGCGACGTCGCGGCCGCGGATCACTTTGGCGAACACCGCGTACCCTTCGTGATCGGCGAACCGGTCGCTGTCGAGCCAGCGATCGTCGGCGGCGTTGATGAAGAACTCCGCCGTCGCCGAATTCGGCTCGCTGGTGCGCGCCATCGCGAGCGTTCCTTCGACGTTGTGCAGCCCCGTTCGCTTCGTCGTTTCCACCGGAATCGGTGCGAACGGTTTCGCGCCCGGCGTCTGCTCGAGACCGCCCTGAATCACCTGAATGTGGGGTATCGGTTGACCGAACACCGGGCGCACGGTCCGATAGAACGACGATCCGTCGTATTTGTGCGCATCGACGTAGCGCAGAAAGTTGGCGCTGGTCAGCGGCGCCTTCGCCGTCTCCACGCGCACGACGATTGTTCCGGCGCTCGTTTCGATCGCGACGTCAACGGGTTTCGGGCCATGCGGCGCGGCGCCGAGGAGCGCACATGCCGCCGCGACCGCGAACAATGAACGGTACTGCACCGGCGCGTCCTTCGACACGTCAGGCCAGGAATGCTCGCAGGGCGGTGCCGAGCTCTTCGGGCTGTTCGACCATGCCCAAGTGCCCGCTGCGCTCGAGCACGAGCGTGTGCGCGTGGGGATACACGCGCACGACCTCGCGCAGCGCCGCGACGCGGATGAAGCGGTCGTGCGCGCCCCAGGCGCAGAACACGGGACCCGCGTAGCGGCGGAATCCCGCGTTGACCTCGTTCCGGTTGGCGAATGCCGCGATCGAGCCGGCGTACACCCCGGCGAACGCGCGGCGAACACGAACGTCCTGCGAGAGTTCGAAGGTGCGTTCGATTGCCTCGGGGTCGAGCGTTGTGGGATCGGCGACGCTGCGCCGCAGCATGCCGGTCACGAACCGGCGCGAGGGGCGCCGGGTGAACGCCCAGCGCGCCCACCCGCCGGCCAGCGCGTAGACGAGATAGCGGGCCGGGTGGGCGAAGCCGGCCGGCGCGAGCAGGGCAAGCCGGCGTACGCGGCCGGGATACGTGCCGGCGTAATGCGCGGCGATGCACCCGCCGAGCGAATGACCGATGAGCGCGAAATCGTCGAGCCCGAGCGCCGCGACGGCCGCATCGAACGTCGCGGTGAAAAACGGCAGATCGTAGCGGGCGTCGGGCTTTTCGCTCGCGCCGAAACCGGGCAAATCGAACGCGACGTAGCGGCAGGACGGATCGAGCTGCAGGACGAGCTTGCTCCACGCTGCTTCGCTCCAGTGCCCGAGGCCGTGCAGGAGCACGACGGCCGGAGCGCCGGGCGAGGTGCTGCCGGCTTCGAAGACGGCAAGCTGCACGCCCGCGGCGCCCACCGTCGTCGCGCGCCAGGCGGGCGGAGCGGTCCGTTTCACCCCGAAGGGGCTTCGCGTGCGGAGGTCTCTCGTCATCGCGTTGGTCGTGCTCCTCGCCGGATGCTACTCGGCGCCCGACCCGAAGTCCGCCGCCGGCGGTGGGCCGAGCACGCTCGCAGGCGCACCGGCCCAGTCGTTCGACGTGCGCCGCACCGACGGCCGCGTCGATTCGCTCGCCGCGCATCGCGGCGAGGTCGTGCTGATGAACCTGTGGGCGACGTGGTGTCCGCCGTGCCGCGAGGAGATGCCGGCGCTCCAAGCGTTCGCGCGCGCATACGCCGGCCGCGTGGTCGTGCTCGGCGTCGACCAGGGCGAAGCCTCGTCGGTCGCCGCGGCGTTCGCCAGCGAGCGAGGCGTGACGTTTCCGATTCTCGTCGACGAGAGCCAGCAGTACGGCCGCACGTACCAAGGCGTCGGCTTGCCCACCACGGTCATCGTCGGACGCGACGGCCGCGTCGTGCGCGGCATCGACGGCGCGATGACGTTGGAACAGATGCGCGTGGCGGTCGCGCCGGCACTCGCACCGCTCGCGCCGCGCCGGGCCTCACGGTGAACTCACGCATCGCGGCGCTTGCCGTCGGCGCGATCGCGATCGGACTCGTGCTCGCTCAGGACTTCGCGCCGCGCACGCCGCTCTACCACACCTGGCAGTACGCGCTCGCGCTGGCGATCGCGTTCGCGGTGCTGCTCGCCTATGCGAACGGCGTTCGCCGCGGCGACGACGGCGTCGTGGGGAAGCGGCTGCTCGTCGCGTTGGCGGGCGCGGGCGTGGTGATCGGCGCCGGCCTCGCGGCCGGCTTGCTGGGCCCGGATACCGCCAGCGTGGTCGGCACGCCGGGGACGGTCGCGCCGATCCCGGCGCTCGGCGCCGCGGCGTTCTTCGCACCGGCGGATGCGGCCGCGGTCGCTCGCGGCGACGCGGCGGTCACGCTGCGCCGGCGCGATGGTGCGGCACTCGAGGTCGGCGCGCGCGGACGCCCGCTCGGCGAATCGCTGCTGTACCTCGAGCCGCGTCCGGCCGCCTACCTCGAAGCGTGGGACGAACGCGGCGCGCACCTGACCATCACGCAGCCGACGAGCGCGTCGTTCCTCTCGCCGGTCCTGCTGTTCCGCCAGCAGCAGCGCATCGGCGAGTTCGACGTGCCGTACGACACGTTCGCGACGCCGGCGCTGCACCGCGTGTTCCGCGCGCTGTACTTCACGCCGCGCGACTTGGCCGCGTTTCCGCGGGCAATCGACGACAAGACGCACCCGGCGGTGATCCTCTACGCCGCCGACGACCGCGGCGCACAGCTCGGCATCACCTTCGCGCCGTCCGGCAAAGACGTCACGATCGCCGGCGTGCGCGTGCGCGCGACGCTTGGAACGTATCCCGCCCTTGCGATCGCGGCCGCGCCGCCGGCGTGGGCGCTGGTGGCCGGCGTCGCGCTGTTCGTCGCCGGAATCGGCTGGAGCGCCGCAGCCTCAAGGCGTTTGAGTCCCCGGAACCGTCGTCGTGCAGTCGTGCACGCCGACTGAACCGGCCGCCGTCACCGGCGGGTTCGCGAGCGTGCCGACCGCGTAGAATGCGTGCAGCGCGACCGGCGGCGCGAGCGAACGCGGAACCGCGGCGCTCAAGCGGCGCGTCGCGCGGAAGTCGAGCGCGCGCGCGAACGTGATCGTCGCGCGATCGCCGTAGCGATCGGACAGCGTCGCGCGCAGCGCGGCGCCCGTCCCGTCGGCGTCGATCGCGCACGACAGCGCGCTCGCGTCGCCGAGCGGAAGATCGCCGGCTGCCACCGCGTATGCCGCCCGAACGCCGCTCGTGAAATCGTAGTTGATGGTGAGCCGTCCGCCGTCGATGCCGACGGCGCCGCCGCCGTTGGCCGGCACGGTCGCGAGCGTCCATCCGGGCTGATGTGCGGCATCGACCAGTACGAGCGGAACGTCGTGGTGGCCAACCGGTATCGTCGCGCTCGCAACGGCGCCGCCGGCCGCGACGGTGACGACCGCATCGCGGTCGCCCGCGGTCAGCCGCCCGCGTTCGTCGATCGTCGCGCCGGTCGCGCTCCAGCGCGCCGTGCCGGCAACCGCGACGGGACGATCGCGCGCGTCGAAGGCGTCGACCTTCAGCGCGACGCTGCCGTGCGGTTCGACGCCGGCGCGCGCCGGCCCGATCGCCAGACGCGCCACGCGGCCGACGATCTCGAGTGGAAGATCGGATGAGATTCCGCCGCGCGCGACGTGCAGCAGGTACGTTCCGCTGCGCGTCCCGACGTGCAGCACGTCGTCGGCGCCGATCGCTGCCACGTCCGGTGCGGCGTCGAGGCGCCAGGGTCCCGCCGCATCGCCGAGACCGTGGCCGTTCGCATCGACCGTCCGCGAGCGCAGCGCCAAGTGCGCGCCCGCGACGGCCACGATCCGTTCGGGCCGAACCACCAACCGCGACGGCGGACCGACCGCAGCGTCGCTGTACACGAACAATCCGTCGGCGACGGCGCGCTCGACGCCGTCCGAAGGCTCGTTGACGACGCTCGGCGCCGCGTCGCCGAGGACGCGTGCGACGAGCGTCGCCGAACCACCGCTGTCGAACAGCATCGCGTCGGTCGCGCCGAGCGCCTGCAGCAGCGCGATCAGCTCGGCGCGATTGACGCCGATCGACGTCGCCGGATGCCGCCCGTCGACGACGATCAGGCCGAGCGTTCCGCTCGCAAAGCGCGCGACGGCCGCGGCGGGGATGCGGCGATCGCGCTCCGCGTAGTTCGGGGACGCGGGATCGTCGACCGGGACGCCGCCGCGCAGCAGCATTGGTCCGCCGCCGATCGCGATCGCGACCGATGCCAGCGGCGGGTTCGTATCGTACGACAGCGTGACGACGTCGCCGACGTCGGGGAGCGCGCCGAACCCTTGCGCGGACGGACCGTACGCGAGCCGCAGCGCGGAGCCGCCCGGGAACGGACCGCCTTGCGTCACCGATGCGACGCGGTACCGCTGCGCGCTTCCGCCGGCGGACGCGAACGGCACGAGTTCCAGCACCGAGACGGCCGGCGCCGGCGGCGGCACGCCGTAGGCGCGCGTGAGCACCGTTGCTCCTGCCTCGGGCGGCCACGTGTTGACGGACGTCACCGGCACATGCACGACGCCGAAGTCGACCGATCCCGCGAACTGATAAGGATCGAAACGAATTTGCCGGTCCGCCGTCACCGTCAGCGCGGGACGCGCGCTCGGCGAGCGATCGAGCGTGCCGGCGCGCACCAGAACGCCGACCGGCGCGCCGCTGCCGTTGATGTCGA
>JAQBPM010000241.1 GCA_028287525.1 Vulcanimicrobiota bacterium | reverse complement strand
AAGAGACGACCTGCTTCTACGCGCACGTCGTCGATCGTCATCTGCCGCGCGCGGTCGACGTACTGGCCGACATGCTGCAGCACGCGCTCTTCGACGGCGACGACCTTGCGCGCGAGCAGCAAGTCGTCCTCGAAGAGATCAAGATGTACGACGACTCGCCGGGTGAGGTCGTGCACGACCGCTTCGTGCGCACGCTGTGGAGCGGCGCGAATCTCGGCGATCCGACGATCGGCTACGCGCACACGGTGAAGGCGATCGGCCGCGAGGAACTGCTGCGCTGGCGCGCGACCCGCTACGCTCCCTCGACCGTCTTCGTTACGGCGGCCGGCAACGTCGACCACGACGCCGTCGTGGAGCTCGCCGCGCACGCCTTCGCGGACTTCGGCGGCGACGTCAATCCGCCGGCCGCGGAGGTTCCGCGGTTCACGCCGGGACTCGACGTGACGATCGACGAGACGGAACAGGCCTACGTTCTCCTCGGCACGCCGGGACTCGCGATGCGCGACGAGCGCCGCTACGCGCTCTCGGTCCTCGATACGATCCTCGGCGGCGGCATGTCGAGCCGGCTCTTTCAAAGCGTGCGCGAGCAGCGCGGCCTCGCCTACGAGATCTCGACCTTCCAACAGTCGTACCGCGCGGCGGGGCTGTTCGGCGTCAGCGCGGGCTGTACGCCGGAGCGCGTGCAGGAATGCGTCGACGTGATCGGCGACGAGCTCGACCGCCTCTTGCACGACGGCGTCGCGGCCGACGAGCTGGAACGCGCGCGCGAGCACCTCAAAGGCAACCTTACGCTCGCGCTCGAGAGCACGTACAACCGCATGTCGCGCCTCGCGCGCAACGTGCTCGTCCACGGGCGCCAGATCTCCACCGAAGAAGTGGAAGAAGCGTTCGACGCCGTGGACGCGGCGCAGGTGGATGCGCTGGCGCGCGAACTGCTGGCGCCGGCGCAGCGCGGGCTCTGCGTGCTGGGCCCGGCTTCGGTGCGCGGCGTGCGGCTGCCGGGAGAAGCCGCGGCGTGACCGATGTCTGGACGCCGAACCTCATCATCGCTGTGTGCTTGACGGTCGTCACGCAGGCGATCACGATTGGCGCATATGCGGCCCGGTACGCCGGCGTGATCACGGGGCGCATCGCGACGGCGATCTCGCTCTTCAGCCTCCTCGTCGTCTCGAGCCGTCTCGCCTCGCTTTTCATGACGCCGGCGCTCGGAGCGCTCGCCGACGGCCCGGCGAACCTGGCGACCGACGCGCACCTCAACGCGGTTCCGCCCGACGTGCTGGCGCATTTCGAGCTGCAGCTGCGGCTGATCATCGCCGGCGGCTCGGTTGGTATCCTGATCGGCGCCCTGCTGCTGCCGATGTTCCTGAAGATGTTCGTGCGCGGCATCGGCGCATTCGAGCGCTTCGGTTCGATCCCGCGCGCGCTGCTGCGCTTGTCCGATCCGTTGGTGATGCGTGATCTCGCCGTTGCCCTGCTGCGCCCGCCGCCCTTTCGGATGGCCAACTTCCCGATCTCGGCGATCCCGCGCGAGCTGCTCTTCTGGAACGCAGTGCTGTTCGCAGTCTATTCGGTCGGCGTTGTCGGCGCGTACTTTGCGAGCGTGCTGGATCTCCACGCCCGCCTCACTGCCGGCGGACTCTCCGGCCTGGTGAATGGCATCGGCACGATCGCGTTCGCCCTCTTCATCGATCCCAATACGGCCTTCATCGTCGACCAAACGGTCCGCAACGAGCGCCCGCGGCGCGACGTTAGCGCGATGATCTTCTGGCTCATCGTGACCGCCTTCATCGGGACTATCCTCGCACAACTTATCTTGGACCCGGCCGCGCACTACATCGCGGCGGTCGCCAACTTCTGGATCACCTTCTCGAGACGCTGATGATACGAACGCTCCGGCTCATCGTCCTGACCCTGGCCTGCGCTGCATTTCCGCTCGGTACGACCGGCTGCGCCTCCAGCGTCGCCCAATGGATCGTGCAGACCCGCAACCATCAAGGCGACGTCGCGCTCTCGCACAAGAACTACCCCGACGCGTCGGTCGCCTACCAGCTCGCGCTCAAGATCGAGCCGGCCAATCAGCACGCGCGCGCCGGCCTCACCAACGTGCAGGTGCGCATCGCGGAGACGCTGTTCGCCGCTTCGAAATTCGAGGACGCGATCGCGGCGCTGGCGCTGGCGTCCAGGTTCTCGCCGGCGGACGATCGCGTGCAGAGCCTGAAGGCGGCGATCGAGCAGGCGCAGATCAAACGCGACATCGTCGTCTCGAACTACCCGCAATACCAGGTCACGGGAACGAGCATCCAGCGCGCGTACGGCCAGCTCAAGCAGCAGAACGCCGAGATTCTGGCGGCGCTCAGACGGTTCGACTACACCTACGACACCGCGGACCTCTCCGTCGCGATCCGTCAGAGCTACGCGCTCAACGAAGAGATCACCCGGCTGACGAACCGCCTCTCGCAGTATCGCCAACTCGTCGAATCCGGCATCCCCGAACACGGCACCAACACCATCGCGCCCCCCTCGTCACTGCTGCCGCTGCCGTAGCGGGTCGGGGTTAGGCGCGCATTGCTTCCATTGCGGTTGCAGCCATGCGTGCGAGTGAGGGGATTGCGGTGAAGGCGAACATTCGGCGGGCTACGGCGTCGGCGCGGCGGTGGGTGACGAACCATGGGGGCGTTGGGAGCAGGGTGCGTTCGCCGTCGCCGAACGAGCGTGGGAAGGGCGCGAACGGTGCGCGGACGACCGTCTTCTGCGGGTCGTCGAAGAGGCACGTGTTGTGCACGGTGCCGATCCCGCTGCCGACGTCGGCGATCGTGTTTCCAGGGTAGGCGCCCCAGCTCGCTGTGGGGAGCAGAAAGCCGACGCCGGGCCAGGTGTTGATCGTCACGGATCCGTAGCGCAGGCCTGCGACCGCCTCGTCGAAACTCGCGCCCAGCTCCGCGATCGTGCGCGGATGGATGAGGATCGCCGCACCGAGCGTTCCGTGAAGCACGTCGTTGCAGAATGCGATCGCGTTGCGCAAGTAGGTCGCCGCATCGTCGCCGGCGAGCGCCGTTTGTGCGAGCACCGGGCCGAAGGCCTCGCTCGTAAACAGCGGCTCGCTGCGATTGCCTGCGTCGAGATCGGGGACGAACGTGCGCGGATCGCCGCCGCCGGGCGGCGCGAGCGTCTCGGCGGTCGGGTGCGACGCGGTGATCTCGAATTGGCGCTCTTTCGCGCCGGGGTAGTACGCGGGGCGCGACGGAGCGTCGCGCAATGCGTCACGGACCTTGGCGACGAAGCGCGGCGCGAGGTCCCACTGCTCCGGCGTGACGAGGACCTGTGCGGCGATGCAGTTCGCGCCGGCGTTGTGCATCTTCATCGTCGCAACGTTCGCCGCTTGAAACGCCAGATCGGGTTCGCTCCACGGTCCGGGTACCACGATCACCGGCGTCACGTTGCCGAGTTCGCTCGTGACGGTCTTGGTGAGCAGCGGCGTCGCGGCGCGCTTGCGCGCGGCACCTTCCGTGCCGGTGCCGAACACGATCGCATCGTGGGTACGCTCGCCGCCGGTCAGATGGATCGCGTCGATCCCCGGATGCGCGCACAGGTACGCGCCGACGTCGGCGCCCCCGCCGACGATCCGTACGTACCCTTCGTCGATCAGCGAGCCGAACACGCGCTCGAAGACGGGCAGCAGATACGCGTTGACCGGATTGAGTTTGAGGAATGCCGTGCCGCCGTGCGTGTAAAGGACGTTGAGAACGTCGAGCGGTGCGATGCTCGCGATGTTCCCCGCGCCGAGGACGAGCGTCACGCTTCCGGCGGGATCGCTGCGGTGATAGAATCCGGCCGTCCGCGC
>JAQBPM010000235.1 GCA_028287525.1 Vulcanimicrobiota bacterium | reverse complement strand
TGGCGCTGATCCGCGCGAAGCTCAAGGAGCACAAGCCGGGCGAGTGGCAGGCGCGCGAAGTCGAGCCCGGCGATCGCGTCGCCTTCGGCGGGATCGAGACGCAGTTCATCCACATCAACCACTCGCTGGCCGGCGCGTGCGCGCTGGCGATTCGCACGCCGCTCGGGATCGTGTTCCACACCGGCGACTTCAAGTTCGACCAGACGCCGATCGACGGCGACCCGGCCGACTTCGCCTCGATCGCGCGGGTCGGCGACGAGGGCGTCCTGCTTATGCTCTCCGACTCGACCAACGCGGAGCGGCCCGGCCACACGCTCTCCGAACGCATCGTCGGCGAGGCCTTCTCGAACATCTTCGCGCGCGCCAAAGGCCGCATCATCGTCACGTCGTTCGCCTCCAATGTGCCGCGCATCCAGCAGGTGATCGATCAGTCGAAGCGCTTCGACCGCAAGGTCGCGTTCCTCGGACGTTCGCTGACGAACGTCGTGCAGTTCGCGCGCGAGCTCGGCTATCTCGACATCCCCGAAGGACTGACGATCCGGCTCGAAGACGTCGACCAGTACCCGGCCGAAAAAGTCTGCGTGATGACGACGGGCTCGCAAGGCGAGCCGATGTCGGCGCTCAGCCGCCTCTCGGTGCGCGACCACAAGAAGTTCAAGATCGTCCCGGGAGACACCGTCGTCATCTCGGCGACGCCGATTCCGGGCAACGAGAAGTCGGTCGCGAAGACGATCAACAACCTCTATCGCATCGGCGCGCACGTGATCCACGGATCGAGCGGCAACGCCCACGTTTCGGGACACGCCTCGCAAGAGGAGCTGCTGCTGATGCTCAACCTCGTGCGGCCGAAATACTTCATCCCGATTCACGGCGAGTACCGCATGCTGGTCACGCACGGACACTTGGCGCAGCAGACCGGCGTCGCCGGCGACAACGTCTTCGTCACCGAGAACGGTGACGTGATGGAGTTCACCAAGGAGAGCGCCCAGAAAGTCGGCCGCACCTACGGCGGCAACGTGATGGTCGACGGCAGTGGCGTCGGCGACGTCGGCGAAGCGGTGCTGCGCGATCGCAAGCACCTCGCCGGCGACGGGATCATGATGGTCGTCGTCACGGTCGACGCAGAAGAAGCGCGCGTCGTCGCGGGACCGGACCTCATCTCGCGCGGTGTGTTCTATCTCCCCGAGTCGGGCGCGCTCGTCGACGAGCTGAAGGAGCGACTCTCGAAGATCCTCGCCGACTGCAGCGTCGAGGGCATCCGCGACATCGGCAACGTCAAAGAGCACATCCGCTCGGGCCTCTCCAAAGCCGTCTTCGAGAAGTCGCGCCGCCGCCCGATCGTCATCCCGGTCGTGATGGAAGTCTAAACCCGCCCCCGTCATCCCGAGCTTGTCGAGGGACCCCCTCGTGTTGCGCGAGCGCCTTTATCGGACAAAGTTTGCGCCGCAGCGCATACTTTGGCCGCTAAAGGCTGTCGAGTGCAACGCCTCCATCGTGACTGCCACCGATGAGGCGTCGCGCTTCGGCTGCGCTCAGCGCAACACGGGGGTTGCTCGACAGGCTCGCAATGACAACGGACGGCGGACGCGTTCGCGCTATAAGTGATAACGCTGCTCGAAGAGGAGCAGCATTCCGGTGAAATCCGGTGAGGGGCCGGCGAGCTGGATCGGGATGCCGCCGAAGGCGGTGCGGCGGACGCTGAGCAGGGCGGTCGCGTGCGCGCTCTGCGCGAACTCGACGCCGACGAAGCCGATGCGCTCCGCGAAATCGATGTTCGTGTAGGCTTGGCCGAAACTGCCGCGCATGCCGTAACGCGCGAGGCCGGCGGAGACGAGCGTAGCTGCGCCGATGCGGTGCGAGAACGTCAGCACGGCTTCGGGGTTGTCGTAGGAGACCGTGTCCTCCGGCTGCGAGAGCGCGGCGGGCCGGCGCATCGTATCTTCGGCGTAGTCGAAGGTGACGTCGCCGAACGGCCGGTGGTATCCCACGAAGAGGCCGTACTGATGCTGGCGGCCGAGCGTCGCGTACGCGTCGCTTTGCGGCAGGAAGAAGCCGTCGATAAAGCCGGTGCGCAGCGCGTTCGACATCGTGATCGCCTGGATCTGCGTGAAGTTCGCGAACGAGACGCGCACGTCGAGCGGGCTGCCGGGACCCTTGAGCCCGTAGCGGAGCCGATACCCTTGCCGGTCGATGTTCACCGGGAAGTCGTTGATGAGCTGGTAATTCGACTTCAGCCATTGGCCCGGCCACGACCACGCGACGCTCCATACGTTCTCCTGCGCGCCGTACGGCAGAAGCGCGTTCGCGTAGTACGCTTCGTTGCGGTAAAGATCGAGCGATGCCGTCGCGCGTCCCGCGGTGCGCGAGATGCCGGCGTGATAGTAGTTGCCGGCTTTTCCGGTTCCCGGCTCGGCGACCGAGTCGGCGTCGTAGGTCGAGTGGCCGAGCTCGACGATCGCGTCGGCCGTGCGGATCGGATGGAACGCTGCCGCAACGCCGAAAATCCGTTGGCGCTGTCCGCCGATGGTGCTGACCGGAAGCGGCCCCTGCGGCGTGTTTTCGATGTGTCCGCCGGCGCCGTACAGCACGGTCGTCGAAACGAGGTCGCCGCCCGTCGAGACCTGCAGCATTTGCGCCGTATAGCGCGTCCCTGCGCCGTGATCGACGACGAGCGATGCGGTGCGCATCCGCGCCGCCGTCCCGGGGAGTGCCGGAAGCGACGCGTCCGCAAGCTCGATGGTCGCAAGGCCGTGCCGAAGGACCGCGTCGACGCCGTGCAGCGGATACACCGGCGACGACGGCTGCCACAGGTCGAGCGACGGCGCGCCGTCGCCGAGCGTTTCGGGCGGCGCCATCCCGATCGCCGGAATGGCGCTCGTGATCGCCGGCTGCACGAAGACGAACGGCGCGGTTTGGGTGAGGTCGAACCAGCCGCCCTTGAGGACCGCGGAACCGTCCTTGGTGGCGATGCTCCCGCCGAGAACCGATGCGACGAACGCCGTGCCGTCGTCCGCGCCCGCATGCGTGGGGAACGTGATGCGGTACGGCAGCACGGTCGCGCCGAGGTGCGGGTTCATCGTCGGCAGCAGCGACTCGCCCCAGTACGCGGCGTTGGTGACCGAGCCGCGGACGTAGCCGGCACCCAACGACAGTACGGCGTCGAACGTCTTCCCGCTGTACGCAGGCTGCACGATGATGGCCGACTCCGATGCGTTTCCGGGCACCAGCGGCGCGCTCGAAAACACGTCGTACGGCGTCTCGGGCGAGAGCGGGTCGCCGTTCGCGAAGCCGGCGGCTTCCGGCGGTCTGGTGCCGGGGCCATTCGTCCCTTGCGTGACGAACGTCGTGTGCGCGTCGAGTGTCCAGTGAACGCTTCCCGGTCGCGGCGACGGTGACGGCGACACCGATGACGTTGGGGCGGCAGCGGTCTGCGCTCGCGCCGGTACGGCGCAGATCGCGAACGCAACCAGCGCCAGGGCCAGTGCGGCAGGTGTCGTCGGGTTGCGGTTCACGATACTCCTCATGCGTCGGCGATCAGTGCTTGTTCGTCTTCGTCGGTCGGGACGATTTTCCAACTGATTGCCGTGACACCCGGCTCGACACCTAGGCGGGTCACGACTTTTTCGAGCCGCGCGTCGGCGCGGCCGGTAATGGTGACGTCGGCGACGACCTCGACCCGCGCCGTCGCCTCGATGTCTTCGCTGTACACGGCGCGCACGAGCATGCCGCCGCCGCGCGCGGCGCCGATCATGACCTGCCTGACGTGTTCCTCGACATCGTTTCGGCAGATGGCGCGCAGTTCGTAACTCGAGACGACCTCGCTGCCGTCGACGGGCTGACGGTTGACGGTCTGCGCGATCGGCCGCAGGAGAACGTTGGCCGCGAGGATCGCCGCCGCCGCCGCGCTAGCGTGCAGCAGGAAGCCGAATCCCGCCAGCGTCCCGACCGCGGCCGTCGCCCACAGCGTCGCCGCGGTGTTGAGCCCGCGCACGCTCAGACCCTCGCGGAAAATTACGCCCCCCGCGAGGAAGCCGATCCCGGAGACGACTTGCGCCGCGATGCGCGTGGGATCGCCGGTCCGATCGAGCGGGGAGAGCATGACGAACGTCGCAGCGCCGATCGACACCAGCGCGTTCGTGCGCAGGCCCGCCATCCGCTGGCGATATTGGCGTTCCAGCCCGACGATCGAACCGAGGACGAGCGCGACGGCGAGCCGCAGCGCGAATTCACTCAAGCTCATCGTCACGAACCACGGTGCAGCGCGAGCTGGATGACGCGGACGACGACCAGAGCGATGGCCAACACGAGGTACGCGCGCAGCACGATCAGCCACATGCGTGCCAGCGGCGTCAGCTTCGCAGCGGGAAGCTGGTCGAGCGGCGGCATCCGCCAGGTGGCGCGCTGCGCTCGGTCGAGGTCGGTTCGCGCTCGCCCGCGGTCGCCGATCGCGGCAATCGCAATCCCCGCGACGAGCGCGAAGATGCCGCCGGCGATCAGGATGCCGACGATCTGCGCGCCGCCGATCGACGGGAAGAGCACCGATACGGTCAGGATCACCGAGAGCATCACCAGCACGGCAATGACGACGCCGGTGAAGACGTTGACCCGTCGCGTGTTTGCCCACGGTCCGAGCACAGCCGTGTCGTTGGAAAGCAGCAGCAAGAACACCGTCGCGCTGGGGAGCAGAACGCCGGCGAGGGTTTGCACGGCGTTCGTGAGCAAGCCGAGCGGGACGCCGGGGATCAGCACGAGCGCGGCCGCGACGCCGATCAGCCCGAGGTACACGGCGTAGAAGACCGGAGCGTCGGTCACCTTGCGGTGCAGCGAGTGCCGAAACGAAAGAACGTCGCCTACGGCGTACGCGGTCGAGAGGCCGACTGCCGAGGCGCCGATGATGCTCGCGTCGATCAGCGCGATGGCGAAGAGCGCCGCCGGCAGCCTGCCGACGTACGCGGCGATCCCGGCCGCGACCGCCCCCGCGTCCTGGAAGTTACCGAACTCCTTGTGTCCGGCGAACGTCCCCGAAGCAAGGGACATCATCGCGACCCCGCCGACCATCACGAAAACGATGCCGATCGCCAGATCCCACCGCTCGTACGCCATGAAGCGCGGCGTGATCCGCTTGTCAATGACGTAGCTCTGTTGGAAGAACAGCTGCCACGGCGCGACCGTCGTGCCGACGATCGCGATGATCAGCAGCATCACGGTGCTTACATCGGCGCCGGCCGGAAGACCCGGCACGAACAGATCGTGGACCGACCGGCCCACCGGCGCGTGCACCGCGATCATCACCGGAACCAGCAGTAAGCTGCCCAGGCACAGCACGACCGCGAACTGCTCGAAACGCCGGAAGCTCCCGGTGCTTGCACCAACCGCGATCAGCACTGCGGCGACGGCGATCCCGGCGAGCCTCGGAACACCGAAGAAATCCAATCCGAGGCTGATCCCGATAAACTCCGTCACGATCGTCAGCGCGTTGAGCGCGAACAGATCGATCACGCTGAACGCGCCCCAGAATTTCCCGAACCGCTCGAGGATGAGGCGCGCATGGCCGACACCGCTGACGACGCCCAGACGCAGCACCATCTCTTGGTTCACGTAGAGGACCGGGACGAGCAGCAGCAGCGTCCAGAGCAGCGTCGTGCCGTAATTCTGGCCCGCTTGGGTGTACGTGCCGAACGCGCCGGCGTCGTTGTCGCCCACCATGACGATGAGGCCCGGCCCGAGGATCGCCAAGAACGTGCGCAGCTTCGGCCACCAGCCGCGGCGCCGTGCGACATCGTCGCGCCGAATCGTTCCGAGTGCACCCGTGACGTCTCCCACGTGCATGGAGTCGAGGGCCGATTGGTCCTCGGTCGTCGAGGCGCGCGTTTCGAGCACGGTGAGCGGGGCGCCCATCGCTAGTGATCCTTTCGGGAGTTGGGGTGGAGATCAGCCGAAGTCGGCTACATCGGTTTCGTCGGCCGTTGCGCGGCCGCGACGCTCGCAGGCGAAGCGAGGCGCGCCAACGCCTCGCAGCGCGACGCCGCAAGGCGGAAGCGGGCGCTCAGAACGGCGCTGATGACGGCGTCGCCGTACGACTCGACGCGGCGCAGCGCGGAGGCTGCGCGGCGCCGGTCACGGGAAGCGCGACGGATCTCACTGCGCAGTGCGCGCGCGGAGCGAACGTGCGTCGACGTCATCGCGCATGCAGAATCCAGAACGTCGTGGTCGTCTCGGCGTGGCGGATGCGATCGTGCAGCGCGTCGTCACGTTCGATGCCGCGCTGCAGGGAGGCGGTCCGGTCGGCGCTGCGGCGCATCCGATCGATGGAGCGCGCGCGGAAAAATGAGGTCAAACCGGCCGCGTCGACGTGCGGCATGGTGAAGTCTTTCATGTCGAATTCCTAAGGAGAAGCACCGCCGAGAGCGGCGCAGCAGAATACACGCCCGATTGCGGGCGGAGGTTGAACAGGACTACTGTGGCCGTCCATCGCGGATCCATCACCCCCTTCGCAGTGGCCTCATGGGCCGGAATCGCCAGAAACAAAAAAGACCGCCGGTGCTCCTCGCACGACGGTCGAGCGTAAGCTCCCGGGCCCGCAGGCCGGGAAGCGTTCCTCAACGTCGGAGCTTTGGCACCGCACGCCGTAGAGTGAAAAGTTTTGCTCCTCACTCAGCCGCGTTAGATCCCGCCTTGGTTCGGCGGGGCCTGGTAACCCATTGGGGTCTCTCGACCTTTCCGGGCAGCGGCTTGTTCTCGTGCGGACGCCTCACTTAACGAGGATGTCCACACCCATCGTACCTCCGCGTGTCAACCCCTGATACCGATACCTCGGTGGGGTTCGTAGTTGTTGCTGATTTGTGGACGCCCCTGAACAGGCTTGGGTATCCCTTGCGTCACTGGGAGAGCCATACGCACGGCACACTCACGATCTATAGTCGTTTCGATGAGGCTCGCGCACCGCGTTCGGCTCCTTGCCGGAGTAGGCGTCAGGCGTGATAGACTTGCGTGAGATGTCGCTCCATGAGATCGTCCTCCCGGCGACGACGCCGGAGACCGAGTGGGTTCGCGGCCGGGCTCTGCAAAAGGTGAGTCCGACCTACGACCACGCGCGGCTGCAAGGGCTGCTGTTTATGGCGTACACGACGTGGGCCGACGAAGGCGGATACGGCCGGGTTGGAACAGAGTGGCGCTTCCGCATCGCGCCCGCCGGCGCGATCGTTCGCCCGCTCGTCCCCGACGTTGCGTATCTGTCGTACGACGCGCTTCCGGCGGATACGCCGCGGGAGACGGTGCAGGCGCCGGGCTGCGCGCCGACGGTTGCGGTCGAGATCATCTCGCCGGACGACCGCCCGGCGGATCTCGCCGATAAGGTCACGACCTATCGCGCGGCGGGGACGACCGCAGTCGTCGTCGTCGATCCGCGAGCGGAAACGATCGTCGTATACGACGAGAGGACGCGGCTTTTGCGCGTCGGCGACGCGTTGACCCACGCCGCGCTGCCGGGATTCGCGCTCGACATCGCAGCGCTGTTCGCTCGCGCCCGACTGTGAGCGTCTGCGCTCAGACGTTGAAGCCGCCGCTCACGTAGCCGCCGAGGTCGAGCGTGACGTACCGGTAGCCGGCGGCGCGCACGCCCGCGACGATCTGCTCGCGGCGCTCCGGGTCGGCGAGCGCGGCGACGTCGTCCGGCGGGACTTCGATGCGCGCGATCTCGCCGTGATGGCGCACGCGGCACGCGCGGAACCCGGCGTCGTGCACCGCCTGCTCGGCGCGGTCCACTTGGCGCAGCAGTTCGAGCGTGATCGCGGTACCGTACGGAAAGCGCGACGACAAACACGCCAGCGCCGGTTTGTCCCACACTTCGAGGCCGAGCTTGCGCGCCAGCGCGCGAACGTCGGCTTTGCGCAAACCCGCCTCGTAGAGCGGGCTGCGCACGTCGTGTTCGCGCGCGGCCTTGCGGCCCGGACGCCAGTCACCTTCGTCGTCGCGATTGTAGCCGTCGACGATCGCGGCAACGCCGCGCTCGCGCGCAATCTCAGCCAGCTTGCCGTAGAGTTCGCTCTTGCAGAAGTAGCAGCGGTCGACCGGATTCGCGGCGTAGTTCGGGTCGTGCAATTCGCGCGTCTCGATCACTTCGTGGCGCGCCTCGATGCCGGCCGCGAACGCGACGGCGCCGCCGTACTCGCGCTCGGCGAGCGACTCGCTGCGCGCGGTGATGCCGACGGCGCGCTCGCCGAGCTCCTGCGCGGCGACGTGCAGGACGAGCGCCGAGTCGACGCCGCCTGAGAACGCGACGACGCAGCTTCCCAGCTCACGAAAGATCGCGCGCAGCCGCGCCTCTTTCGCCTCGAGCGTTTCAGTCGTCAGGTCGATCACGGGCGCGGCACTCCTTCGATGCAGGCTTCGACGACGCGCGCCACCTCGAGGATCGGCAGCCGGCGTTCGCGCGCGATGCGCAGCAGATCGTCGTATTCGGCACGTACCCGCGCGTGACCGCCGGTGCCTGCCCGCTTCACCCGGACCGCGCCGTACGGCGTCTCCACGTTGCCGGCTTCGCGAGGCATCACGCTGCGCCGTTCGGTCCGCACGCGCACCCCGATCGTGGTCGTCTCCTCGAGCATCGCGCGCGCGACGGCGCCCTCGTCGCCCGGCGACGCGAGCGCGGAGAGCGTAATCGCCGGCCGGCCTTTCTTCATCACGATGGGGGTGAGCCATACGTCGCGCGCGCCGGCGGCAAACAGCCGCTCCATCGCCAGCTCGTAGTGCTGCGGCGACATATCGTCGATGTTCGCCTCGAGCACGACGACCTCGTCGGTGCCCGGCGCGTCCGTCGCCGCCCCGTCGAGTGCGGCGCCGATCGTGATCCGCGTGACGTTCGGGATCGTGAAATCGCTCGTCCCCGCGCCGTACCCGATTCGTTCTGCGATGAGGTCGGGACGGGGGCCCGGTGCGGCGAGCGTCGTGAGAATCGCCGCCGCCGTCGTCGTGACGAGCTCACCGTCGACGTCGACCGCGCGGGTCGGCCAGCCGCGGAGCAGTTCGGCCGTCGCGGGCGGCGGGTTCGGATACGCGCCGTGCTGCATGCGGATCGAACCGTGCCCGATCGGAAACGGCGAGCAGCGCAGCTCGTCGATCGCCAGCAGGTCGAGCGCGACGCAGGTCGCTGCGACGTCGAGGATCGCGTCGAGCTGCCCGACTTCGTGGAAGTGAATCGCCTCCGTCGTCGTGCCGTGGACTTGCGCTTCGGCGGCCGCGAGCCGGCGATAGACCGCGACGGCGCGTTCGCGCTGCCGCGCCGTCAAGCCGCTGCGTTCGACGATCGCGACGACGTCGGCGAGCGTGCGCGTCGCGCCCTCGTGACGGTGATCGTCGCTCGCGTCGTCGTGGTGATGGTGCCCGACGGCGTCGCCGTCTTCGCCCGGCACGACGAGGTTTGCGTACGTGGCGGCGATGCCGCGCCGCATGACCCGCTGGGGTGCGAGCGTCCAGCCGTCGGGAACGATGCTGCGCAGCGCCGTCTCGATCGCGCCGCGGTCGGCGCCCGCGTCGAGGAACGCGGCGAGCAGCATGTCTCCGGCGGCGCCGCCGATCATCTCGACGTAGGCGATTCTCACGTGCCGACGATCTTGTGCGCGAGCGCCGCGGCGCCGAAACCGTTGTCGATGTTGACCACGGCGACGCCGGGGGCGCACGCGTTGAGCATCCCGAGCAGCGCGGCTAAACCTTCGAATGCGGCGCCGTAGCCGACGCTGGTTGGAACGGCGATCACCGGCGCGCGAACCAGTCCGGCGACGACGCTCGGCAGCGCGCCTTCCATCCCCGCGACCACGATCACCACGCGGCACGCCGCGATGTCGTCGAGCGCGTCGAAGAGGCGGTGGATGCCGGCGACGCCGACGTCGGCCGCCCGCACCGCATCGTGTCCGAGCGCGTCGAGCGTGAACGCCGCCTCCTCGGCCACGGGCAGATCCGACGTCCCGGCGCACACGACCGCGACGCGGTGCGCGCTGCGCGGCAGTGCGCCGCGGCGCAGCGCACCCGAGAGCGGCTCGAGAACCGCGTCGGGATACGCGCTCGCCAGCGCGGCGCGCTGGTCGGCCGGGATGCGGGTTGCGAGCGCGAAGCCGGTGCGCGCGTAGAGCGCGCCGACGAGCGCGACGTTCTGCTCGAGCGTCTTTCCGGCGGCGAAGATCACCTCCGGGACGCCGGTGCGGTCGCGGCGCTCGTGATCGAGCCGCGCGACGGCGGAAGGGTCCATAGCTCTGATAGTACCCCGGACCGGATCGCCGGCGCCTGCCGCAGTGCTGCGTGGAATGGAGGTTTCCGCAGCCCATCAGGCGTCTAATCGTCTCATATGGCAGACCGTCGCTCTTTCCTCGGCGCCGTTTCGGGCGTCGCGGCTTCCGTAATGCTCGTCGCCAAGGCGGACGCGCAAACCACCGCGCCGGTGGAGTCGCCGGCGTCCTCGCCGCTCCTGTCGCCGGCACCGTCGCCGTCCGCGAGCGCTTCGCCGAAGCCGCCGTCGGCGGCGGCCGTGGCGACCGCCGCCGCGATGCGGCGCTTCGATGCGGCGCTGAGCGACAAAGACGTCGACACGATAGCGCGCGCGATCGACGACAACCGCCGCGGCGCGGCGCGGCTCAACCCGCGCAAGGCGACCGTGCTCAAGAACGGCGACGAGCCGGTGACGCGCTTCTCCGCCGCGCCGGGTCAACGATGACGCACGACGATCTCGCGTTCGCCGACGTCGTCGAGCTGCAGCGGCTGTTGACCGCCAAGGCGGTCTCGTCGGTCGAGCTGACCGAACTCTACCTGCAGCGCCTCAAGACGTACGGCCCCGTCTACAACGCCGTCGTCACGGTGCTGCACGAGCGCGCGCGCCGCGAGGCGAAACGCGCCGACGCCGAGCGCGCGCGCGGCCGCGTGCGCGGTCCGCTGCACGGCATTCCGTACGGCGTGAAGGATCTGCTCGCGACGCCCGACGCGCCGACGACCTGGGGTGCGCTGCCGTATCGCGAGCAGCGCTTCGGGTTCGACGCGACGGTGGTGAAGAAGCTGACCGAAGCGGGCGCGGTGCTGCTCGCGAAGCTCGCCATGGTCGAGCTCGCCGGCGGTTTCGGCTACGGCGACGCGGACGCGTCGTTCACCGGCCCCGGCCGCACGCCGTGGAACGCGCAGTATTGGAGCGGCGGATCGTCGAGCGGCTCGGGGATCGCGGTCTCCGCGGGGCTGGTCGGCTTCGCGATCGGCTCGGAGACGTCGGGCTCGATTCTTTTTCCGGCGACCGCGTGCGGGATCACGGGGCTGCGCCCGACGTACGGCCGCGTTTCGCGGCACGGCGCGATGGCGCTCTGCTGGACGCTCGACAAGCTCGGGCCGATGGCGCGGAGCGCGCGCGACACCGAAACGATTCTCGGCGTCATCGCGGGCGCCGATCCGAGCGACCCGACCGCAGTGGACGCGCCCTTCGGCGTGCCGCGCCGCAAGCTGCGCGTCGCGGTGCTCAAGGACGCGACGAAGCGTGCGATGCCCGAGGTGAGCACGAACTTCCGCGCCTCCCTCAAAGCGATCGCCGCGTTCGCCGACGTCGCGGGCGAGGTCGCGCTGCCGAAGGGTCCGTGGGGTCCCGTCGTCGGAACGATCGTCGACGCCGAAGGCGCCGCCGCATTCCGCGACCTGATCGAATCCGGCAAGTCGCGCGAGCTGCGCAACGCCGACGACAAGCTCGGCGGGTACGTCGCCTACGCGACCCCCGCGGTCGACTACATCGACGCTCTGCGCCAGCGCGCGAAGCTCAACGCCGCGCTCGAGAAAGCGATGGAAGGCTACGACGCGATCGTCTCGCCGACGCTTTCGACGGTGACGTACCCGGTGGGCCTGAGCTTCGAGAAGGCGTACCCGAAGTATCCGGGCGGACCCTCGTTGATCTCGCCCGGAAATCTCGGCGGACTGCCGGCGATCGCCCTGCCGAACGGGATGGGCCCGAACGGCTTGCCGACGTCGATCGCGTTCTTGGGCCGCGTCTGGGGCGAAGCGACGCTGACCGCGCTCGGCACGCGCTACCAGCGCGAGACGTCGTTCCATCGGAGGCGACCGCCGCTCGTGACGCACGTCTAGAAAAAGAAGAGGCCCGGTGCTCGCGCACCGGGCCTGCTCGTTGCTTCCGGAGCTTCGGCGGCTACAACTTGATGTTGAGGCTCGCGTAGGCCTGGAACGGGTTGGCTTGGCCGCCCGTTGTCGACTGGAAGACGTTGCCGAAGTTGGGGGAATACGGGTACTGGAACCCGTTCTGGATGGTGTCGCCGGGGTTGTAGAAGTTCGAGACGAACTGCCCGCCGCCGTAGTCGCAACCGGCTTTTCCGCCGACGCGCCAGGCGACATTGGAACCGCCCCAGCAACTGGTGAGGACGTTCACGAAGTCGAGCCGGAACGTCGCCTGTTTCGAGATGTCGTAGGACATCGATAGGTTGACGCCGAGCTTGTTCGGCTCCGTGTATTGACCGTAGTTGTCGAAGTGGCCGACGAACGGGTTCGGGATCGCGATTGCGCTGGTGCAGAGCGACGCGTCGTACGGCGTGCCGGCCTGCGTGCCAGGGTATCGCGGATCGCTGCCGGTCGTCGCCGCAGGCGTCGCCGGATTGATCACGCCGCACGCCTTCGCCGGGTCGATCCCGACGACTTGGAGCGGACGCCCGTAAGTGGCGCCGCCCTGGAACTGGGCCGTCGGGGTGAAGTTGAAGCGGCCCTTCTTGTAGTTGCCGACGAATGTCAGAACGTGGGGCGCGACATAGCTCTGGTTGGAGCCGGTACCGCGCGTTCCGCCCGAATAGGTGTTGTAGACCGCGTACTCCCCGTTCGGGTCGAACAGGTTCTGTACCGGCGCGTTCCAATACGGGTTCGCGACGCTTCCGGCCGCGCAATTCGGGTCTGGGGCGCCGGCCTGCGTGAAGCACGGCGCTGCTCCGGTCGTCGTGTACGTGCCGGTCGTAAGATCGATCGGCGTCCGCGTCGTTACGCCGGCGAGGTACGATTTCGCGCCTGTATTGACCTGGCAACGCGCATCACTCGGGTTCGTGACCGTGCAGTATTTGGTATATGAGTTGTACTGCGCGATCGAGTTGTTGAGCGCCGTGTTGAGGTTGGTTCCGTTCGAGAGCGTGTCGAACTTCAGGCGCGCGAACGTATACGTATAGCTCACGGCGCCGTACAAGCCGTCCTTGTTGAGGTCGCCCTTTTGAAGCGCGAACTCGAGGCCCTTGACGTTCTTATGGCCGACGTTGATCCCCGAGACGAAGCTGGTCTTCTGGTCGAGGAGGATCGTCGTGAGCTCGTTCTTCGTCTGCCGAACGAACGGCGTAAGCTTGAACGAGGTGTCGCTGCCGTTGAACTGGTGCTCCCACGAAGCGTCGAAGTTGACCGATTCCTCGGGGAGAATGCGGTGGCTCGGCTGGTGGAACCCGATCGGATAGAAGACCTGGTTCGCGGCGATGAAATTCGGCTGGACGGTGTTGTACTGCTGGAATGCCGAACTTGCCGGCTGAGCATACTTGCCCGCCGAGAAGCGTAGGACGTTGTTCCGGTTGACGGTGTACGTCGCCCCGAGGCGAGGCTGGAATTCCGGGTAGTCTTCCTGCGCGTCGCTCGTCGATGAGAAGGTCAGCGGTTGAAGGCTGTACGACGCACAGGTCTTGTTCACGAGGTCGAGCGTAGCACCGGTCGCGGGGTTGGTTGTCGTAAGCGACTGACCGATGGGGTCGTAGCAGTTGAACTTGTTGAAGTAGTTCGTCCAAAACTTCCGTGCGACGCCGCCGTCAGTCGGAACGAGCTGGTACTTGAAGTCGTCGTAGCGCACGCCCAGGTCGAGCGAAAGCTTGTTGCTTACCTGGAACTTGTCGCTCAACGCGAGAGCCGTGAACTTCGGTGTGACGGTGTTGTACGTTGCCGCCAGCCCGTTCGCCACGGTAAAGAACTCGCACGGCCCGTTGCCGCAAGTGAAGCCGGACGCGTTCGCGATTGTGGTCGTCGAGGTTGCCTTCAGCGGTCCCGGCGTGCCGGGTAGCGTGTACCGCGCGGAGGTCGTCGAAGCGCAGTTCACCGGGGCGCCGGTGGCGGTGTAGCAGAGACCCGCCGTCGGGTTGGTGGAGTCGACCAAGAACGCCACGGTGCTGGAGTTTGCCGCGGTCGTGCTGCTCGAAAGGGTCGTCGCCGTGTCGTTGTTGCGGAAGGTTGACGCGGTTGTATACGACGCGGTGAAGTTCAGCAGGTGCTTGTCGTTCAGCTGATTGGCGTAGTTGAAGCCGACGCCGCGGGTGTGCGAGCCCAGCTTGTAGTCGGTCGAGATAGACCCGTAGAAGTTGGGGTTGAGCCCGCCTTCGCCGTACTGTAGCCAGTCCGAGTACTCGGTGTAGCCGTAGACGCGCGCGTACGACTTCGAGTCGAAGTTGCGCTGGTATTGGAGCTTCACGATCGCGGCGTTCTGCTGATAGTTGTCGCGCTCGTTGGAGTTTTGCGGAGCGTCGAACGCTCGGGTATCCGGCGAGCCGGGGAATAACGAGATCGCGGTGTTTGTCACGTTGCCGGACCCGAGGGCCGTGCCCATCGCACCGGTATAGTACACCTTGTCGTTGTAAACGCCGGGCTGGGCGCCGTACTTGTTGCAGTTCGTCACGACCGAGCCGGCGCACGGCGAATTGCCGTAGAACGTGCCGTTCTTGATGGCGTTCTGGAAGACGCCCCAGTCGCTGGGTGCCGTTGCGAAGTACGTCTGGACGAGCGTCGTGTTGTAGAGCAGTTGGATGTCGTCGCGACCGCCGTCGGCGTTCTTCTTGTGGGGGATGCCCAAGTGGAAGTTCGCGACGTTATCGCGGTCCGTTTGATACGTCGAGGCGCCCCAAAAGAGCGGCCCCTGCTCGTAGCCGTTCGGGCCCAGCGGGATCCCGCTGTAGGCGGTGTTCTTGTAGCAGCCGACGGTCGGCGTTCCCGTCGTCTTCTTGACGGGGTCCGAACAGTTTGCTTTGAACGTGTCGAGTATGCCGCCGTACGTGGCGTCGAACGCGTTGCCTTTCTCGTACGCGATGTTCTGGTTGTAGCCGCCGAGGCCGACGTAGTAGTTGAAGTTGCGGTCGCGCGTCGCACCGCCGCCTTCGACCCGGATGTTGTTGTACTGCGTCGGCGCGCCTGTGCCGAAGCTCGCTGCTTTGAAACCCGGATAGGTCCCGGAGCGGATCACCTGATTGATGAAGCCTGCGAGCGCCGTCGAGCCCGTTCCGGTCGGCGCGCTGCCGACGTAGACCTGGACTTCCTGCTGCCCCAGGTTCGAGAGATTGTTGCCGGGATATTGGTCGAAGGCGCGCTGGATCGGCACGCCGTCGTACTCGTATCCGACCTGTGTATAGTTCGAACCGCGGACGAAGATCGATTGGTACTCGCCGACCTGGCCCTGCGGCACGAACACGCCGGGGACGGACGCCACCGCCGAATAGGCGTTGTTCAGACCGCCGCCGCCCCCGAGCGTCGCAGCGGCTTTCTGCTGCGCGGCCGAGATGTTGTAGACGTCGGTGCTGATACCGGGCTGGATCAGCGATGCGTTGGCTCGCGATTGGACGCGGCCGATCGTTTTGAGTGACGATTTCGCCAGCGTGACGGTGTACGTCACGGTCTGGTCGGCTTGAACGGTGATTCCGCTCGTCGTCGCCGTTTCGTACCCTGCGTCTGATACGCTCAGGGCGTACGTGTCGGGCGAGAGCGAGATGAACGTGAACGAGCCGTTCTTGTCGGTGACGGTCGTAGCGGAGCCGGAGGGGCTCACGGCGCTGACCTTCGCACCCGCGACGGGCGCTTGCGATGCTGCGTCGAAGACCTTCCCGCTCAGCGCGCCTGTAGTGCCTGCAGATACGGCAGTGATGCCGTTGCAGACGAAAGCGACGATGAGCGCGAGGGTAACGACCAGCCGCG
>JAQBPM010000197.1 GCA_028287525.1 Vulcanimicrobiota bacterium | reverse complement strand
ATGACGCGAGATCGAGATCGCCCGTGTTCGCGTTGTTCAACGGTTGGCCGTCGAGCGTGATGCGCGTCTCCGACGGATCGGGACCGCGCAGCGAGACGACGGTCGTCGCGCTCGCCGTGCCGGAATCTGGCCGGGTCAACGAGATCGACGGGACGTTCGCCAACGCATCGACGACGCGATCGTAGCCTGACGCGTCGAGATCGAGGCGCGAGATCTCGCGGGACGGTACCGTGGTACGCGACAACGACAGACGCCCGTCGACCGTTATCCTTCCGATCTCACGCAGACGACCGGCTCCCTGGGGTTCGAGCGCGACGTCGAGCCGCTCGCCCTCGTGCACGACGACGTCCGTCGTCGCGGCGGCATAACCGCGCGCCGTGACCACGACGCGATAGGCGCCGGCTGGAACGTTCAGAGCGAACGCGCCGTTCGCATCCGTATCGGCATCGGCCGGCGCCGCGCCGGCGACGTGGACGTGAGCGCGCAGCGGCGTACCCTGCGCGGAGCGGACGACGCCGCTCACCCCGCAGCACCCGACAGCGGCGGCGATCAAGATCGGAAAGGGCATGCGCCTACCGTTCGAACGTCCAGCGGCGAATCGCCTTCGCGACAGCCGAAAATTCGAGCTGTCGCACGATGTCACGCAGTTCGGACTCGCTCGTTCCCGCCGCGACGGGGACCGGCGTGCGCACGAGCACCGCGCCGCGGTCCGTCTGGGTCGTGACCCGGTGCACCGTGACGCCGCTCCAGCGCAGGCCCAAGCGCACGGCATCGCGCAGCGCGTGCGCGCCCCGCAATGCCGGGATCGCGGTGCCGTCGGGGACGATGACCTCGTCCGCCGCCGGATCGAACGGCAGATACGACGGATGGACGTTGATCGTCTCGGGAAAGCGCGCCAAGAACTCGGGCGGCAGCAGATGCATCCAGCCCAACAGCAGCACGAGCTGCGGTTCGGTGCGCGCGACCGCGTCGATCACGCGCGCGTCGAACGCGGCGCGGGATTCGTTCGCGCGATCCCAGAGGACCGGGATCGCCTCGACGCCGTGGTTGCGCGCAACCTCGAGCGCGCCCGCGCGCGCGTCGTTCGCCACGATCGCGGCGACGTCGAGCGGCAGCGCGCCGTCGCGCACGCGTTCGAGCACGTTGCGCGCATTGGTCCCCGCACCCGACGCCAGGATCGTCGCCCGAAAACGTCCGTTATGGTAGCCGAACTCGTCGACGGCCGTCGCTCCCGTGCGCCGAACGTACATCGCGATCAATCGTTCGCCGGCGAGCGCGGGGATCAGCGCGTGCGCGTAGCCCGCCTCGCGCAGGCTGCAGAGCGCCGCGGAGAGCAAGGGCGCGCCGGCACCGGTTCCGCGAAACGCCGGACCGACGCCGAAGGGCCCGAAGATGCCGACGTCGTCGCGGTCGCGCCAGCGGCGCAGCCACGGAAACGGCAGCCCGTGCGGATCGAACCCCGCGAAGCCCGCGATCTCTCCGTCCCGTTCCGCCACCCACGCGTTCCCGACGCGCACCTCGGAGGACCAGAACGAGCCGGGAAACGTGAAGTCGATCCACGCCGCCAGCCGATCGTCGTCGGCGCCGCGCACGCGCCGCAGCCGGAAGCCTGCGCCGGCCGCCTCGGCGTGCGCGCGCTCGAGCGCATCAGCGCCGAACCGCTCGTCGTCCAGCGCGGCGAGCAGGTTGACCGCCATCGGAGGGGTGCGCTAACCGCGCGCGGGGTGCACGACGACGCGCGGCTCGCCGTCGCGCCGCGGCTGGACGAAACCGACGACGCGCGCGCCGGGCGCCGCGGCGAGGGCGCGGTCGACGTCCGCAATCGGCACGATCAGCGTGTAGCCGACGCCCATGTTGAGCGTGCGATAGCGCTCCTCGTGCGCGAGGTTGCCGCGCCGCACCAGTTCGGCCATGATTGGCGGCACCTCCCAGCGCGTTTGTTCGAAGACCGCCTGCGCGTGCTCGGGAAGCGTGCGCGGCACGTTCTCGAGCAGGCCGCCGCCGGTGATGTGCGCCATCGACTTCACGTCCGCGACGGCACGCATTGCGCGCACCGGAGCCAAGTACGACGGGTGCGGCGCGAGCAGCGCGTCACCGTACGTCGTGCCGGCGAACGGCTGTGCGTATTCTTCTTCGGCGATGAGCGCGCGCGCCAAGGTGTACCCGTTGGTGTGCAGGCCGACGGCGGGAAGCCCGACGATCGCGTCGCCGGGCTGAACGCGGTTCGGATCGGGGATCGCGTCGAGGTCGACGATGCCGACGATCGTTCCGGCCAAATCGAAGTGGTCCGGACGGTACACGCCGGGCATCTCCGCGGTTTCGCCGCCGAGCAGCGCGCAATGGTTCGCGCGGCACGCGCCGTGCACGCCGGAGACGACCGCCGCGGCGACCTCCGGATCGAGCTTTCCGACCGCGAGATAATCCAAAAAGAACAACGGGTCCGCGCCGGTCACCAGAATGTCGTTGACGCAGTGGTTGACGAGATCGGCGCCGACCGTGTCGTACCGCCGCATCGCGGCGGCGATGAGGATTTTCGTTCCGACGCCGTCCGCCGAGCCGACCAGGGCACGCTTTGCATCGCCCGGCAGTCGAAAGAGGCCGCTAAATCCGCCAAGCGCACCAAGCTGCTCGGGGTGCGTCCAACCCGAGGTCACGTCACGGTACCGCTGTACGGCGGTGTTGCCCGCCGCTATGTCGACTCCAGCCCGCTTATAGGCGTCGTTGCTCATAATTTCGCGCGTTTCGAGCAAAGGGTCGCGCCTTTGGGGTGCTTAAAGCGATTCAGGTTGTCCATCACGGTCGCTCGACCGCTTCTGTCCTTCCGGAGGAATCCATGCAGGTCCACGTCTCGAACGACGCCGCGGCGTCGGTGGCGAGCGGCGCGCTCGTCGTACCGGTTTTTGCGGGCGGCGCCGTCGACGGCGTTGCGGCGGAGGTCGACCGCGCGCTGAAGGGCGCGATCGCCGACGTCCTGGCCAGCGGTGAAATCACCGGCAAGACCGGCGAGACCTCGCTGATCCACGCGAAGGACGCACCCTTCAAAAAGGTGCTCGTGGTCGGCCTGGGCGATCGCGAAAAGCTGACGGCCGGAGCGCTGGCCAAGTACGCGGGCACCGCGGTGCGCTATCTCGGCAAACGCGGCGTCGCGAAGTTCGCGATCGCCCTGCCCGACGGCGTCGACGCAGCGCATGCGGCATCGTTCGCCGCCGAAGGCGCGATAGCGGCCACGATCGACACGACGCTCTACCGTACCGAAGCCGACAAGCCCGTCGTGACGACCGACGTCACCGTGCTCACCGGCTCGCTCGACCGCAGCGCGGTCGAAGCCGGCGTGAAGCGCGGCAGCATCGTCGGCGCGGCCGTGAACGCGGCGCGCACGATGGCCCTCACGCCCGCCAACGACATGACCCCGACGCACCTGGCGAAGCGCGCGCAGGAGCTCGCGAAGGATGCCGGGCTCGAATTCCACGTCCTCGACGAAGCCGAGATGACAGTCAAGGGAATGGGCGCGCTGCTCGGCGTTTCGCGCGGTTCCGACGAACCTGCGACGCTCTCGGTGATGAGCTACAAGGGCGATCCCTCCTCGAACGAAGTGCTCGCGCTCGTCGGCAAGGGCCTCACGTTCGACTCAGGCGGCATCTCGATCAAGCCGGCCGAGAACATGCACGAGATGAAGTACGACATGTCGGGCGGTGCCGGCGTGATCGGGGCGATGTGGGCGATCGGCAAGCTGCGTCCGAAGCTCAACGTGATCGGGCTCGTTCCGTCGTCGGAGAACTTGCCGGGCCACCGCGCGATGAAGCCGGGCGACGTGCTGCGCGCGATGAACGGCAAAACGATCGAAGTGATCAATACCGACGCGGAAGGCCGGCTCATCCTCGCCGACGCGCTCTGCTACGCGACTGAGCTCGGCGCGACGAAGATCATCGACACGGCCACACTGACCGGCGCCTGCGTCGTCGCGTTGGGTCATGCCGCGAGCGGCACGATGTCGAACGACGATGCGTTCGTGGAGCGCTTCCTGCGCGTCGTCGCGGACTGCGGCGAGCGCTACTGGCGGCTCCCTCTCTACCCGGACTTCGACACGCAAATCAAGAGCGACATCGCCGACCTCAAGAACACCGGCGGCCGCGCCGGCGGAGCCGAGACGGCGGGCGCCTTCCTGAAGGCCTTCGTCGGCGAGACGCCGTGGGTCCACCTCGACGTGGCCGGCACCGCCTACCTCGACGGCGAGTCCGCGCACATGGCCAAGGGCCCGACCGGGACCCCGGTGCGCGCCTTCGTCAGCATCGTCGAGGACCTCGCCGTCCACGGCTTCTCGACGAACGGTGTCGCCGGCAAGGCGAAAGCCGCCGTCGCCTGAACCCCGGCCCGCGCGCGTCATCCCGAGCATGGGGCTCGGGGTGGCGCGGTGGGTACACCGGGACTCATGCAACCGCAAGCACCGGTGCTTCCCGACCCCGAAGTACCCGGACAGCAGCCAGGCGCACCCTCGAACGACCCGCTCGATCCCGACCAGCCGGAAGAATACGACCTGTAGGCGGGACCGGCCGACGTAGGAGGCAGCCGGCCCAATACCTAAGGCGTTACTTAAGTGTTAGATAAACGTTGGGTCTCGCTGGTGGTGCTGTGCGTGGGCATGCTGATGATCGTTCTCGACTCGACGGTCGTGAACGTCGCGCTGCCGTCGATCCAGACCGACCTCGGCTTCTCGCAAGCGAACCTCGCTTGGGTCGTCAATGCGTACATGATCGCCTTCGGCGGCCTGCTGCTGCTCGCCGGGCGCCTCGGCGACCTGATCGGCAGCAAGCGCGTGTTCGTCGCCGGCATCGCCCTGTTCACGCTCGCGTCGCTGTTGTGCGGCATCGCGTGGACGCGGGAGCTGCTCGTCGCCGCGCGCTTCGTGCAAGGGATCGGCGGCGCAATGGCGGCCTCGGTCATCTTGGCGATGATCGTCACAATGTTCCAAGCGCCGCACGAGCGCACGAAGGCGATGAGCGTCTTCAACTTCACCGCGTCAGCCGGAGGGTCGATCGGCTTGCTGCTCGGCGGGACGCTCTCGCAGCTGGTGAACTGGCATTGGATCTTTCTCATCAACGTGCCGATCGGCGTCGTGGCGACGATCGTCGCGCTGCGCCTCCTCGCGTCCGTCCCCGGCGCCGGCCTGCGCGAAGGTGCGGATGTACTGGGCGCGGTGCTCGTCACCGCGTCGCTGATGCTGGCGGTCTACACGGTCGTCGAACTTCCGGTGGCGGGCCTCGCGTCCGCACAAACGTTCGGCTTCGGCGCGACCGCGCTCGCCTTGTTCGCGGCGTTCCTCGTGCGGCAGGCAACCGCGGCCAAACCGCTGGTTCCGCTGACGCTGTTCCGCTCGCGCAACATCTCCGGCAGCAACGTTCTCCAGTTGCTTCTGGTGGCCGGACTATTCGGCTTCTTCTTTCTCGACTCGCTGTACATGCGGCGCGTGCTCGGCTACGACGCGGTCGCGACGGGGCTCGCCTTTCTCCCGGTGACCGTCGCGATCGGTGCGTTTTCGCTCGGGTGGTCGGCGCGGCTGAGCACACGTTTCGGGCCGCGCGCGGTCGTGATCGGCGGCGTCGTGCTGTCCGCGGCCGGGCTCGCCGTGTTCGCGCTCGCCCCGCTCGATGCGCCGTACGTCACGACGATCTTCCCGGCGATGCTGCTGATCGGCATCGGGATGGGCGTGGCCTTCCCCTCGATGATGATGTTCGCGATGTCGGGCGCGACCTCGAGCGACGCCGGCCTGATCTCCGGACTCGTCAACACGACCGCGCAAGTCGGCGGCGCGTTCGGTCTGGCCGTTCTAGCGACGATCTCCGCCGCGCGAACGCGCGACGTCGTCGCGTCGGGCGCCGGCACCGCGACGGCGCTCGCGGCCGGCTATCATCTCGCCTTCGGCATCTGCGCGGGCTGTCTGGTCGCGGCGGGGATCATCGCGGCGACCGTGCTGCAGACCCCGGCCGCGGAAAGCGCATCGGACACGGACGCTTCGCGTTCGACCGCCGCCTGATCGTGGAATAGCGCCGCGGAAGGTAAACACAAGCCACCATTTGTACATACCGGCATGGGTATTACCAACCGAACCGTCCCGCGGGATGCTCTCGCGGTCGTCAACGCCTATCTGGACGCCTTCACGTCGTGGCGCGTCGAGGAAGCGCGAGCACTCGTCGCCGACGGGTTCGTCTTCGAAGGGCCGTTCATCAAAACGGACGACAAGGAGGCCTTCTTCGCCGGCGCGGCCGGTCTCGGGCGAATCGCGCAAGGGCACCGCGTGCTCCGGCAATGGGCTGACGGCGACGACGTCTCGACCGTATACGAGTTCGAACTCGGTACGCCCGAGCGCCACGGGCCCATCGTGATGAGCGAATGGCACACCGTGAAGGACGGCCTGATCGTGTCGTCGCGCCTGCTGTTCGACACGGCGCAGTTCCGAGCGCTGGTGCCGGCTCCGTGACCGCAGCGGCGGCAGACCTCGACGTCGTCCTCAAGGCGCTCGCGGATCCCAACCGGCGCTTGATCTTGCGTGCGGTTCGGTCGAGCCCACGCGCGGTCGGCGACCTTGCGAAGGGGCTCTCGCTCTCGCAGCAGGTGACGTCGCATCATCTCCGCGTGCTTCGTGAAGCCGGCCTCGTGCATGCGGAACGCGACGGTACTCGCCATCTGTTCGCGCTGCGAGCCGACACGCTCGACGTCGTTGCAGACTTCGTCGAATCGTTCTGGCCGAAGCGTCTCGCTGCGCTGAAGAGTGCCGCCGAACACACCGCCCGGAAGCGCCGCCGTGGCTGAACACGAGTCGTCGATCGACATCGACGCGCCCCCGGAGATCGTGTGGGAACACCTCGTCACCGTCGACGGGCTGTCGGCGTGGATGGGCGAGCGCGTGGACGTTGAGCCGACCGCCGGCGGACGGTTCTCGATGCACGTCCAGGGCTCCGAGATTCGCGGGCAGTTCGTCGAAGTGGAGGCGCCGCGACGGCTCGTCTTCACGTGGGGCGTCCTCGGCAGCGCCGATCATCCGCCGGGCTCGTCCACGGTCGAATTCCGATTAGCCGAGTTCGACTCCGGCACGCGCGTCATGCTCAAGCATTCAGGACTCCCGCTGCGTTCGACGGGGATGCATGCTGCCGGCTGGGCATACTTCTTGCCGCGCCTCGCCGCGGTCGCGTCCGGCGCGCAGCCCGAAGATGTGGATTGGAACACGATCGTCGCACCGAATCGCACGGAACGCGCATGAAACGCCAATTCGCAGTGCGGCCCGAGCGTGCGCTCACAACGTAATATTCAAATCGAGATGGGCACAGGCGGCCCCATGCAGATTCATCGCATGGTGACCGGCGCGCTTGCATTTGGCGTGCTCGCAGTCACCCCGTTCATCGCATCCGCGCAGACGACGCCCGCCGCTCCGCCGCAGGGCGCTCCGTCATCAGGCGCTCCCGCACCAGTCCCACCACCGGGCGGCGCGGTTCCGGCTCAGACCGACACACAGGTCACGACCAAGGCCGACATCAGCCAACTTGCGTCGGCGCTCACCAACATCGACGCCCAAACAACTGCGGTCAAGTCGATGAATACCGTACCGATGGCGAGCATCCAGCTCGTCAACGCCACGGATCTCGCCAAGGGCAAGAACGCCGCCGCACTCACCGACATCGTCACCAAGAAGGATGCCCAGATCAAAAGCTTGCGGGGCGCGCTCTCGGGCGTGAGCGTCACCGACGCCGCCAGCGGCAACCAGAACATCAGCTTCGCCACCGCGCTCGGCAACCTCAGCACAGCGCAAAACCTGCCCAGCCCCGTCACGCTCAACCGTGTGATCGCGCTCAATTCGAGTGCGAACGGTTCGTTCACGGTCTTCTACAAGTAACACGCACCACAAAAAGCCTAGCTGCGGCGCCTGCTGCAGCTAGGCTTTGAGGGCGTCGCCGGCGGATCTGCGGGAGTACCGTCGCGGCGCTTGCCGATCCTACGCTTTGAGCGCGGGTTGCCGGTCCGACTGCAGGTTGCCGTGCGAGACGGCAGGGATGCTCGGGTACTTTCCGTTGAGGCAGCCCAGGCAGAAGTCTTGACGCTCGCGGCCGGTCGCCGCGACCAGGTTTTCGATGCTGAGATAGCCCAGCGAGTCCGCGCCGACTTTCTCGCAGATCTGTTCGACTGTCAGGTTCGCCGCGATCAGCTCGGCATAGGTCGCCATGTCGACGCCGAGGTAACACGGGTGAACGATCGGCGGTGAGGTGATGCGCAGATGCACCTCGCGCACGCCGACGTCGCGCAGCAGCGAGACGATGCGCGGCGTGGTCGTGCCGCGCACGATCGAGTCGTCGACGACGACGACCCGCTGTCCGCGCAGGTTCTCGACGACCGGGTTGAACTTCAACCGCACGCCTTGATTGCGCATGCGCTGATCGGGACTGATGAACGTACGGCCGATATAGCGGTTTTTGATGAGCCCTTCGACATACGGGATCCCGCTCTCGGCGGCGTACCCGATGCCGCCGGGGATCGCGCTGTCCGGGATCGCCATCACGACATCGGCGTCGGTCGGATGCTGACGCGCGAGCGCTCGCCCCATCTCGTAGCGCGCCATGTAGATCGAACGGCCGCTGAGGACCGAGTCGGGCCGCGCGAAGTAGATGTACTCGAACATGCACAGCGCCGGCGGTTTGATCACCTCGGTGTGCTCGGTGCGGATGCCGCCTGCGTCGACCACCACGACCTCGCCCGCTTCCAGTTCGCGCAAGTAATGCGCGCCGACCGTCGCGAGCGCACACGATTCGGAGGCGATCATGTAGCCGTGATCGCCGTAGGTGCCGATGCACAGCGGCCGCACGCCCCACGGATCGCGGAAGCCGTAGATTGCGTCGCGCGTGCACATCACGACTGAATACGCGCCTTCGGCGACGCGCATCGCGGCTTTGATCTTCTCGGTCCACGTCGCGCCCTCGGCGCGTGCGATGATCTTCGCCAGCACTTCCGAGTCCGACGTGGCGCTCATGCGCACGTCGTCGGGCAAGGTGAGCGCGAGCTCGTCGGCGTTGGTCAGGTTGCCGTTGTGCGCGAACGCGAACGGGCCGAGATCCGACTCCTCGACGAACGGCTGCGCGTTGACGACGATCGAGCTTCCGGTGGTGGAATAGCGCGTGTGGCCGATCGCGAAATCGCCCTTCAGCCGAACCAGGATCTCTTCGTCGAAGACGCCGGTGATGAGCCCCATCTCGCGGTGGCTGTCGATGGAGGTGCCGTTGCCGACCGCGATCCCCGCGCTCTCTTGCCCGCGGTGCTGGAGCGCGTAGAGCCCGAAATAGACCAGTCGGGCCACGTCTTCGCCCGAAGCGTACACTGCCGTGATCCCGCACGCCTCGTGCAGGACGTCGCCGGCCGGTTGTACCGCTTCCGAGTCGTACGCCCGTGCCATATATCGCCCTTAACTTCGCCGGAGGGCGCGCGGATTCAGCCTTGGCGCGGAAAGATCAATCGTCGCGGCTCGAGCGCATCCCGAAGAGCTGCAGCAGCGCGAGGAAGATATTGATCGCGTCGAGGTAGATCGAGACGGCGAGCTGGACAGGCGAATTACCATCGCCGCCGGCCCGGATGCGACTGAAGTCGATCAGCGTGATCAGCGTGAAGACACCCAACGTCAGCCACGCATACGTGCCCGGGTGCAGAAAGTGCGTGAACGCGGAGATGATGCCGACGACGATCAGCGCGATCAGCAGTCCGAACGCGATGCCGGTGAAGCGGCGCCAGTCGACCGAGAACACGAACGCGACGCCGCCCAGAACGAGCATTCCGAAGCCTGTCGTGCCGGCCGCGTTGACGACGACGTCGGGACCGATCGCGGAGACGTAGCGCTGGATCGTCGGCGCGAGCCCGATCCCCTCGAGGAACGTGAACGCGTAAAACACGAGTAATGCGACCTGGCCGTTGTTGCGCACCGCTTGCATGACGAACAGCAGCACGAAGCCGGCAATGAGCGCGATCAAGCCGCCGCCCGGCGAGATACCGCGGAAGAGATACGCGGCGACCGCGGTGATGAGGAAGCCGACGCCGGTAATCCCGAGGACCTGACCGAGCAGCGCCGGCGTGTTGACCGCCGGGCCGTAGGCGGTTCGGGGCTGATAGCGTGATTGGTACATCGCGCTTCCTTCTACCGGCCGGCGGCCGCAAGGGTTACGCCTCCGGGGTCACCTCGTCCCCGACCCGGACCCCGACCCCGGGCGAGGGGTCGCCCCCGCGTCGCGCTAACTCAGCCGCGATGAACCTGGTCCGCGAAGGGCGTATCGCCACGATCGATGGGCTGCGCGGCATTGCCGTCCTCTTGGTGGTCTGGTTCCACCTTTGGCAGGTGACGTGGCAGAGTGCGGTGATCCCGTTCGTCAACGTTTCCCTGCAGCCGCTGGCGGAAACCGGCTGGCTCGGCGTCGAGCTCTTCTTCTTCATCTCCGGGTTCGTGCTGATGCTTCCCGTCGTTCAGGCGCACCTGAGTGGAACCCAGCCGCCGACGTGGCGGCACTTCTACGTGCGGCGGTTCCTCAAGATCGTTCCGTCGTACGTCTTGTGCATCGCGGTGATGCTGGCGATCGGCTATCAGACGTACGCGCACACGTGGGAAGCCGTGCGTGACGTCGCGTTCCATCTCGCCTTCATCCACAACTGGTTCGCCGTAACCTACGGCTCGATCGACGGCGTCCTGTGGTCGCTCGGCGTGGAGATTCAGTTCTACGTGCTCTTCCCGCTGCTGGTGATCGCGTTCGTGCGCAGTCCGCTGGTGGTGACCGTCGCGATGTTCGTCGTCGCGAACGCCTGGCGCATTTGGGCGCTGCTCGCCAACCACTATTTCCTCGGCCAGCGCGAAGCGCAGCTGCCGGCGTACTTGGACCTCTTCGCGGCCGGCATGCTATGCGCGTATGGCTATGTCTTCCTCGCGCTGAAGCGCCCGCACATCGCGCAGCGTCATTGGGTCTTCTCGGCGCTGATGATCGGCGGACTTATCGCCTTCTGGCTGCTCGCGGTTGACTGCTACGCGGTCGCGCACACGCCCGACTGGCCGGAGCCGTGGAAGGTGCAACATCGTTCGCTCGTTGCGTTGGCGATCTCCGCCGTCGCCCTCGGATCGCTGTTCGCCGCGCGGTGGCTGCGGCTCGTCCTCGCAAACCGCGTGCTCTTGTTCCTGGCCGCGATCTCCTACAATCTCTATTTGTGGCACTTCCCGATCACGCATGAGCTCCTCGAACGGCGCCTCACCCCGTACGTGGGCGCCGACCCTCACAACGACCACGTCTGGCAGATCGCATCGTGGTTCATCTTCGTCCCGGTATCGATCGTGATCTCAGCGCTGCTGACATACGGCTTCGAGCAGCCGATCCTCCGTTGGCGCCGCCGGCCGCCGCGCGCCATCCTCCCCGCCCCCACGGGGCAGGCGGGGTAAGCGCCCCGCTCGGCCGAAACGCGCCGCCGATGGTGGTCGCTTCTCGCTCACGCCGCGCCGCTGCGGTTGCCCTGCGCCGGGTTCCCGGTGCCTTGGTCGCCGCCGTGGTCGCCTTCCTGGTGATCCTGGCGAGCTCGCATCTCCGCTCGACGCACCAGAACAACTACGTCCGCGTCGCCTACGCGTGGCTGCACGGCCGGATGTGGATCGACTGGCCCGGCCGCTGGATGGACGCCGTTCAATACCCGCCGCAAACCGGTCACTACTACGGGGTCGACGGACCCGTCCCGGCCTTGTTCATGGTCCCGCTGGTCGCAATTTGGGGGAACGCCGCCAACCAGACCCTCGTCGCGATCGTGTTCGCCGCGGTCGCCGTCGGACTCGCTTGGGTACTCGCCGAGCGGCTTGGCGTGAAAGATTCCGGGACGCTGGCGTTCCTGGCATTGTTTCTCGCGGCCGGAACGGACTTGTGGTGGTGCGCAATGCTCGGCGACGTGTGGTTCCTGGCCCACCTCGTCGCGATGGCGTTCATCTTCGGCGCGCTGGTCGAGCTCACCGGAAAGGCGCGCGGCTGGGTGGTCGGCCTCTGTATGGTGCTGGCCGCCGGCGCGCGGTTCCCCGAGGTGGCGGCGTTTCCGATGTTCGCCTGGGCGCTCTGGACCGGCGCGTTCGGCACGCCGCCGACGCGCGAGCAGCGCATCGCGCGCCTGCGCTCGTTCGGCGCGGTGCTCGCGAGCGCCGCGGTCGCGTTCGTCGGCTACGACGAGCTGATGTGGGGAACGGTCCTCGACATCGGCCACACCGTCTACTATCACGCGGACGCGTGGGGCTCGCCGACCGGCTCGCCGTTCCAACTCGGCTACCTCCCGTATCAGATCTACTCGTTCTTCTTCCGCGCGCCGGTCTTGGTCGAATGGCTGCAAAAAGCGCAGTGGCCGTACGTGAAGCCCGACCCGACCGGCATCGCCTTGACGTTCACCAGCCCCGCGCTCGTGCTCGCATTCCGTGCGAAACAACCGCGCAGCATCGTGATCGCGTTGTGGATCACGACCGCGCTCGTCGCGGCACCGGCATTCTTCTATTATCTCAACGGGTGGGTGCAGTTCGGCTCGAGGCATGCGTTGGATTTCATGCCGTACCTGTTCGCGTTGATGGCGCTCGGCGTGCGCGAACGGCTGCCGCGCTGGGGCGTCGCCCTCATCGTCTACTCGGCGCTCGTCGGAGCGTGGGGTGTCTGGTACTGGAACAGCTTCGTGCGAACCGGGACCTGACGCGGGCAGAGGACTCCATTCGAGGTCATCGAACACATGTTCGATGAATGGACTCCCGATCGCTCGCCGGCCGAGCGACGTCCGGGTGGTCGAGGTGGCGGCGAAGAGCGCGCTCAATCGCGTCAGCCACATGGGGTTCCGCTGGTCGCTGAACCCCTACACCGGATGCGCCCACCAGTGCGTCTTCTGCTATGCGCGCGGAACGCATGCGTATCGTGATCTCGACGGTGTGCGGGAGTGGGGCTCGGCGCTGGGCGTCAAGGTCAACATCGCCAGCGTCCTGCGCGCCGAACTCGCTCGCCCGTCGTGGCGGCCGGAAGAGATCGCGATCGGCACGGCCACCGACCCGTACCAGGCGCTCGAGGGACGCTATCGGCTGATGCGCGGCATCCTCGCGGCGCTGCGCGATGCGCGGGCGCCGTTTCACATCACGACGCGCTCTCCGCTGATCGTGCGTGACCTCGACTTGCTCGCCGCTTGTGCGCGCCGCGCCGACGTCGGCGTCGCCGTGAGCATCGCGACGTTGGACGAAGCGCTTGCGCGCGAAATCGAACCGACGGTTGCGCCGCCGCGGCAGCGGCTGCGCGCCGTGCGCGCGCTCGCAGACGCGGGGATTCGCGTCGCTGTGGCGGTCGCCCCGATACTCCCCGACATCACCGACGCACCCGACGCACTCGCGGCTGTCGTGCTCGCCGCGGCCGGCGCGGGCGCTTCGCACGTCTGGCACGGCGCGCTCAACCTCGGCACCGTCACGCGCGACGCGTACTTCGCCTTCCTCTCCGAATCGCGGCCGCAGCTCGTCGAGCGCTACGTGCGCCTCTTCGCACGCGGACGCTACGTCGAGCCGGCGTACGTTCGCGAGGTGGACGACCGGATCCGTGCGGCACGACGGGACGTCACGTTCGGGCGCTATCGTCCGCCGGTCCGCGACCGCAGCGGTACCCAGGTGCCGCTGCTCTAACGGCCTGACGCACAGGGCCCCAAGCGTGCTCCGGAAAAGGCCTCTCGATGGGGCACCGGGTGATCTCGTCTCTGCTGTCGCTGTGTTTGCTATTCTCGTCGGCGGCTGCCGCCGATGAGAGCGTCCCTGACGCGGCCACCGTTCTTGCCAAGGTTCTCAAGAACGACCCTGTTCCCAAAGAGTTCCGCCGAACGACGGTCACGAGCGTATCAAACGGCGCAGTGCGCACGGTACGTCACATCAAACGCGATACGGACTGGCGCGAGGTGTCGGTTTTCGGGCCGTTCCACTCCGAGAGCGGCGTCGTCAAAGGACAGGGCTGGCATCAGAACGACAACGGGCAAACCGTCTTCGATGAGCCGGATCCGGGGATAGCGGCGCCCGATCCGGTGACGACGACGGTGACGCACGTGCGGACGCCCGTCGATGCGTACGTCGTCGCCGAACTCAACGTGCGGGGCTGGGGCACTCGCCGCTACGTCGATCCGCAGACGTGGCACATCGTACGCTTCGAGCGAATCACAGCCAACGGCACCATCGCGACGAGCTACGACGACGAACGCCAAGACGGCGGCCGGGTTTTCGCGCACCATTGGTCGACCGTGAACGGTTATGCGAAAACGACAAGCGACACGCGAGTGACGGCGTACGACGAGGCGCTGGTAAGCGAGGCGGAGGTCGCGGTGCCGAACAGCAGGCGACTTCTCGTCGAGTTTCCACCGGGCGTCACGACGGCGAAACTGCCGGCCCAATTCGTGCATGGCCGCGTGTACGTGCGCATGATGGTCAAAGGGCGCGGGCTCGACTTCGTTCTGGATACCGGTGCAGCGGGAATCACCATCGACACGACGGTCGCGCAGCAGCTCGGGCTCACGCAGTATGCGCCCCAATCCGCGGTAACGGCTGGGCGCTACGGAACTGCTCGCACGATCGTCCCCGAAATGACGATCGGGAACCTCTCGATGCACGACGTGGCGGTACAGATCGTTCCGGACGGGATGCTCGACGGAAGCAGCATCAAGATCGTCGGCCTGCTCGGATTCGATTTCCTCGCCGAACTCGGCATAACGATCGACTACGAGCACGAGCAAGTAACGGCCGTTCCGGAACCGGCATACACTCCGCCGACCGGTCCGAACGTCATCCCTTTGGACGTGCGGATCGGCGATGGATCACCGTACCTCAACGTTACGATCAACGGTGCACTCAGCGAGCGCTTCTTGCTCGATACGGGCGGTGGCGGCTCCCTCCTGATCTTCGATGCGTTCGCACGCAAACACCCGGAAGCGCTCAAGGACAAGGGCGGCGGCGGCAACGCACGTCGGATGCGGTTCGCCGGTATCGGCGGAGCCATCGAGACGCAGGCGTACCAGCTCGGCAGCGTGCGGTTCGGTACGGTGAACTTCGTCGACTTCGTCGGCTACCTCGTCACCGCGAAACACAGCTACGCCGGTAATTCGGACGGCCTCATCGGAGCCGAATTCCTGCGCTACTTCACACTCGGGCTCGATTACGCGAACAGCCGCGTCTACCTCGTCCCGAACGACGTCGGGCGACGCGCGATCACGCACTAACCGGACCGTCCGCTATAGGCGCCCGATGTCGGAGCGGTACGCCAGAGGCGTCCCCGCCGGAAAGCGTGCTTTGAGACCCGCGATCTCCTGGTAGACGCGGTCGCGTGCGTCGGCGACCGTTTCGCCGCGCGCGGCGACGGTGAGCACGCGGCCGCCGGGCGACGAGACCGTGTCGCCTTCACGGGTCGACGTACCCCAGAAGGCAACGGCGTCGGGACCGAGGTGGAGATCGGCCGGAAGGCCGCGCACCGGCGTGTTCTCGTAGGGATACCGCGACGTCGCGAGCACGACGCCGACGCAGGCGTCGCGCGACCACGTCGCCGCGTCAATTTCGAGCGCACCGTCGGCCGCCGACTTCAAGTAGCGCGCGAAGTCACCGTTCACGCGCGGCATCAGCACCTGCGTCTCGGGGTCACCGAAGCGCGCGTTGAACTCGATCACCGACGGCCCGGCCTCGGTCTGCATGATACCGCAGTACAGCACGCCGCGATACTCCTCACCCTCCGCGAGCAATCCGCGCAGAACGGGCGCGACGATCCGTTCGCGCACGACGTCGAGCAGATCGTCGGGAAATCCCGCGGGCGGCGAGTACGCGCCCATCCCGCCCGTGTTCGGTCCCTTGTCGTCGTCGCCGGCCCGTTTGTAGTCGCACGCCGCCGCGACCGGAACCATCGCGCGCCCGTCGGCGATTGCGAAGACGCTAACCTCGCGACCGCTGAGCCGCTCCTCGATCACGACGTCCGCTCCACCGCCCGGCACCTTGGCATCGCCGTACCACTGCGTCAGCACGGCGAGCGCGCTCGCCGCGTCGTCGCACACGACCACACCTTTGCCGGCCGCCAGGCCGTCGGCTTTCACGACCGCGCCGCCGCGCCACTCTTCGAGCGCCCGTTTCGCCTGATCGAGATTGTGCACGACTTTGAAACGCGCGGTCGGAATGCCGTGCCGCTCCATGAAACGTTTCGCGAACACCTTGCTGGTTTCGAGCCGGCCGCCGTTGCGGTTGGGACCGAACACCGCAATCCCCGCGTCCCGGCACTTGTCGCCGACGCCGGCGGCGATCGCGGTCTCCGGTCCGAGCACGACCAGATCGATTTTCGCTTCGCGCGCTCGTGCGACGATCGCACGTGCATCGGTTGCGCTGACGTTGCTCCAGTTTTCGCCGCGCGAGGCGGTTCCGGCATTGCCCGGGGCGTGGAACAGCGCTTCGCACGAGGCCGACGTCGCGAGCTTCCACGACAGCGCGTCCTCGCGGGCGCCGCCCCCGACGATCAAAATTCTCATATTGGCGAGGGCGGTCGTGCGCCGACCCGCCGCGGAATCCTGCCGCCGCAAGGCCCGGTCGCAGGAGCACCGAAGCGACCAGGCGTGAAACGCCATCGCTTCCTGCTCGGCATGCTGCTCGCCGGCGCGCTGCTAGCGCCAGTGCACGCCGGCGCTGCCTCGCCGAGCGCGACGGTAACGGGAATCCCGCTGGACGCGCCATGGAAGTCGACGGTATACGCGCTCGCGCGCGCGACTTTCCGGCATCCCGCCTGGGGCTGGCAGCACTCCGAGCGTGATTACCAGCTCGCCGTCGAGATCGGCAAAGGCGACGGGCTCACGCTTGACACGGACGTGCTCTTCGCGGCCGCTTTCCTGCACGACATGGCGGCCTTTCCGCCCTACCAGGAGCCCAAGACCGAACACGGCGACGTCGCGGCGGTGAAGAGCGAATCGGTCCTGCGCGACGCCGGCTTCCCGATGGCCAAGTTCCCGGCCGTGCAAGCGGCGATGCGCGAGCACATGTACTACTCGAAGGTCGGCACGATCCCCGAAGCGATCGCACTGCACGACGCCGACTCGCTCGATTTCCTCGGGGCGGCCGGCGCGGCGCGCATGCTCGCGCTCACTGGTGAGGCGAAGCCGGACATCCAGCCGGCGCTCACGTCGCTGCGCAGCTTCGTCACGGATATTCCGCCAAAGCTCGTGACGGCGACGGCAAAGCGCATCGGCGCGCAGCGCGCGGCGGAACTCGCGCGGTTCCTGGGCAGCCTCCGCGATGAAACGTTCGACACGACAATCTAAAGGCGCGGCAAGATGACCCTCGCGTCGCTGCGCAACCGGCTCGCCAAACCGGCCAGCCTCATCGAAGTCGGCGGAACGCGGCAGCCGGCCGATCCTACGGTGTCCTGGTTTGGAGCCGTTCACCTCGGCGCTGCCGGCGAAGAATGGCCGCGGTGGCAGGGAGTTCCGATGGCACCGATCGCGCAATTGAACGTGCGCGACGCACCGTTCGTTCCTACCGCACTCGACGACGTTGCGCTCTTGACCGTGTTCGCCGCGAACGTTCCGCTCAACGGCGGCGAAGCGAACGGCGAAGGCTGGCTTGTGCGCGCGTATCCCGCGCTCGACGACTTGGTCCCGCTGGCGATGCCGCCCGAAGCGCATGTCACGCTGACGGAGATCGGCTGCGAACGGCCGCTCAAGGCGTTGCCGATCCGCTACTCCCTCTTAGCCGCCGACTTTCCCGATTGGCCCGACGTTCCGGACGACGTCGCCGTTTCGGCCGAGATCGAAGACGAGTGGGAAGCGCACTTCGTAGCGCACGACGGGCTCAAGCTCGGCGGCTGGCCGGCGCTGCTGCAAGACCGGATTTTCTGGGCGCCGTTCAATGAACACCCGTCGAATCCGGAGTACGTGTTCCAGATCGCCGCGGTGCCGCAGGCCGGTTTCGAATTGTTCGGCGAGGGGATCTGGTATTTCGGTCGCGGCACGGGCGACGCGCGCGACGTGTGGGCGTTCGAGTATCAGATGAGGTGACGCGGCCGGCGCGTCATTCCCACTCCACCGTAGCGGGCGGCTTCGACGTGATGTCGTAGGCGACGCGATTGATTCCGGGGACTTCGTTCACGATGCGGGTGGAGATGCGCGCGAGAAGCTCGTGCGGAAGGCGCGCCCAGTCGGCGGTCATGCCGTCTTCGCTGGTGATCGCGCGGACGCCGACGAGGTAGCCGTAGGTCCGGCCGTCACCCATCACGCCGACGCTTCTGACCGGCGTCAGCACCGCGAAGTACTGCCACGGGCGCGGCGTGAGCTCGTGCGCCGCCGCGTCGATCTCGCTGGTCACGATCCAGTCGGCTTCGCGCACGATCGCCAGACGTTCACGGTCGACCGCGCCGATGATGCGCACCGCCAGCCCCGGGCCCGGGAACGGCTGCCGTTCGACGATTGCGTTGGGCAAGCCGAGCACGCGGCCGGCGCGTCATTCCCACTCCACCGTAGCGGGCGGCTTCGACGTGATGTCGTAGGCGACGCGATTGATTCCGGGGACTTCGTTCACGATGCGGGTGGAGAT
>JAQBPM010000181.1 GCA_028287525.1 Vulcanimicrobiota bacterium | reverse complement strand
TCGATCGCGCTCATGAGCCGGGCCGCGTTCTCACGCTCGCCGAGATGCTCGAGCATCATCACCGCGCTCCAAAACGCGCCGATCGGGTTGGCGAGGCCCTTGCCGGCGATGTCGAACGCAGAGCCGTGGATCGGCTCGAACATCGAGGGAAAGCGGCGCGAGGGGTCGAGGTTGGAAGTCGGCGCGATACCGATGCTTCCGGCGAGCACGGCGGCGAGATCGCTCAGGATGTCGGCGTGCAGGTTCGTCGCGACGATCGTATCGAGGCTCTTCGGCTTGCTGACCATGCGCACCGTCATCGCGTCGACGAGCTCGCGGTCCCACTTCACGTCGGAATAGTCGCGCGCGACCTCGACCGCGACCTCGTCCCACAGCACCATGCCGTGCCGCTGCGCGTTCGACTTCGTGACGACGGTGAGGTGCTTGCGCGGCCGGCTCCGCGCGAGGTCGAAGGCGAAGCGCATGATACGCTCGACGCCGGCGCGCGTGAACACCGCGACCTCGGTGCCGACTTCGATCGCGTGACCGCGATGCGCGCGGCCGCCCATTCCGGCGTATTCGCCCTCGCTGTTCTCGCGCACGATCACCCAGTCGAGATCGCCGCGCTCGCAGTCGCGCAGCGGGCTGGCGAGCCCCGGCAGGATCCGCGTCGGCCGAACGTTCGCGTATTGATCGAACGGCTGGCAGATCGCGAGGCGCAGTCCCCACAACGTGACGTGGTCGGGGACGCTCTGGTCGCCGACGGCGCCGAAATAGATCGCGTCGAACGGCCGCAGCGCGTCGAGCCCGTCGGCCGGCATCATCACGCCGTGCGCGCGATAGTAGTCCGAGCCCCACGGAAAGGTCGCGAACTCGAGGTGCAGCTCCGGATCGGCGCGCTGGAGCGCCTCCAGAACCTCGATGCCCGCCCCGATGACCTCGGTGCCGATTCCGTCACCCGGAATCGCTGCGATACGATACGAACCCACGAAGCTTTCCTCACGAAGAATGATTCCGATGTCACCCAGAGGGACAGGATACGCTTTTCCCGGGCGGGGATCGAGCCCGCCGGCGGGGTAAGATCGTTGCGTTGAGCGCAACGAATGACAACGAGGCGATCGGCTTCCCCGAGCTCGAGATTTTCCTCGAATTCGCCCGCACCCAGCACCTCGGCCGCGCCGCCGAGGCGCTCGGGCGCAGCGTGTCGTCGGTCCAGCGGGGGGTCCGCGCGCTGGAGATCCGGCTCGGCGTCCCGCTGGTGGAGCGCGACGGCCGGCGCGTACGGCTGCTCCATGCCGGGCGCGTCTTGGCCGATCAAGCGGCACGCGTCGTGCGCGCTCGCTCGGAGGCGGTCGATGCGGTTCGCGCCGCGTCGGGTTCGCGCTCGACGGTCCGGCTCGGCCACATGTTTTCCCTCGGGCCGACGCTCGTTCCGCAGATCGCCGCGACGGTGATCGCGCGCGATCCCAGCGCCCGCCTCGTCCTGCGCCACGGTGCGACGAACGCGCTGGTGACGGCACTGCTCGCCGGCGAGCTCGACGCCGTCCTCGTTTCGCCGCTGCCGATCGCGGCCGATCTCGCCAGCGTTCCGGTGTTCACCGAAGGCGTGCTGCTCGCCATCGCGGCGAGCGATCCGCTCGCGTCACGCGAGAGCGTCGCGCTGGCGGAAGTGCAACACCGGCCGTTCGTCGCGCTCGCCGAAGGATCGGGCAGCCGATACGACATGATGCAGGCGTGTGCGCGCGCGGGGTTCATTCCGGCGGTTGCGATCGAGGTCGGCGACATGTACACGCTGGAGGGAATCGTCGGCGCGGGCCTCGGCGTCTCGGTGGTTCCGGAGAGCATGCGCAGCCACGCGACGCCCGGGATCGCGCGGATCGCGCTGCGCGAACCGATCCCGACCCGCCGGCAAATCGGACTGGTCTACGTGCGCGGCACCGAGCGCCGCAGACCCTTCACGGCGGTCATCGAGGCGGTCCGCGGCATACCCACGCACGGCTGAACCGCCGGCGCGGTCGCGCGGTCGATGACGGCAGGAACGCGCCGCCCGGAGCGGGACCCCTCGCGCATGGCGATCGGCAATCTCAGCGACGTTCAGAACGACATCTATCTGCGCGGGCTCGCGGGGGCGCGGCCGGACTTGCCGATGACGGCGGAGGGTCTCGAACGGCGCGCGCGCGAGGTGATGACGCCCGAAGCGTTCGCGTACGTCGCGGGCGGCGCCGGCGCCGAGCACACCGTGCGCGCGAACCTCGAGGCGTTTGCGCGATGGCGCATCGTGCCGCGCATGCTGCGCGAGGTCACCGGGCGCGACGTCGCCGCGAGCGTGCTCGGGCGCACGATGCCGCTGCCGATCATCACCGCACCGGTCGGCGTCCTCACGCTCGCTCATCCCGACGGCGAGGTCGCGGTCGCGAGGGCGGCGGCGCGCGTCGGCGTCACGAGCATCGTCTCGACGGCGTCGGCAAACCCGATGGAAGAGGTCGCCGCCGCGGCGCCCGAGGCGTCGCGCTGGTATCAGTTGTATTGGCCGCGCGATCCGGAGATCGCGGAATCGTTCGTGCGCCGCGCCGAGCGCGCCGGTTATGGCGCGATCGTAGTGACGCTCGACACGTGGACGCTGGGTTGGCGCCCGCGCGACCTCGAACTCGCGCACCTGCCGTTCTTGCGCGGCGTCGGCGTCGCGCAGTATTTCTCCGACCCGGTCTTTCGCTCGAAGCTCGCGCGACCGCCGGAAGAATCGCTCGAAGCCGCGCGCGACGCGATCATGTTCTGGGCCGGCCTGTTCGGCAATCCGGCGCTGCGCTGGGCCGACCTCCGGATGCTGCGCGGCTGGACCTCGCTGCCGATCGTCGTCAAGGGCATCGCTCATCCGGACGATGCTCGTGCCGCGCTCGACGCCGGCGCCGCGGGCGTCATCGTCTCGAACCACGGCGGGCGGCAAGTCGATCGCGCCGTCGCGTCGCTCGACGCGCTGCCGGCGATCGCGGACGCGGTCGGGGCAAATGCAACGGTGCTCTTCGACTCGGGGATTCGCTGCGGCGCCGACATACTGATCGCGCTCGCGCTCGGCGCCGACGCCGTGCTCGTCGGGCGGCCGTACGTGTACGGGCTGGCGCTCGGCGGCGAAGCGGGCGTCGAGCACGTCTTGCGCATGCTGCTCGGCGATCTCGACGCCTCGCTCGCACTGGCGGGATATCGGGCCGTGCGCGATCTCAACCGCGGCGCGCTCGCCGCGTCACCCTAGCGGCGACTAGGGCTGCTGCTGCTGTTGCTGCAGATACAGCTCCGCCGGCTGCTCCGCCAGCGTCACCTGCACGTTGCGCTTGATGCCGCGCTGCCAGACGCGCAGCGTCACCTTCGCGGCGGGCTTCATCGCACTGATCGTGGAGACGAACTGCTCCGGTGAGCTGACCGGCTTTCCGTTGACCGCTTCGATCACGTCGCCCGGTTCCAATCCGGCCGCGGCCGCCGGCGTTCCGTCGGGAACGGCTGCGATCGCTACGCCGCCCGGATCGGTGTAACCGCCGAGTTGCGCGCGGACGTTTTGGTCGATGGCGACGACGCTGACACCCAGGAACCCTTTCCCGGTTCCCGTCGCGCCGGTGTTGATCGTCTTGCCGGGACTCTTCGCGAGCGCCTGGGCCGTCTGCAAGACGGTGTTGGAGGGGATCGCGAAGCCGATGCCCTGGGCCGAGGACGGGTCTGCAGTCGACTGGTTCACGCCGACGACTCGACCCTCATAGTCGATGAGGGGACCACCCGAGTTGCCTGGGTTGATCGGTGCGGACGTCTGAAGGAGGCCCCGGAAGAGGTGGACCTGCTGGTCGTCGCCCTGGATCGGCTCGTTGCGGTTGAACCCCGACACGACGCCGACCGTGACCGACTGCTGGAGCGCGAGCGGCTCTCCGATCGCGATCGCCCACTGGCCGGCCTTCAGTTTCGTACTGTCGGCGAACGCGACGGGCGGCGGCAGCTTCGCGTAGTTGTCGACCTTGACGAGGGCGAGATCGATTCCGGGGTTGGAAGAGTACAAGCGCCCGTTCACGCGATCGTTGTTCGCCATGATGACGGTGATCTTCGTGGTCCCGTGCGGAACGACATGAGCGTTCGTCACGATCAGGCCATCGCGCGAATAGATGAAGCCGGACCCCGACGCGCGCTCGACGACCTTCTTGCGCGCGTACGGAGGCGCACCGGTGAGGGCCTGCGCTAGCGGATCGACCGGAACGACGACCGTTCCGTTGACGGTGACCTGAAGGGCAACGACGGAAGGCTCTACGCTTTTCACGGCGTTGGTGATGCGATCTTGATCGGTCGTCCCGCTCGTGATGGGAGCGGCGCTGACGGCGGCCGGCGTGTTGTCGGTAACACTTGAGAAATTGCTGCACGCGCCGAGCGTCATCGAGAGACTCCCGATGACGGCGGCCGCGATCAGCATCCGGAGACGAGTCTTCACGTGGAAGTGCTCCAATGGAAGCTGAGTCGGATCCGATTACCCGCTCTAGCCCAGAGACATCGAACCAGTTGACCTCTTTCCCATTAAAACGCCAGGCGCCGAGAAGGCGCCGCCCGCCCGCCCGTCCGCTCCTTACTCGGGGCAGCCTGCCGCGTACCAGGCGTTCCAGCAGGCGAGCGGCGCCCACGGCTGTTCGGCCGGGTTTTGCGGCATCTGACCCGAGTTGACCGCATAGTTGATCGCATCTTTGTTCGCGTACACGCTCGGATAACTGGTCAGATCCAACGGCGTGGGCCAGCTCTGCGACACTTGCTTCATGCAGGCGACGTCGCCGGCGGAGAAGGCCGGGGCAATGTCGGCCCACTTGGGATTCGCGGGACAGTTGAACGTGCTCATGATCGTCTCCGAAGCGGTGATGAGTGAGTTAGTGGCTGACGAGCATCCGGTTACGCGCGATCGGCATCGCGCCGGTCGTCGCGATCGGTGCCGGCGGTTCGGGGAACTGGTTGGTGGCGCCGCCCCGCGCGAGGATGACGCTGAAGTTCCCGGCCTCGCCGGCGGGGTTCTGACCCTGGCTGCCGTGGCAGCCCATGCAGCCGCCCATGTTGTAGGCATGGCCCGCGTACATGGTCTGTTTGTGCGTCGGATTGCCGGGCAGCGTCGTCGGCGGAGACTCGAAGCGTCCCTGGTATTGGCCTTGCACCAAGCTGTTGACGAGGCCGCCGTTGAAGAGCTGCAGGCTGCGGTTCGTCTCGACGACGATGTTGGCGAGGTAGAAGCTGGCGGGATTGTTGCTCGTCGTCGGATCGTTGCCCGCGAACGGGCCGGGCTGCGGGTTGTCGTACGGCACGTACTGCACGTTGACCAGCTTGTAGTGCGTGAGCGGCGACGGCGCGGCGAAGCCGTGCGCTTTTTCGTACGCGACGATCGACGCCTGGACGCTGGAATTGACGTCGACGATCGTCTGCGGGATGGGGTTCTGGCGCCCGTTGACGCAGATGAACCCGCTGGTCGGCTGTGCGCCGGCCGCGCCTTCTTCGAGATAGTAGAGCTGGTTCGTGGGTCGCGTCTGGAGGTTCGCCGTGCAGTACGACGCCGACGGCGTCGCGAGCGCGATGTTCGGCGGGAACGTGCTGTTCGGCAACGGCGTGGCGCCGTCAACGAGCACTTCGAGCGGTGTGGTGGGACACGGTGACGCCTGACCCGACGGACATACCGGTGCGTTCGCGATGGAGCCGTCGTCGTTTTCGACCGGCTTGCCTTGCGGCGTGAGAATGTTGTCGGCCTGTTCGAACGTCGCGTACACGAAATACGGCGCGGTCGGCGTCTTCTGGATCACGTGCAGTGCGACGAGTCCGAACGTGGCCTGGTGCCAGCAGTAGCCCCGCGGCTTGCCGGGCGGATAGACGAACTCGTAGTAGCGCGCCGTCGCAGTGTGGAACCGGCCCGATTTGGTCTCCGCATCGGTCAGCACGCGCCAGCCGGCCTTCATCTCGATCGTGCCGTACGGCAGCGAAACGGTCGTTGCCGGGACGCCGCTCGGCGCCGGCGACGGATCGGCCGTTGCCATTGCGAGGTAGTTCTTCGTCGCGGTGACGACCGAGGACGGAACGGAGATCCACCATTTGTTCAGCGAGGCGTAGTCGTATTCGGTGCGATTCGCCTTCGCCAGAAAACGGATCATCTGCGGATCCGAGTTGATGCTTGAAGACTGCGGCCCGACGCCGGCGAACATCGAGTCGATCGTGATCTGATCGGACTCGTCGAGATTCACCCACGCGGTCGGGACGGGCGTTGCCTGTCCGCCGCACGGCGCGACGGCAACGTTATAGTCGTACGCCGGGGCTGCGTCGTACCCGAAATCCGGAGCGCTCGCGCTGTAGCCGTTCGGCGGCTGGAAGTTGCCGGGGAAGATTTCGAGCTTGCTGCGGAACGTCTCCCAGACGCGGGGCCGCGACGCGCAGGCGGGGTCGTCGAACGCACAGGTCGTGTCGGGCGTGTCGCGCGTGTTCGGCTTTCCCGTCTGCGGGACGGCGGCCCAATTCAGCGCGATGAATTCTTGCCAGGCGAACGCCGCCGCCTGCGCGAGCTGCGCGCTCGGCGCGCCGCCCGGGATGTCGGGCGGCACCACGGGCCCGACGGTAACCGTAGGGATCGGAGCCTGCGCGCCCGAGCGCGTTTCGATGCCGGCGATGGCAACGACGACGGCTCCGGCGAACACGGCGGCGGCAAGAGAAAGCGAGACCCGGCGCATAACAGCTCCACCCGTAAGCGTGTAAGGCAGGCAGTGTTAGCGTGCCCCTCCTTCGTTTCCTGTGTCGGTGAAGCGGATCGCCTGGACCGCTATGTAGCCGGGAGGGCGGCGGTCTTGGTGAACTGACGAATCCAGCCGCGCACGGTCCACGCCGCGCACAGCACGACGGCGACCGTCGCGACGGCGAGCGATCCGGTCGCGAGCGCGACGTAGAGCGGCGAGGGTATTGCCGCCGCAGCTCGTTCAAATGCGCCCGCCAAGGCAGCTGTCGGGAAGGTGTAGCCCCACATCGCGACGTTGAACGGTTCGCCCCACGCCATCTTCCACAGACGCGCAGTCAACAAGGCGAAGAACAGCGCTTTGAACGCGAGGATTTTGAAGGCGGGGTCGGCAGTGCCGGTCAGGAGGTACCACGCACTTGCCATCACCGCGGGCGACGAAACCATGACTGCCAATTGCGGCGCCATCTTTCGCGGCAGGCGCGGCTCGGTCACCATCAGGCGGTACATCGTAAGGGGTCCGAGCGTCAGCCAGCACAGAAGCGCGAACGCGAACGACGCCCATCCGAGCTCGCCGTACCCTAGCGGCACCGCGGCGTAGACCGACGTCGCATTTCCGACGACCGGGATGAAGAGTGCCGGCGTCAATTCGGGTCCTTTGATGCCGCCTTCGATCCAGCGTCCGAGCAGATAGATCAGCAACGCTGCGCCGCCGAACGCACCGATCGCCCACAGCAGCGTGGCTGCGACTCGCGAATACGGCAGCGCACCCGCGGCAAGAAGCGAACACGAGATCGTAATCGTGCCGAGATAACTCGCCGTGATCGCGCTGTGCTGCTCCGCTTCGATGTCTTGCGGGCTCGTCCGCACGCGCGCGACCCAAACCACGAGGAGCGCGGCGAAGATGACGGCCGAGGCCGCGATGAAGAACTCACCGATCCCCGCCGGGAGACCTTGCGACGTGGCGGAGGCGCGCCATGCCAAGCCGAGCCCGGCAATCCCCATGACGGATGCAAACGACGCCGTCGGAACGGGACGACGGGCAAAGATCTCAGCCATTACACCCACCAGTGTTTGCCGAGCGCCAAGTTCATCGTGACGCCGTAGGTGAGGTACATCAGCCAGATGCCGGTGAGGAGCTGCCACAAGCCGATGAGGCGCCGCCCGCCCGGCCAGACGCCGAAGTTGGTGGGAATCTCGG
>JAQBPM010000180.1 GCA_028287525.1 Vulcanimicrobiota bacterium | reverse complement strand
CCCGCGCGCGCCGCACCCCACGCGGCGAGCACCGCCGCGCCGGGAAATTGGGTGGACCCCGCGACGATCAGCGGCGCGCCGGAGCTGCGCTTGTCGGCGTCCGGCGGACGCACCGGCAGCAGCGCGGCAAACCCGGCGGGTTCCAGCACTTCGGTGCGCGGATCGTCGACGGCGTCCGCATCGGCGTCGCGCATCCCGATCGGCGCGCACCAGAGTGCGCCGGCGCGATCGCGCGCGGGTTCCAGGAAGCAGCCGAGCTTCGGCCGGCCGAGCGCGATCGTCGCGACCGCGGAGAACGCGTGCGCGGCGTCGACCGCGCCCGTCGTTGGGTCGATCCCGGTCGGAACGTCGAGCGCGAGCACCGGCGCGCCGCTCTCGCGCATCGCGTCGACGAGCGCGCCGCTGCCTTCGTCGAGCGGCAGCCGCGCGTTCACGCCGAGCACGCCGTCCAAGATGAGCGCCGCTTCGCGCAACGTGCCGCTCGCCGGGGGGAGCGGGTGTTCTTCGACGCCGGCGACGCGCGCGCGCCAGCGCGCGTCCTGCCGAGCCGCACTCCCGACGGCGTCGGGATTGCCGTACACGATCCGCCGTCGGTTCCCCGCATACGCCGCGAGCGCCGCGTACGCGTCGCCGCCGTTGTTGCCGGGGCCGGCAATGGCGACGACGGGACCGTCGCCGCGCGTGTACCGGTCGATCAGCAGCGCGATCGCGTCACCCGCAGCCCGCATCAGCGCGATCTCGCCATCGCGCGCAACCGCCGCGGCATCGATCGCCCGCATTTGGGCCGCCGTCACGGCGCGCATCCCTGGATCAGCCTTCCAAGATGACGACGGCCGCGGCGGCGGTCGCCGTGTGCGTGATCGTCAGGTGGATCGCGCTCACCCCGCGCTCTTCGACCAGCCGCTGATAACCGCGATAGAAGCGGATGATCGGTTTGCCGCTTCGTTCGTGCGAGACGCCGACGGCGTTCCACGGAATCGCATGGCCGAAGGCCTTCCGCGTCGCTTCCTTCGCAGCGAAGAAGCCGGCGAGCCGTTCGGCCCACAGGCGCTTGCGCATCGCGTACGCCATCTCTTCCTCCGTGTACACCTTGCGCGCGAAACGTGCTCGCGTCGGCTCGTCGAATTGGTAGCGAGCGACCTCGGCAAGGTCGATTCCGATCCCCACGATCATGCGTAGCGCATTTCGTGTCGCGGTCGCCCAGGACCGCCTGACGGCCGGCCCGAAACGTAGCACCGGCCGTGCGCGAGATCAGCATCGTACCGATCAATGCGATCGACGGGGGTTTGCTCACCCGGCTCTCGCTGTGCTTAGAAGAGCGCTTTCTGGCGACCGCCGTCGTGCGCTCCGCGCTTGCGGTGCCCAAGTCCGCTCTGAACAGCACGCGCGGGCAACTCTTTTTCGGCTCGCTCGTCGGTCGCGTGTGCGCGGCGTACGAGACCGGTGACCTCGTGCTGGGAATCACCGACTTCGACCTCTACAAGACGTCGCACCAGTTCGTTTTCGGTTCGGCGAGCGAAGCGCAGCGCTGCGCGGTCGTGTCGCTGCACCGGCTGCGTTCCGAGTTCTACGGCGACCCGCCCGACGAGAACGCGCTCTTCCAGCGCCTACTGAAGGAAAGCGTCCACGAGATCGGCCACGCGCTGGGTTTGCGGCATTGTTATAACGCGCGCTGCGCGATGTATTATTCGAACTCGGTTTTCGACACCGACAACAAGTACTCGCATTTCTGCGAGGCGTGCGAGCGGCGCAGCCGGGCGAATAAGTCCGCGTAGCACTGTACGGTTCCGCCGATCGGCGGGGCAAGGCACTCAAGGCGACCTGCCGAACGGCCGACACTCAAGAGAAGTCGCATATGGGTGCGTGCTGATCCTATTGCCATTTTTTCGAGGGCCCGCGTTGAGACTGACCCTGGAGCGCCTCGTCTTCGTCCGCCGTCGGTTGTCGCCGGCCGGCCGCCTCGCGCTCGCGACGTTCGCGGTCGTGCTCGCCGCCGCGTTCGCGGGTTGCCCGCGGCTGCCCGAGCTGGCCCCGTTCGCGCTGGTCGCCGTCGGCTTGGGGGCCGTGCTCGCCGGCCGCGGCGCCGGCCTCGTCGCGGCACTCGCCGCCGGGCTGGCAGCGTATTTGGCCCATCCGCCATACGGGTCGATCGGCGCCGTCACGGCGTCGATCGCCGTCTTCGTTGCCGGCGCCGTGCTGGCGTGGATTTTCGGCGCGCCGGTCGAGGCCGGCGCCGACTGGGACGACGTCCCCTCACTCGGCAGCGGCGATCGTCTCGCATTACCCGCCGGCAGCGCGCTGGGCACGAGCATCGCGGCGCTGACCACCGGCGTGCGGGAAGTCGCGGCGGGCGATCTGACGAAGAATCTCGCCGTCGCTGACGGCCCGCTCGCGGACCTGGCCGTCGGCTTGAACAAGCTGATCTTCGGCATCCGCGACTTTCTCGGCTCGATGCATCACGAGGCCCGCGAGCTCGGCGCGTCGGGCGGCGAACTGCACGCGACGGCGTCGAGTTCGCTGGCCGTCATCGAGGGCGGCGCCATCGCCCAGAAGCAGCTCGAAGAGGGGATCATCGAGCAGGGCGAGATCGTGGAGGGCGCGCTGAGCAAGGTCCGGGCGATGACCGACGCGATCAACGATCTTGCCGGGTCGGCGGAACAGCAGACCCGTTCGCTCGACGAGACGGCGCTCTCGGTCACCGCGATGTCGGCCTCGATCGAACAGGTCTCGGCGCAGGTCGACTCGCTGCTCACGATCTCGTCGGAGACGACGCTCACCGCCGACCGCGGCGGCACTGCGATCCACACGATCGTCGATGCGATGGCGACGATCCGCACCACGATCGAAGAGCTCGCGGCCGACATCCGCCGGCTCGGGGTGAATTCCGATCAGATCGGCGACATCGTCAAAGTCATCGATCGCATCGCCGAGCAGACCAACCTGCTGGCCCTCAACGCGGCGATCGAAGCGGCGCGCGCCGGCGAGCACGGCCGCGGCTTCGCCGTCGTCGCCTCGGAGATCCGCAAGCTCGCCGACGGCAGCGTGCAGGCGACCAAGGAGATCGCCGGCCACATCGGCTCGACCCAGGGCGTCATCACGCAGGTCACCGATGCGATGGTGCGCTTGAACGAACGCCTCGAAGAGAGCGTGTCGTCGACCGACTACGCTTCGGACGCGCTGCGCGACATCGTGAACACGGTGCTCGGCGCCAATCAGCAGATCACCCAAATCTCGTCGGTGACGCGGTCGATGTCGGAGAACACGTTCCGCGTCATCCGTTCGATCGACGAGATCACCCGTTCGGTCGCGTCCAACCTCGCCGCGACGACGCAGATGGCGTCGCATTCCGGCGAAGTGTCGAGCGCCTTCGACTCGATCACGTCGATCTCGTCGCAGAACGCGTCGTCGGTGGAAGTGCTGACCTACGTCAACGCCGAGGTCACCTCGGCGGCGCAGCGGATCTTGGGATCGGTCGAAGAGATGAACCAACGGGCCGCATCGATCGACGGCCAACTCGGACGGTATACCATCATGGATCGCAAGGAGGGGACCCCCGCATGAAGCTCGGCCT
>JAQBPM010000175.1 GCA_028287525.1 Vulcanimicrobiota bacterium | reverse complement strand
ACGATCGCGTGACGGAAGTCGATCGCGCGTCCTTTCGCGTCGGTCACGCGGCCGTCGTCGAGGATCTGCAGCAGGATCGCGGCGACGTCGGGGTGCGCCTTCTCGATCTCGTCGAACAGCACGACCGAGTAGGGACGCCGGCGCAGCGGTTCGGTCAATTGCCCGGGCTCGTCGTGACCTTGATAGCCGGGCGGCGCGCCGATCAATCGCGAGATCGTGTGCGACTCGGTGTACTCGGAGAGATCGAGGCGGATCAGCGCGTCGTCGGTGCCGAACAGCGCGTGCGCGAGGGCGCGCGCCAGTTCGGTCTTGCCGACGCCGCTCGATCCGATGAAGAGAAAGCCGCCGACGGGTTTGCGCGGATCCTTGAGACCGGCGCGCGCGCGGCGGATCGCCTCCGAAACGGCGCGCACGGCTTGGTCTTGGCCGACCACGCGCGCGCTGAGCTTCTCTTCGAGCGCCAGCAGGCCGGCGCGCTGCGCGTCGGTGATCGTGCCTTGCGGGATCCCGGTCCAGCGGGAGACGACGGCCGCGACGCGCTCCGCGTCGACGGTGCGCTCCTTGCGCATCGCCGCGGTGGCCGCGGCTTCGTCGACGACGTCGATCGCTTTGTCGGGCAGATAGCGGTCGGCGATGTAGCGCGCGGCGAGCGCCGCCGCCGCTTCCAGCGCTTCGTCTTCGATCGTCACGCCGTGATGCGCCGCGTACTTCGGGCGCAGGCCGCGCAGAATCTCGACCGTCTGCTCGATCGTCGGCTCGTCGACCTGCACGGGTTGGAAACGGCGCTCGAGCGCGGCGTCGGACTCGATGTACTTGCGGTACTCGTCGAACGTCGTCGCACCGATGCACTGCAGTTCGCCGCGAGCGAGTTCGGGTTTGATCATCGAGCTCAGGTCGAGCGAACCTTCCGCCGCGCCCGCCCCGACGAGCGTGTGCAGCTCGTCGATGAACAGAATGATGTCGCGGCCGGCGCGCTTGACCTCATCGAGGATCTTTTTGACGCGGCCTTCGAACTCGCCGCGATACTTCGTGCCGGCGACCAGCGGCCCGAGCGAGAGGGCGAGCACCCGCTTGTCGCGCAGCGACTGCGGAACGTCGCCGCGGGCGATGCGCTGCGCGAGCCCTTCGACGATCGCCGTCTTCCCGACGCCGGGCTCGCCGATGAGGACCGGGTTGTTCTTGCTGCGCCGGGCCAGGATCGAGACGACCCGTTCGACTTCGGCGTCGCGTCCGATCACGGGGTCGAGCTCGCCTTTGCGCGCCGCGTCGGTGAGGTCGCGCGAGTATTGCGCCAGCGTCGAGGCCGCGCCGAAGACGCGGCTGAGGTTGCCGAGCGCGGGCGAGGGGTTCGGCGAAGCGGGGGACGGCTCGCCGCCGGGATGCTGCTTGCGCGAGAGCGTGTCGATCGCGAGCGCCGCGCCGCCGACGAGCGCCGCCGCCGCGGCGGCTGCGCCCAGGATGGCGAACGGCGTGCGCTGCCGCCGCTTCTGGCAGTCGGCACAGACGTCTGCAGCTACCCAGCGGCCGCCGCGGAGCGCATAGTCGTGAATGCTCGCCGGCTTCTCGCGGCAGACCTCGCAAGTTGCGCTCATCACAATCAACTACCCGCCGCAAGGCGGCCCGGTTTCGGGGCCCGCTACGGCGCGATCTCGTAGGTCACGCCGACGGATGCGGTGACCGTAAGGTCGCTCGGCGGCACCTCGGTCGGCACCGGGGCGGAAGGGGCTGCTGCGGCCATCCGCTGGTAGGCGACCGGTCGCGGCACGGGTAACGACCCGCCGGCCGATATCGCCGCGATCCGGATCAGCCGGACGTGCGCCGCGTCGGCGAGCGCGTGCGCTTGCGCGTCGGCGTCCCCTATCGCGGCGGCGAGCGCGGCGCGATAGGCACCCCGCGCATCCCGCAAACCGAAGCTGACCGAACCGACGTCGGTGACGCCGGCCGCGGTTGCCGCGTCGATCAGCGCTCCGACCTGATCGGTACGGTCGGTCGTCACGGTGACGCTGCGGCTGACGACGTAGCCATAGCGTTGCGGGAATTGCGGGTTCGGCTGGGGCGGACGCTGGTTGAACGAGACGTTGTAGGCCGTGGTTTTCACCGCCGCGCCGCTCACGCCGAGCGCCGCGAGCTTCGCAATCAGCGCGTTGTACGCGGTATTGTTTGCCGACGTCGCCCGTCCGGCGACCTCATCGTTCGTCACGATGGTGACGGTGAGGAACGCGCGATCGGGTGCGCGCTCGAGGGTGCCGGTTCCGTTCACCGTGAGCGTCGCCGCCTGCGCTTGGGGCCGGGTCGTTTGTGCGCCGGCCGGGAGTGCCATCGCCAGTACGGTGAGGGCAGCCGCGGCGGCCGTGATCGTCTTCATACCGGACGAACGCAACCGGACGGCGCGCCGGTTGCGCTGTTTCGGCCAATCGGCATGCGGGGAAAGTATTGGTGTCGAGCGCGGCGAGGGCCGCCTTACTCGAGGCAAGGGAAAGGGAACAAAGGACACATGAGTATTCTGAGCTGGCTGGTCGTGGGACTGATCGCGGGCTTCCTCGCGAAGTACGTCGTGCCCGGCGAGGGCCCCGGCGGTATTCTCGGCGACATCATCATCGGCATCATCGGCGCGTTCATCGGCGGTTGGGTCTTCAACGCGTTCGGTCATACCGGCGCCACCGGCATCAACCTGTGGAGCATCGTGGTCGCGTTCGTAGGCGCCGTGATCCTCCTGTTCATCATCCGCGCCCTCACGGGACGGCGCGCGACGTATTAGGCGCTGGGTGTCCTTGGGAACCGGCGCGCTCGTCCTGCGGGACGGGCGCGCCGGTTCATTTTATCCGCACCGCTCCGCCTTTTGTCGGTAGGAGCCGCATGGCCGGTCGCGCAACCCTTTCCCCCGCGATGGCCTACATCATCACCGAACCATGTATCGGTACCAAGGACAAGTCGTGCGTCGACGTGTGTCCGGTCGATTGCATCCACGGCAGCGATGACGACAAGATGCTCTTCATCGATCCCGAGGTGTGTATCGATTGCGGGGCCTGCGTCTCTGCCTGTCCCGTCGAGGCGATCTACGCCGACTCCGACGTTCCCGAGCAGTGGAAGAACTACGTCGAGATCAACGCGGAGTGGTACAAGAAATAAGCCGCGCCGCGCGATAACGACTCGCGTGCGCCGGACGATCGCCCGCGAGCTGATGGACGAGCCCGTCGAGGATGCCGGCGAGCTCGAGGCTAACCTGCGCGACATCGCGTTCGCAAACGCGTGGTTCGGGGGCAGCGCGCCGGTGGTTCGCGCCGTGCGCGCGCTCGGCGCCCGCACGATACTCGACGTCGGCAGCGGCGCGGCAGACATCCCGCTCGCGCTTGCGAACGATGCCGCGCGGCGCGGCGCGCGCGTCGCGGTGACGTGTCTGGATCGCAGCGAGCAGATGCTGGCGATCGCGCGCCGCCGAACGCAGAACCATCCGGCGCTGACGTTCGTGCGCGCCGAGGGTGAGGCGCTGCCGTTCGGAGAGGCGGCGTTCGACGTGGTGACGTGCACGCTCGCCCTGCACCATTTCGAACCGCCGGCGGCGCGTGCGTTGCTGCATGAACTGCGGCGCGTCGCTCGCCTGAGCCCCGTCGTTTGCGACCTGCGCCGCTCCGCGACCGCATTCGGCCTCACCTGGCTCTGGTCGCGCACCTCGCGCAACCGGCTCACCCGCCACGACGCGCCGCTCTCGGTGGGCCGCGCCTACACGCCCGCCGAAGCCCTCGCACTCGCCCACGAAGCCGGCTGGAGCGACCCGAGGGTGAAGAACGAGCCGTTCTTCAGGATGACGCTCACGGATTCTTCACCCCGGCCGGATACGTCACGCAGGTGAGGCCAGATGCCGTAATCATCGCCGGCGGGGGACCGGCTGGCAGCGTTACGGCGTTGCTGCTGGCGCGGGCCGGGGTCGACGTGCGGGTGATCGAGCGGGCGCGGTTTCCGCGCACCAAGGTGTGCGGGGAGTATCTGAACGCCGGGGCGGTGGAGGCACTGGCGCGTTTGGGCATCCTCGACGACGTCCGCGCGGTCGCCTCCGGCCTGCGCGGCGTGCGCCTCGTTCCCGCCGGTGCCGCCGCGGTAGCGCTCGCCTTTCCCCGGCCGGCGCTGGCCTGCGCGCGTGCCGAGCTCGACGCCGTGCTGCTGGCCGCGGCCGTCGCGGCAGGCGCCACCCTCGAGCAGGGGCGCGTCGAAGACGTGCTGGTCGAGCATGGCCGCTGCGCGGGGGTCCGCGTGCGCACCCCCGCAGGCGATCTCGAAGATCGCCCGGCGCGCGTCGTCGTCGGGGCGGACGGTATCGGGTCGGTCGTCGCGCGGAAGCTGGGCCTTACGGCGCCCGCCGCGCGCGGCGCGCATTATGCCGTCGGCGGACACTATGCGGGCTTCGAGGCGTTCGACGGCTTCGTCGAGATGTACGTCGGCGGCGGTGCCTATTTCGCGCTCAATCCGCTGCGCGATGGGCGGACGAACGTCATGGTGGTTGTGCCGCGCGCGCGGCTGGCGCGCTGGTCGGCCGACGTCGATGCGGGGATAGGCGGGGCTGCGGCGGCGCTCGCCGGGGGCGCCCGGTCGTTCGGCGACGCGGTCCGGATCGGTCCGCGCGTCTCGATCGGACCGCTAGCGCATCGCGTGCGCCGGCCGTGGGCGCCCGGCGCGGTGCTGGTGGGCGACGCGGCCGGTTTCCTCGATCCGTTCACCGGCCAGGGCGTGTTCCTGGCGCTGACCGGCGCCGAGCGCGCCGCCGATGCGATCCGAGCGGCATTGCGCGATCCCGGTCGGGAAGCCGGCGCCTTCGCGGAGTATGGCCGTTGGCGCGGCGCGGACGTCGCGTGGCGGCGCCGGCTCGCTCGCGTGGTCGCGCTGCTGGTCGACGTACCGCCGCTGGCCCGCCGTGCCGCGACGCGCCTCGCGCGGTATCCGGACGCCGGCA
>JAQBPM010000127.1 GCA_028287525.1 Vulcanimicrobiota bacterium | reverse complement strand
GGGCCGGCGGCGGAGGCGCCGCCGCCGCGCACCGCCGCAACCCCGCAAATTCCGGTCCCGTCCTTTTTGGAGCACCACCCCGCCGAGCCAGGCGCGCCGCGCGAAAAGAGCTCGCTCGAGGCGCTGGTGGCCGGACGCGGGCTGCAGTTGGCGGGGCTGCTGCTCGTGCTCTTGGGCACCGCGTTCTTCCTCGACCTCGCGTTCACGAGTGGCTGGATCGGCCCAGCGCAGCGGATCATCCTCGGCCTCGTCGCCGGATCGGCCCTCATCGGTGCGGGAGCGCGGCTGCTGCGCGGCACGTACACGTACCTTGCGGAAGGCCTCGTCGGCCTGGGGGCGGGGATCCTGTACCTCTCGCTCTGGGCATCGGTCGCGGTCTTCCCGCAGCTGCACGTCGCGCGGCCGGCGGCGTTCGCGGCGATGATCGCGGTAACGGCCGTCGTGGCGGCGCTCGCGGCGCTGCGCCGCTCCGAACGGTTAGCGCTGATCGGGCTCGTCGGCGGTTTCCTCACACCGGTTCTGCTCAGCGGCGGCCCGACCGCGCACGTCGAGTTGGCGACGTACCTCTTGGTGCTCGCGGGCGGCATGCTCGCACTCGCGGCGCGCTGCGGCTTCCGCAGCGTCGAAGCGGTGACGTTCGTCGCAACGTTCCTGTACGCGGGGGCGTTCTCATCGGATCCGGCGACGCAGTGGAGCGATCGCAATGCCTACGCCGTCGCATCCCTGTTCTTCGTCGAGTTCGCCCTGGCGTTCGGATTCGGTGCCGCGCGCAGCGGCGCGGCATCGCCGATTCGCATCGCCCTGCTCTCGCTCGACGTCGCGCTGTACGCCGGCTTTCTCGAGATCATCTTCGCAAATCATCAAACGCCGCTCGGCGTGGCGCTGCTCGCGCTCGCGGTGGTGCTGCTCGCGACCGCCCAACTGCGCACGGTCCCGCAGCGCATGACGGCGGCCTGCGGGTATCTGGGCCTCGCGGTCGTCACGCTTGCGCTGCCCGCGCTCATCCATCAGACCTCGCTGCTCGACGCCTTCTCGCTGGAAGCGGGCGTGCTGGTCGTGCTGGGGCGGCGCGCCGGCGACCGCTGGATCGCGCTCGCCGGCGCGCTCCTCTTCGGGCTGACGGGGATCGCGCTGTTCGCGCAAGCGCAGATGGACCCGCCGGCGACCGCCTTTCTCAACCCGCTCGCGTATGCGTTCGCCATCTGGATCGGTGCGCTGATCGCGGCACGCAAAGCATCCGCGTCGTCCGCGGTGGAGGGCGACGGCGCGTACCGGACGCTGGACGTCACAGCGGGTATCGCGCTCAACGCGATCGTGCTCACCGCGCTCTCGCGCCAACTGCTCGACGCGCTCGGAGGCCCGCAATGGAACGTCGCCGTGCCGAACAACGCCCAGCTCGCGCTCTCGCTCTTGTGGACGGTCTATGCGGCCACGCTGTTCGCGTTTGGCTTGCGCGGCGGCTCGGCGGCACAGCGGTGGCAGGGCTTGGTGCTCTTCGCGCTGACGTTGTGCAAGGTGTTCTTCGTCGATCTCGCCACGCTCAACTCGGCATATCGGGTCGGTTCGTTCGTCGGCCTGGGCATCGTGATGGTCGCCGCGTCCGCCTGGTACACCCGCGCAACCATGCGGCGCAGCACGCCGGAGGCCGAAGCGTGAGCATCGACGCCGGCCCGGCCTGGACCGCGTGGACGACCGTCACGCCGGCGGTCGTCGCACCCGCACCGCGCGAACGCTACGTGCGCGTTGCGATCCCCTTCACGATCGCACCGAACGCCGACGGCGGATATCCCGATCTGCGCGTCGTCGACGGGAACGGAACCGAAGCGGCCTACGCGATCGATCCCCAGCGCGCGGCATCCGCGCCGCGCGAGATTCCGCTGATCGATCGCGGCTTCGTGCTGCATCGCTGGACGCAAGCGGTGCTCGATCTCGGCGCACGGCGCGACCTCGTCGATACGGTTCGGCTGGGCATCGACGACGGCGCGCGCCCGACCTATTTCGAGACCGTCGCGATCGACGCGAGCGACGATCACGTCACGTGGCGCATCGTGCGCGACGACGCGATCGTCTATCGCGTCGCGCAGGACGGCGGCCGGGGCGATCGCACGATCTCCTTTGCGCCGACCCGCTCGCGCTGGCTGCGCGTGCGCGTCCTCGATCCGCGCGCGCAATTTCCGCTGACCGGCGCGTCGATCGAAGGCGGTGCTCTAGCCGAACCCGCACTTATGACGTTGCCGATCGCTGGTAAAGCGGCACTCGTCGTAACGGCCCAAGATCCGACGCCGAAGTTCAGCCAGGAGTGGCGCTTCGACTCAGCCGTCGCGATCCGTCCAGCGGCGGTCAGGTTTCACGACCGCGGCCAAGCGTACGCGCGGCATGCCGTCGTACAGAGCAGCGACGACGGGACGCAATGGTCCGACGCCGGCGACGCGCAGATCGCCCGCTTCGCCGACGGCGGCGCGCAAACGTCGTTTGCGTTCGGCGAGCGGACGGCGCGGTATTGGCGCGTCGCGGTCGACAACGGAAACGACAAGCCCGTCGACGGCCTCCGGCCGGTCTTGCTCGCGCACCAGCACGACGTCGTCTTCTCCGGGGCGCACGCAGCGAAATACCGGCTGCTCTCCGGGAATGCGGACGCGAGCGCGCCGGCGTACGACTTGGGCGAACGCCTCGCGCACGGCGCCTGGCACGCCGATCGCGCCGCGACGCAGCCCGCGGTGGCGAACGCGTCCTATCGCGACCAGCGTCCGCTCGCCGACCGCTTCCCGCCGTGGCTGCTGAGCACGGCGCTCGGCGTCGTGGCTGCACTCCTGGGCCTCCTAGCCATTCGCACGGTGCGGACGGCTGCGGCGAAGTAATGCGGACGTCACCCTACGAGACGATTTGGTACAACGCTTCGCTCGCCACGATGACGCCCGGCGGCGCGCCGTACGGCACGATCCGCGACGGAGCGATCGCGGCGCGCGACGGCCGCATCGCGTGGGTCGGAGCGCGCGCGGAGCTGCCCGATGCGCCCGAGCGGCTCGCCGAGCGCGCGATCGACGCCGGCGGCGGGTGGATCACGCCCGGACTGGTCGACCCGCACACGCACCTCGTGTTCGGCGGCGACCGCGTGGCCGATTTCGAACGCCGCGTCGCGGGCGAAAGTTACGTCGCGGCCGCAGCGGGCGGCAGCGGCATCCTCCACACCGTTTCGATGACGCGCACCGCCGATGAGGCGACGCTGCTGCGCGACGCGCTGCGCCGCGTACGCACCATGATCGCGCACGGCACCACGACGCTCGAGATCAAATCGGGCTACGGGCTGGACGTCGAGACCGAGATGCGCCTCCTGCGCGTGGCGCGGCGCATCGGCAGCGAGCTCGGCATCTCCGTGCGCACGACCTACCTCGGCGCGCACGTCGTCCCGCCGGAATACGCGCAACGCCGCGACGAGTACCTCGCGCTGATCTGCGACGTCGTGCTGCCGCGCGTCGCCGCCGAAGGTCTGGCCGATGCGGTGGACGTTTTTTGCGACGCGATCGCGTTCTCGCCGGCAGAGACCGCGCGCGTGCTCGAGGCCGCACAGCGGCTCGGCCTCGCGGTGAAAGTGCACGCCGATCAGATCGCCGACACGGGCGCCGCTGCGGTCGCCGCGCGATTTCACGCGCTCTCCGCCGATCATCTCGAACGCACCGGCGACGAGGGCGTGCGTCTGCTCGCCGAAGCGGGCACCGTCGCGGTGCTGCTGCCGGGCGCGTATCACTACCTGCGCGAAACGGTGAAGCCGCCGGTCGACGCGCTGCGCGCGCACGGCGTCCCGATCGCGCTCGCGACAGATTGCAACCCCGGCACGTCGCCGGTACTCACCCTGCCGACGGCGATGAACCTCGGCTGCGTGCTCTTCGGCCTCTCGCCCGAAGAAGCGCTCGCCGCAGTCACCCGCAACGCGGCGCGCGCGCTCGGCCTGAACGATCGCGGCGAACTGCGCGCAGGCGCGCGCTGCGACCTCGCGCTGTGGAACGCCGCCTCGCCCGCCGAGCTCTCCTATTGGCTCGGCGGCAGCCCGTGCGCGGGCACCGTCATCGCCGGACGACCATTGTCATCCTGAGCTTGTCGAAGGACGCAACTGCGGGGCTTCAAAGCCGACCAGCGACGTGCACACCGTGTTCAGCACGCGTGACAGCCGGGCGGCTTTGGCGTCGTCCCAGAGCGTGCGCGAGCCGTCGGCCAAGTAGGCCTGCTGGTTGATCTCGATCTGCAGCGCGTGCACGCCGCCCGCGGGATCGCCGTAGTGCCGCGTGATGTAGCCGCCCTTGAAACGCCCGTCGACGACCACCGAGTAGGGCGATGCGGCTACCGCGGCGCGGGCGGAGGCGACGAGGGCCGGATCGCACGAACGACCGGAGTTCGTGCCCAAGTTCACGACGGGCAGCTCGCCGTCGAAGAGCCGCGGCAAGGTGCCCCAAATCGAATGCGCGTCGAGCAGCAGCGCCCAGCCGTGCTCGGCGCGGATCCGCGCGAGCTGGGCGGCCAACTCCGCATGGTAGGGATCGAAGTAGCGCGCGCGGCGGACCGCGGCTTCGTCTTCGCCCGGTTCGTCGCCGGGCGCGTAGAGCGGTTCGCCTTCGAACGTCTCGGTCGGAATAAAGCCGGTCGTCGCCGCACCCGGATAGAGCGACGCCCCGCTCGGATCGCGGTTGAGATCGACGGCGTAACGCGACCACCGCGCGCGCAGCACCGTCGCCCCGAGCTCACCGGCGAACGGATACAGCCGGTCGGCGTACCAATCGGTGTCGACGAGCGAACGCCCCGCCTCGGTAAGCCGCGCCGCGAGGTCTGCCGGGAGTTGCGTTCCGACATGCGGCGCGCTGATCAGCAGCGCACCGCGTCCTTGGCGCAGGTCGTAGTCTTCGCTCATCGCGCCGCCGTCGTCGTCGTCGGGAAGAGTGACGCGACGAGCGGCGTGAAGCGTCCCGCGCGCACGAGCGCTGCGACCCGCTCGATCTCCGGCGAGAGGTAGCGGTCTCCGCCGACGTCGCCGTCCGGCGCGATCTCGAGCAGCGCGGCTTCGAGCGCCTCCGACGTCCGCAACGGACGCCGCCACGTGATGCCGCGCGCCGCGGCGAGCAGCTCTACCGCCACGATGTTGGCGGCGTTGCGCAGCATGTCGTCGAGACGCCGCGCGGCGTGCGTGGCCATGCTCACGTGATCCTCTTGACCGGCCGAGGTCGGAATGCTGTCGACGCTCGCGGGGTGCGCGAGGATCTTGTTCTCCGAGGCGAGCGCCGCGGCCGTCACCTGCGCGATCATGTAGCCGGATTCTAGCCCCGGGTCGGTCGCCAGAAATGACGGCAGCTGACTGAACGTCGGATCGACCAGCAGCGCCGTGCGCCGTTCGCTCAAATTGCCGATCTCGGCGATCGCCAGCGCGAGCGCGTCGGCTGCGAAGGCGACCGGCTCGGCATGGAAGTTGCCGCCCGAGATCACGTCGCCTTCGTCGGGGAAGACCAGCGGGTTGTCGGAGACGGCGTTCGCTTCGTCGACGAGAATCGACGCAGTGTCGCGTATCGTGCGCAGGCACGCGCCGAGGACCTGCGGGATGCAGCGCAGGCTGTAGGGATCCTGCACGCGGCCGCAGTCCCGATGCGAATCGTTGATCTCCGTTCCGGCCACCAGGCGCCGCATCGC
>JAQBPM010000096.1 GCA_028287525.1 Vulcanimicrobiota bacterium | reverse complement strand
TCTTCGCCAGCGTGGACGCGGTCGTGACGACGGTATTCGACGGGATGGCAAACCCGATCCCTTGGGCACCCGACGACGGGCTCGCCGTCGACTGGTTGACGCCGATCACGCGGCCGTCGTAGTCGATCAGCGGACCGCCGGAGTTGCCGGGATTGATCGGCGCCGACGTTTGCAGGAGGCCCTTGAAGAGCCGGACTTGCTGGTCCTCGCCTTGGATCGGTTCGTCGCGGTTGAAGCCCGAGACGACGCCGACGGTGACCGAATGCTGGAGTTCGAGCGGTTCGCCGATCGCGATCGCCCATTGGCCGGCGCTTATCCTGGATCCGTCGGCGAATTCCACCGGCGGCGGCAGCTTGGCGTAGCTGTCGACTTTCACCAGCGCGAGATCGACGGCGGGATTGGAGGCGTATACGTGGCCCTTCACCTTGTCGCCGTTGTTGAAGACGACCGTGATTTGCGAGGTACCGCGCGGAACGACGTGCGCGTTGGTGAGGATCAGGCCGTCTTTCGAGTAGACGAAGCCCGAGCCGGAGGCACGCTCGCGCACCCGCTGGCGAATCACCGGGCCGCCGCCGCCCATCATTTGGCTGATCGGATCGACCGGCACGAGGGCCGTACCGTTGACGACGACCTCGAGGGCGACGACCGAGGGTTGAACCCGACGAACGGCATTCACGATGCGGTCCTGATCGGTGGTGCCTCCCACCACGGCCGGGAGGGGGGCTGCATTGACGGCCGGCGGGGTATTTCCGGGTCCGGCGACCCCCGCGAAATGGGTACTCGCGTAGAGCATCATCGAGAAGCTCCCGATGATGGCGCCGATGAGCCCGACGACCGTCATCCCGAAAATACTACGAGACTTCACGATGATTTAGCTGCTCCTGACTTTAGGGTGAACGAAACCGCTCTACCAGGGAACGGACGTCGCGGTCACGCTTTCCGTTGGTGTTTTCCCTTACTTTTAACCTCGAAGCGGTGGCATCTTTAGCCCTGTGCGGTAGGCTGGTCGTCGACGATACGGCCGTCCCGGACCCGGACGATCCGCTTGGCATGGGAGGCGACGTCTTCGTCGTGGGTGACCATGATGATGGTTCGCCCGCCTTGGTTGAGGTGATGGAAGAGACCCATGATCTCCTCGCTTGTTTGCGAATCCAGGTTGCCCGTCGGCTCGTCCGCCAGCACCACGGCGGGATCGTTGACCAGCGCACGAGCGATGGCTACCCGTTGCTGCTGGCCGCCAGAGAGTTCGCTCGGCTTGTGGTCCATCCGGTCGCCCAGGCCCACCTCGCGCAGCCGGTCAGAGGCGGCGGCGTTGCGCGCTTTGCCCGAAAGCCCAGCGTAGAACAGCGGCAACGCGACGTTCTTCATCGCGCTGGTGCGAGCCAGCAGGTTGAAGCCTTGGAAGACGAAGCCCAGCTTCTTGAGGCGAATCGCGGCGAGCTGGTCGTCGCCGAGGGTCGAGACGTCGGTGCCGTCGAGAAAATACTGCCCGCTGGTCGGGCGGTCGAGGCAGCCGAGCAGGTTCATGAGCGTCGATTTGCCCGAACCCGAGGGTCCCATGATCGCGACATACTCGCCGGAGCGGATCGTGAAGCTGACGCCGCGCAGGGCCTCCACCTTTACCTCGCCGAGCTCGTAGGTCTTGGTCACGTTCCAGAGTTCGATCGCCTGGCGGGAGTCATTCATACCGTAGGGCCTCGATCGGATCGAGCGTCGCCGCCCGCCAGGCGGGATAGGTGCCGAACACGAGCGTGACGACCGTGGCGAACCCGGTCGCGATCAGGATGCTGCGCAGCCAGGGAATCGGTGCGACCACTCCCGAGAGTTTGACGATGGCGAGATCGTTGACGAGCGCTCCGATGAGAATGCCGAACAGCATGCCCACGATGCAGCCGAACGCCGAGAGCGAGAGCGCTTCGATGAAGAACTGCAGCAGAATCTGAAATCGGGTCGCGCCGATCGCTTTGCGCAGACCGATTTCGCGCGTGCGCTCGGCGACGCTCACCAGCATGATGTTGAGGATGCCGATCCCGGCGACGAGCAGCGAGACGGCGCCGATCAGCGCGACGATCAGCGTGATGCCGGCGAAGATGCCGTCGACTGCTTTGGTGAACGTCTTCCGGTCGAAGGTTTGATACTCGACCCGCGCGCCTTTGATGTGCTTGAGCCAGGCCAGCGTATCGGCCTCGGTTTGCTCGACTCGCGACGGGTCCTGGAGCAGAAAGCGCGCGAAGAGAATCGCCCGCCCGCGGGCGAACTCGCGCTCGTACGTCGTGTACGGGATGGTGACGTCCTGGTTGAACGAGATGGGCAGGATCCCGGTCTGGTCGACGCCGAGCACACCGATGATGGTGAAGCGACGATCGCCGACGCGCAGCGAGCCGCCCGTAGGGTCACCGCTGATGGCGAGCTTGGTGTACGCGCGATCGGAGAGCACGCAGACGTGCCGGCCGGCGACGATGTCGTCCGCCGAGAGTTTCCGCCCGTAGCGCAGCGGCGTCGCGGTCGCGAAGCGCTCGTCGGCGCCGGCGCCCAGCGTCAAGCGCCGATGGGAATGACCGTACGCTGCCTGAAGGTTCTGACCGCCCGCGGGCATCGCGTCGATCACGTTGGGAATCTCGTCCTTCGCGCGCTGCAGGTCACTAAGGCGAATTGCGGCACGGGTGAAGTCGGCCTGCTGCTGATTCGGCAGAACCACGAACGTACGGTCGCTGGCCGCGCCGAGAATTCCGCTGACCGCGCCGGCCATCCCGGCGCCGAGCACTTGAATGGAGATCACGGCCGTCACGCCGATGATCAGGCCGAGCGCCGTAAGGATCGTGCGGATGCGGTTGGCGGCCAGCACCGCGAACGCTTCCGCGAAGTACTGCGAGATTCTCACGAGCGCAGCGCCTCGATCGGATCCATGCGCGCGGCGCGAATCGCGGGATACGTTCCGAACACGCAGCCGACCAGCGTCGAGAACCCCACCGACACCGACATGATGAGCAGGTACGGAATCGGCGCCGGCCCGACGAGCGCTTCGACCGACGAGTACGCGGCGACCGTCGCCAGGAAACCCAGCAGCGTGCCGATCCCGCCGCCCATGAACGAGAGCAGGATCGCTTCGAGCAGGAACTGCAGGGCGATGTCGCCGCGCCGCGCGCCGATCGACTTGCGCAGCCCGATCTCGCGGGTCCGCTCGGTAACCGAGACCAGCATGATGTTCATGATGCCGATGCCGGCGACGATCAGCGCGACCCCGCCGATCGCGGTGAGCCCGATCGCGATGATCCCCAAGATCGTGTTGAAGCTCTGCAGCTGCGCCTGATTGTCGGAGGTGACGTACTGCGCGCGCGCGCCGTGCAGTCGCCGCAGCACGGTATCGATCGCGTCGGCTGCCCGGTCGACCGTCACCCCGGGCGCGAGGTACAGCAGAACCCCGTCGATCGGCCCCGGAGCGATCTGATGAAACGTCGTGTACGGCAGAAACAGGATCTCGTTGCCGCCGGCCGAGTTGAACAATCCGCCCTTCAGCTCGGCATAGACGCCGACGATGCGGCAGCGCGTTCCGCCCGCCTGCACCGAGCGGCCCGCCGCAGGCTGGTCCCGGAACAGTTTCTTCGCCAGCTGTTCGGTCACGTTGCAAACGTGTGCCCCGGCGGCGACGTCGCCGCCGGTGAAACGCCGGCCTTCCCGCAGCACCAGCGTGTCGTTGTGGTAATCGCTGTCGGAGAAGGCGATCGACGTGGTCGTCACGCCGTTCGCGCGCATCTTCATGTTTCGCTGATAATTCGGTTCGACGTGCGCGAGCAGCGAACCGACGTCCGCCTCGATGGTGCGCACGTCGCGGTATTGGATCGCCGCGGCGCGGGGGTCGTCTTGGTTCGGATCGACGCTGATCGTGATCCCCTGATCGCCGAACGAGTTGAGCGTGCCGGTGATCCCGCCCGACGCCGCACGGCTGATCCCCAGCACCGCGATGATCGACGACGTTCCGATGATCATCCCGAGCATCGTGAGAATCGACCGCGTGCGATTGCGCCAGATCGCCGAAAACGCTTCGGCGAGATAGGCGCCCAGGCGCGTCACTTAGTCGGCGACGGGCTCGCCGACGGTGCCGAAGTGGGCGAGACGGAGATACCGTCGACGATGCCGACGTTGCGTTCGGCGACGACGCTCGTACCGGGGTCGACGCCGGAGACGATGACGGCTTGTGTGTCGTTGGTCGTGCCGAGCCGAACCGGACGCTTCGCGGCCCGTCCGTTGACGATGGCGAGGACGTACGGTTTGTTCGCCGCGTCGCGGCGAATCGCGTCGATCGGGACGGTGAGAACGTGCGGGCGATCCTGGGTGATAATGTCGACGTCGACGCTCATCCCGTCGCGAAGATACGGGACGGTCTTTGCGAGACCGATCGTCGTGACGATCTGGCGCGCCGTGTTCGAGGGGTCGTCGCTCTTCTGGGCGACCGCGCCGACGAGCTGCACCGTTCCGGGAAGCGTCGCGGTGCCGAGGTCTTCGCCGGAGACAATCGCCTTTTGGCCGACGCGAACGTTGGCCACGTCCTGCTCGTCGACTTTTGCGCGCACGACGAAGCCCCGCTCGGCGGAGATGGTGACGATCGCTTGGCCCGCCGTGACGGCGTCGCCGGGCTGCAGCTGGCGCAGCGAGTCGGCGGTCTGCGCGGCGATCGTCTGCACGGTGCCGGCGAAGGGCGCGGTGATGCGCAGGCGGCCGACCTGGTCCGCAGCGTAGCCGGCGTCCTCGGCGGCCTTTTGCGCATCGGCGAGCGCGGCTTGCACGTCGCCGCTCTTGTCGGCAGCGGCATTGGCGCGCGCGGCGGCGAGCGCGGCTTCCGCCTGCGTCACCGCGTCACGATCCGCGCGCACGCGGTCGGAGAGTACCGGCGTCTGGCGCGCGATCTGCGCGTAGATCTCGTTGCGGTCGCGCTTGGCCTGGTCGTAGGCGGCCTGCGCGAGCTGGAGTTTGGCGAGATCCGCATCGAGCGTGTTCTTGGCGACCGCCTTCTGCGCGTAGAGATCGCGATCGGCGGAGGTGATGCGCTGTGCTTCGCGCAGATCGGTCTCGCGCTGCGCGACGGCCGTATCGGCGGCCGCGCGCTGCTGCGACGCCGACGTACCGCCGTACCCGAGGCCGGATTGCGTTCCGGCGCGTTGATCGGTGATCGCCTGGTTGAGGTTGAAGCGCGCGTTCTGAAGCGCAGCCTCGGCCTGCACGACGCTGGAGCGGTTCTGCGCGGGAAGGGTCGCGTTGGCGGACTGCGTCGTGCGGGCGCGTCCCTGCGCGGCGGCTGCCGCGGCGCGCGCGCTTGCGGCAGCGTCGACGAGTTGCGGGTTCGAGATCGTCGCCAGCAGTTGGCCGGCGCGCACGTGTTCGCCCGGATGCACCGAGATCGACGCGACGTTGCCCGAAACGAGGGCCGCCAGCGTCTGCGTCTGCGGGCGCTGCACGATGCCGGTCTCTGGCAGCTTCGTCTGGTACCGTGCATAGGCGACCTTCACCGCGCGGACCGTGATCGCCGTGCCTCTCGGGCGCGCGGCGATGGCGCCGAGACCCACGATCACGACGAGCGCGATGAAGATGATGATGACGTTGCGGCGACGATTCACGGGGCCCCCAGGTCGACGACGGCGACCGGATCGGCGACGCCGACCGATGCCCGCAGGCGGACGAGTGCGGTGAGGTAGTTGACGCGCGCGACGACGAGGTCGTTCGCCGCGGCGAGCGCGCTTTGCTCTGCCGCGGTTGCGTCGGTCAGCGAGATCAGACCGTTGCGGTACTGCAGCTGCGCGATGCGAGCCGACTCCGCGCCGAGACGGTCCGCTTCGCGCGAGGTGGAGAGGATCGCGGCGGTGGTCTGCACGGCGCGCAACGCCTGACGGACGTCGGTCGCCGCGGCCCCTTCGTCCCAAACCAGTGTCGCCAGCGCCCAGTCGAGCTGCGCGCGCGCGGCGCGGTGCTGTGCGCGGCGGGCGCCGTATTCGATCAGCGGCAGCGAAAAGGTCTCGGTCGCGCCGATCTGCCAGAATCCGGTGCGGTTGTTCGCCGTCGCGGGGAAGAAGATGCCGTTGATGAACCGCGCTCCGGTCGTCTGCGTCGCCGGCGTCTCGGAATTTCCGAACGAGCCGTTCAGCTGGAGCTGCGGACGGCGGTCGCTCTCGATCGCGGCGTCGGTCAGCCGAGCCCATGCGACCTGTGCCCGGGCGCCGGCGATGTCGGCGCGCGCGCCGAGCGCCAAAGCGATCAGCGCCTCGACGGGCGTGGAGGGCGGCGGCGGTTCCGCCAGCACTTCCGGCAGCGCGAACGCGGTGTCGTAGGGTGCGCCGACGCGCTGCGCGAGCGCCTCGCGCGCGTTCGCCTCGGCGGCGCGAGCCGAGAGGAGCGTCGCCTCGGTGCGTAGTTCGTTGACTTGCGCGCGCAGGACTTCGACTTCGGCGACCCGCCCGACCCGTTCCAGTGCGCGCGCCGCATCGAGCAGTTGCTGCTGGTACGCGCGGTCGGCGGCGGCGAGGCGCACGGCGTCGCGCTGCTGTACCGCGAAGTACCAGGCGCCGGCGACGTCGGAGGCGAGCTGCTGTTCAGCGCGGCGGAGATCGAAATGCGATTCCTCCACCAGCCGCTTCGCTTGCTGGGCCTGGATCTGCGAAAGCGAGCCGTTGTACAGGTTCCACGTCGCCCCGACTTGGGCGATGTTTTGTGAGAACACCTGATTCTGCTGGAGGCCGAACTGCTGGAACTGCCCCCCGTTCGCCCCGTTGTTCTTAGCGAGCTGGTTCTGCAGCGTCCCGCTGATCGCCGGAAACTCGAACGCGTGATCCTTCGCAAACGTCGCCTCGTTCTGCGCGACGGTCGCGCGCCGGTTCAGCACGCCCGGATCGTGTTCGAGCGCGTACCGGACGGCCGCGCGCAAATCGAGCGGGACCCCGGCCCGTGCGGGGAGGGGCACGGCGAACACGGCGACCGTCGCGAGTGCGGCCGCGGCGAGTGCGTTCCGCACGTTACCCGTTGCGCGCGCCGAGTGCCATGAATGCCGCGTAAAACACAAGCAGCAGGATCGACGCCGACCAGGCCGCGGCCCGGGAGACTTTTCCTACACGCATCGCGCCCAGCGCGAGCAGCGCCGTGGCCCAGAGGTAGAAGATGTTGAGCGTGCCTAGGAATCCGGCGAGCCAACCATGCGCCCCCGGCACGAGGAGGCCGAGTCCGGGAACGGCCGCTTGGATGGCCGTCATGCTGTCGAACGCCGACGGGCCGCGAACCAAGAGGATGAGAGCGTGGACAATGTAGTAGAGGCCGGTCCCGACGACGCTGACCGTGACGCTCAGCGCGAAGAACTTCTTGAAGTCGCCGTCACCCTTCGCGATGGCGTTGGCGACGGTGAGGATGAGCGCCTGAATAAGGCCGGTGATCAAAATCGCGAACGGGACGAGGATCCAACCGATCTGCGTCACCGCGCGCGTCACCCGCAACATGGCCGCGATCTGCGTCTGCTGCCGTTCCGGTGAGAGCTTCGCGATGTTCGGGTCGGCGGCGAGCTGAGCCGGCAGACTGACCTCGAGCGCGTGCTGCATCCCCGGCTGCAAGAGCAGCGAGCCCGCGATGGCGAGCAGCGAGGCGACCACGAAGGCCCAGAACCACGTCGGCACTTCGCGCAGCCGGTCGAAGGCCGCGTTGGGTGCGATGATGATGTCGGCGACGTTGAGCAGGCCGCTCCGGGGGGAGGGCACAGCGGGGTCGGAGGTGCTCAAAGCGGTATTCTCTCCCGGCAGATGGACGCGCGATGAAAGCTGCCGGTAGGTACCGGTTGCTTCCCCCGGAGTTTCGCGGGAGATGGTCGCGATGCCGCCGTGAACCCGGAACCTGCCCGCTCCGGTCGGTCAAGGGCGGGGAGGCGGCGGCGATGGCCCGAGCAGCGCGCCGATGCCGAGCTTGCGCTCGATGACCAGCCTCGCCCGGTCCAGATCGGCCTCTCTCGCCTCGAGGAGCTTGAGCCGGAGATACGACTGGACGAGCCGCCGCGAGCGGCGTGAATAGAGGGAAGAGGCGGCGAGCCGTGGCCGGGGCGCGGGTGTCGCCGTCGGAGCCGGCGACGGATGATTCGGCCGAAGTGGAACCGTCGGGGGGGCGGCCGGGGTCGCGGGGCTCGAACAGAAGAGCACCAGCAGCGCGCCGTGGAAGATCGCGTATTTCACGCCCCTCCATCACTCCGGCACGACTTCCCGTCAAGGACCCCTCTTGAATCCCGACACCTTCGTCCTCCCGGCTCCACCGAGCGAGCCCTACCTGCGCGTTGTCCCGTTGGGCGGCTGCGGCGAAATCGGCCGCAACATGACCTGCATCGAGACGAACGACGATTTGATCGTCGTCGACTGCGGACTGATGTTTCCCGACGAGGAGATGTTCGGGGTCGACATCGTTATCAACGACTTCACCTACCTGCGCGAGCGGAAGGACAAGTTTCGCGGCTTGTTCGTCACGCACGGCCACGAAGACCACATCGGCGGGATCCCGTATCTGCTGCGTGAGTTCCCGCAGATTCCGGTGGTCGGAACCCCGCTTTCGCTGGCGCTGATCCGCGCGAAGCTCAAGGAGCACAAGCCGGGCGAGTGGCAGGCGCGCGAAGTCGAGCCCGGCGATCGCGTCGCCTTCGGCGGGATCGAGACGCAGTTCATCCACATCAACCACTCGCT
>JAQBPM010000085.1 GCA_028287525.1 Vulcanimicrobiota bacterium | reverse complement strand
TGACGATCCGCCAATGTTGGTAGGTTCCGACCTTTACGATCGTCATCGGCTTGGCGTCCGTCGAAAAGATCCGGCCGTTGATGTAGAAGCGGTGGTGACCCTCGGTGAAGCGGACGGTGAACTGCGGCGCCGCCCGTTCCGCAGCGGCGACCCCGGCAACGGACTTATAGACGGGCGGCTGCGAAGAGACCGGAACGGTCTGCATCGGCGTGTCCGACGTGCTGCTCGGAACGATGTCCGCCAGAACCTGTGCCTGGTTGATGTCGCCGGCCGGCCCGGTATCTACGCACGCGGTGCGCAATGCGGCGTGCGCGCCGGCCGGAGGTCCCGTCACGATCGCCTCGAGGCGCCCCGCCGGCGGGATGAGCAGGTGCCGTACCGTCATCGTCGGCCGAGCCGGGTTGCGATAGGCCAGCGGTTCCCCGTCCAATGCGACGACTTCGAGCGGCTCACCGTCGACCGCAACGTCGAGATACGATTCGGGCTGCGCGTTGACGAGCCGCCAGAATTGCCGCTCGCCGGGAGCGATCGCGATCGCCGGCCGTAGCGCGTTGTTTACCGTGGCGAACCCTTGAACTTCTTCGTGGGAGGTGTCGCAGCCCTTATCGGGGACGCTCATTCGCGCCCGCATGCGCCGCAGCAGCCGCTCATCGTCGTGTCGTGCATCCATCGTACGCACGACGAGGACGCGCTCGCGCAAGCCGCGTACCGCGGGAGCGTAGCGATCGATGCCCTCGACGACGATCGCACCGGACATCCCGTCGAGATCCTGCTCTGCGCTCTCGCCGTGCGGATGCGTGTGGAACCAGAAGAGACCCGGAATGTGGTTTGCCGGAACGTGCACGTCGTAGTGAAGCGTCTCTCCCGGGACCGCCAGCATGGTCAGGACGTCGTCCTGCGGTGCGTGCGGCGAGACTTCCATGCCGTGAAAGTGCAGGTTCGTCATATCCATGCACCATCCGAGCGCGCACTTCTCGGTCGAATGCGCGGGAAGCTCGTTGACGTACGTAATCTTCATGCGGCCTCCCGGCCAGACGCGGATCGTCGGAGGTGTGCCGGCGCCGTCGTATTCCATTCCCGCGCGGCCGTTCGGCTGCGCGGCAGCGGTGAGCGTGAGCGAGGAGACGCCGCTCACGGGCTGCACTTGCGGCGGAGCCGGCAGCGGAACCGCTTGGATGCGCGGGCCCTGCTGTGTGCCGGCTGCATCGCTGCCGACGAGGAACGTACCGCCGAGCACGAGGGCGGCAAGCCGAAGCGCGATCATGCGCCGAGTGTAGCAGAGCAGGCGCGTCGGCGCCGCTGCGGTCGCCGGTGGATCTTTCGCGGAGTCCGGCAGAAATCGCGAGACATTGAGAAATTCTTAGCATTTCGACCGCTGCGTCGTGGTCGAAAACTGCTGCCGCTCGTAGCGATTTTGCTGCACGTCGCGCCGACAGCAGAATCCCGCATCCCAGCGACAAGATCGGTGTAGCAGCCTGGCGGCGTCGCCGCTATCGTACTCTTATGCTCGTGTTTCACTCACTGCCCGACGCTATCCGAGCGGGTTACCAAATCGTCGAGCCGACGTCGAGCGGCTATCTCGTACGCATCAGGACCACCGGCGGCTGGGCGCTCGCGCTCGTCGAGTTACGGCCCAGCTTCTAGCGCGTCGCGCACGGCTTCATTCGTTTTCCTCAGCAAGACGGCAGCCGCTCGGCGGCTCGGAAGAAGGTTCGGCATGGCTTCTGTCAACGGTTCCAACGGGTCGGGCGCGGCAACGCGATCGACGCAGGACCGGGGATACGTTCCTGAACGCATCGTGCGCGACAAAAGCGGCGGCGCCTTTGGGTATTTCGAGGTCACCCACGACGTCACGGACTACACGAGCGCCGGCTTTCTGAGCCGGGTTGGAAAGCGAACGGGCGTTCTCGCGCGGTTTGCCTCGGTCGCCAACGAGTACGCCTGTGCCGAAACCACCGACCGCAATCCACGCGGCTTCGCGGTGAAGTTCTACACCGCCGAGGGCACCTACGACGTCGTCGGCAACAACACGCCGGTATTCGTTATCCGCGACGCGATGAGGTTCCCGGAGTTCATCCACTCGCAGCGGCGCGACGCGCGAACCGGGCTGCGCGACGCCAACCGCATGTGGGACTTCTTTTCGCTTTTCCCCGAATCGCTCCACCAGGTGACGCACCTCATGGGCGATCGCGGGCTGCCGCTGGGCTGGCAGTTCATGAACGGCTACGGCAAGCATACGTTCCAGTGGATCAACGGTGCCGGCAAGGCGGTCTGGGTGAAGTATCACTTCAAGACGGAACTGGGCGTCAAGAACATGACGCGGCAAGAGGCCGCATCGATCGCATGCGAGGATACCGCGTTCCACCGCCGCAGCTTGTTCGATCTCATCGACCGCGGCGACGTCGCGTCGTGGGCGCTGAACGTGCAGATCATGACGGTCGAAGATGCGGCTGCGTGTTCGTTCGATCCCTTCGACGTGACGAAGGTCTGGCCGCACAAGGAATTCCCGTTGATCCCCGTCGGCCGGTTGGTGCTCAACCGCAACCCGGAGAATTTTCACACCGACATCGAGCAAGCCGCGTTCGAGCCGTCGAATTTCGTCCGAGGCGTGTGGTACTCGCCCGACAAGATGCTGCACGCCCGGCTTTTCGCCTATGCCGACGGGCACCGATACCAAATCGGCACGAACCCCGCGGCCGAGCAGAAGAAGTACCGCGGTCCGGTCCGCACGCTGCCCGAGACGGCGACCGGCGAACTCGAGCGCGCAGCCCGAAACGACGACTACGTCCAGGCCGGTGACCTCTATCGCCTGATGCCCCGCGACGCGCAGGTCCGCCTCGTCGATACGATCGTCGGAATGTTGGACCCCGTGCGGCGTGACATCCAGGTCCGCGCCGTGAGCAATTTCACCAAGTGCGATGCGACGTTCGGCGAGCAGCTCGCACGCGGCCTCGCGCTGAACGAGGACCGCGGTCCGGCGAGCGTCGTCATGGCCGCCCAAAACTGGTAAAACCGATGGAGCGATCAGACCTCCGTCCAGATTGCGTTTCTGGGCCTGGGCATCATGGGCTCCGAGTAGCCGCGGAAGCGGACGTCGTCGTAACGATGGTCGCGGATGCAGACGCCGTACTCGACGTGATGGAGGCGCAGGGAGCATTCGCCGCAATGCGATCGGGCGCGAGCTGGGCGCAGATGTCGACGATCGGCGTCGAAGGGACCGAGCGCGCGTCGCGTCTCGCGGCGTCGCGCGCCGACGTCACCTACATCGACGCGCCCGTCTCCGGCAGCAAAGCCGTCGCGGCGCAAGGGAAACTCCTGATCCTCGCATCGGGCGATCGCGAACGTGCCGGCGCGGCCGTGCAGCACGCCTTCGATGCGCTCGGAACGACGCAGTGGCTCGGCGCTGCCGGGCAAGGGACGCGCATGAAGCTGCTGTTCAACGCGTGGATCGCGATCGTGATGGAGGGCGTCGCCGAAGCCGCAATCTTGGCCGGCGCGCTCGGCGTCGATGTGCATCGCTTCGCGTCACTGATGAGCGGTGGCCCCCTCGTTTCGCCGTGGGCGATCGCAAAGATGAAGAAGATCACCGAGAACACGATGGCGGAAACCGAGTTTCCGCTGCGATGGGCAGACAAGGACGTGCGGCTCGCACTCTCCGCGGCCGGCGAAGAGCGTGACCGGCTGCCGATGCTCGACACCATCGAGGGAGGCTGGTCGCTCGCAGTCGAGCGTTTCGGTGGGTATGACGTCAGTGCGATCTACCTGGCCCTGCGCGACGGGCTGGGCGCGGCCGTCCGATGAGGAGCCACAACGGTGCGACGAGCGATTTTGGTGCTGCTGGCCTTCGCTGCCCTGGAAGCGGGTTTGTTCGCGGCCGGGGGCGTCTACGCGCAGAAGGGCGCGGCGCGACAAGCAACGCTCTCCGACATCGTGGCGCAGATCGATCGAGAAGAGGCGAGAACGCTGCGCGGGATGGATCGCTCGCGGCTCGATCGCTCTCACAGCATCGAACTGCTCGGCAAGCTGATCTTTTTCGATCGGCAGCTTTCGGTCAACCGTAACGAGGCGTGCGCGTTCTGTCACATGCCGCAGGTAGGCTTTACCGGAGCGATCCAGGCGTTCAACCTGACTACGGTCGCCTATCCCGGATCCGTCAGGTCCCGCTTCAGCCAGCGTAAGCCGCAGAGCGCAGCATACGCGGTATATTCGCCGGTGTTCCATTATGACGAGGGCGTACAGAACTTCTACGGCGGTAACTTCTGGGACGCGCGTGCGACCGGGTGGCGCCTCGGAAGCCCGGCGGCGGAACAGGCGGAGAGGCCGCCGATCAATCCGGTCGAGATGGGCTCCTCCGACACGGCGTGCGTCGTCCATCGGCTCGCCGGACGTCCGTACCGAAAGCTCTTCGAGGCGGTCTGGGGTCCGCAAGCGTTCGCGATCACCTGGCCGGCGCACGTCGATCAGATCTGCAGCGTGCCCGGCGGCCCGCTCCAGCAGATGAACGCGAAGACCTTGGAGCCGAATGCAGATCCGGTGGTCCTTCGTATGAGTCCGATCGATCGCGGCCGCTCGCACGACACGTTCGACCAGATGGCCTTCGCGATAGCGGCGTACGAGGGCTCCTCGGACGTGAGTCCGTTCTCCTCGAAGTTCGACGCTCTTCTCGCCGGCAACGTGAAGCTGACGGCACAGGAGCAGCGCGGATACGATCTCTTCCGGGGACAGGGGAATTGCAACAGCTGTCATCTCGACGGAAACGGGACCGGCAGCAACCAAAAGACGACTGCGGCAAACGTGCGGCCTTTGTTCACGGACGAAACGTCGGAAAACCTCGGCGTGCCCGCGAACCCCGATCTCGCTTTTTACAATGAAAACAAACCGGACGCAGACGGCTACGTGGCCAATCCGGCCGGCCGCAAATACGTCGACACGGGCCTCGCCGATATGCTGAGCAGCAGCATCAGCCCGGACGCTTCGTGGAAGAAGCTGGCCCCGCAATACGTCGGCGCCGTAAAAGTGCCGACGGTGCGAAACGTCGACATGCGCCCGAATCCGAGTTTCATCAAGCCGTACATGCACAACGGCTACTTCAAGAACTTGAAAGACGTCGTCCACTTCTACAATACGCGGGACGTGCTGCCGCGGTGCAGGGCCGGCGACCATCTCATCGTCAACGTGATGTGTTGGCCCGCGCCGGAAGTGTCCGTCAACCAAGACAAGACGATCGGAAATCTGAAGCTCACCGCACAGCAGGAAGACGATATCGTCGCCTTCATGAAAACGCTCACCGACGGATACACCGTGCCGAAATCACGCTAATACGTCCAAAGCGGAGGAAAAAAGTCCCGTTGACAACGTTCCCTGGGGTGTTATGCTGGCCGTGAATGTCGGCTGCGAAAGTGCTCCTGCTGATCATCATCTGTGCCTTCCTCGAAGGGGCTTCGCTCATCAAGCCGTCGGTGTCGGCGGGCGAGAGCGACGCGACATTGCAGCGCGAGATCGCCGCAGTCGAAGCATCGGTCGACCGCAACGAGATGGCGGCGTACGCCAGCGCCACGGCGGTGGCGCCCGGGGCGCCGGGACGTTTGGCTGCGCTGGGGAAGGTCATCTTCTTCGATAAGAACCTCTCCGTCAACCGGAACACCGCGTGCGCGTTCTGCCACATGCCGCAGACGGGGTTCCAAGGCGATATCGAGGTGATCAACAAGAACGGCGTCGATCAGCCAGGGTCGGTTCGGACGCGGTTCAGCGCGCGCAAGCCGCCGAGCGCCGCCTACGCCGCGCTCGCTCCCCCGCTCTACTATCGAGCGAGCAGCGACGATTTCGTCGGCGGAAACTTCTGGGATCTTCGCGCGACCGGCCGTCGCCTGCGGAACCCCGCCGCCTCGCAAGCGCAAGGCTCTCCGCTGAATCCCACGGAGATGGCGAATCGCGAGCCGGCCTGCGTCGTGCGTCGCCTTTCTCAGGCGCGCTACCGCCAGGTCTTCGAGGACGTCCTCGGACCGCTGGCATTCCAAATTCACTGGCCGGCTGACGTCGACGCCCTTTGCGCGGTGCCGAACAGCAACCCCAGCACACGAATCGGGTCTGAAGTGCCCGGACCGAACCAAACGCCGTACGTCGTGAAGCTCACGCCGGCGGATCGCTCGCGCGTGACGCAAACGTTCGACGCGATGGCGATCGCGATCGCGACGTTCGAGGCGTCGCCCGACGTCAGCGCGTTCAGCTCGAAGTTCGACGCGTACCTGGCGGGGAAGGCCAAGCTCTCCGCGCCGGAACAGCACGGGTTGGCGCTTTTCAACGGGAACGGCCGCTGCATCAAATGCCACGAAGACGAGAAAGGGGACCGGAAGCCCCTCTTCACCGATCAGACGACGTCAAATCTCGGGGTCCCGAAGAACCCAGCAATGTCATATTACCTGCAGACGAAGCCGGACCGGTACGGCTACGCGGCCGATCCGGAGGGTCAGGCGTTCATCGACAAGGGCGTCGGCGACTTCCTGCGCAGCCCGGAAGACGTCGACCCGGCGTGGCGGCCGCATGCGGCGTCGTTCGACGGCAAGGTTCGCGTCGCGACGGTGCGCAACGTCGACCAGCGTCCGAGCCCGGGGTTCGTGAAGGCGTACGGCCACAATGGCTACTTCAAGAGCCTCAAGGAGATCGTGCACTTCTACAATACTCGCGACACGCTGCCGCGTTGCGCGGCGGGCTCGCCGGGGGAGAAGACGACGTGCTGGCCGGCTCCGGAAGTCGCGGTGAACTTGAACAAGACGTGCTGCGATCTCGGGCTGACCGATCGTGACGAGAACGATATCGTCGCGTTCATGAAGACACTGACCGACGGCTGGACGAGCGTCGCGCCCACTCCCGCAACCGAATCGCGCTAGCGAGGTCCGCTCGCGGCGTATCTGAGCACGCACAGTCGATCGGCTAGGCGTAACGACCGCGCCCGTGCGTGCGTGAGGGGCCGGCGTGCCGTTCGGCTGAGTCGTTCGACGGGGGTGCGGGTCTTCCGGATCATCCGGAAGACGGATCGCATCTCTGGGCGGCCGGCGCTACAATCGGACCGTCACATGACACTGCCACACACGCGCCGTCACGTCTGCTTCGCGTCGATCATCGAGGGGAACCTCGCTACGCGAGAGCGATGCGAATCTGCGTTGTTCGCACGCCTCTTCGCCGCAGGCATCGAGATCTCGATGGTTGCCGTCAACGACGTCGGTTGCGCGCTCGCCCTCGACGAGTGCGATCTCGACGCCCTAGGCAAGGCCGTGAAGTCGCTCAACGTTGCCTTGCGTCTGCGGACGCACTGTGTGCGAGTCTCGGTGTCGCAACGCGGTGTCGACCCGCCGCTGCCGTCGATCAGCTCCGTGATCGGGGCAATGGCGGAGGCCGGTATCTGCTTCGTCCACCTCGCCGCAGGGACCGATGACCTCTCCGTCCTCGTCGACGAGCGAGACGCCGGACGAACCCAAGCCGTGCTGGCCGCCTGCGTCGTCGCAACGCCGCGAACCGCTGCGTAGCTTCGATGCTGCTGCCCGAAATCGTCGTTCACGCCGGACGGTTCTGCGAGGTCGCGACCCGGCACGGCGTCTTCTACGGCGATATCGTCCGGCTGTCGACCGTCTTGTTCTTGGTCCGGCCGCGTCTGCTGCCGGCCGCGCCGCCGCGCACCGTCTGTGCCGGCGACATCGTGCGCATCACGCCGCTCCCCGATCCACGATGACGCGGTGCGACGGATCGACCGTGGGTCGAACCGTCGCACCGCTTCCTGCCGATCAGCCGTGACCGCCGCCGTGGCCGCCGCCACCGCCGCCGCCGTGGCTCCCGCCGCCCCCACCGCCGCCG
>JAQBPM010000070.1 GCA_028287525.1 Vulcanimicrobiota bacterium | reverse complement strand
GCGCTTGTTCGACGCGCTCATCGCCGTCAAACGCCGCCGGGCCGCCGACGATCCGGAGTTGTTCACCGCCTATCGGACGCTGGCGGCCGATGCCGAGTCGGTCGTCGCCGCCCATATCGACGAGTTGATTGGGTTAGCCGCGATGGTCATTCGGGCCGGCGTGGAGGACGGGACGTTTCGCGCCGTCGACCCCGTGGCCGCGGGTCGAGCAGTGCTGATCGCCACGTCTCGGTTCCACCACCCGGCCCACGCCGCCGAGTGGGGCGACCCGGCCATCGACGCGGAGTACGACGACGTGTGGCAGCTGCTGATGGACGGGCTGTGCGTCGCGAAGAGCCCCGGCTAGCGGGCGTCGGGCGTCGCGGGGACTAAGCGCGGTACGCGTGTCGACTCCCCAACGCGCGCGCGGCGGTCCGCTCGACGGCGTGCGCGTTCTCGATCTCTCGTCGGTGGTCGCCGGTCCGTGGGCGACGCACGTGCTGGCCGGATTCGGCGCGGACGTGATCAAGGTCGAACCGCCGGACGGCGACATCATGCGCTACGCGCCGCCGGCACGGCACCGCGGCATGGGCGCCGAGTTCGTGCAGATGAACGGCAGCAAGCGCAGCGTCGCGCTCGACCTCAAACGCGACGCCGACCGAGGCGCGCTGCTCGCGCTGTGCGCGCACGCCGACGTTCTGGTGCACAACGTGCGGCCGGCCGCGATGCGCCGACTGCGTCTCGACTACGACGACGTCGCGGCGGCCAACCCGGCGATCGTGTACGTTTCGATCGTCGGCTTCGATCAATCCGGGCCGTACGCGGCGCGCCCGGCATACGACGATCTGATCCAAGGTGCATCAGGGCTCGCGTCGTTGTTCCCGGCCGCCGGCGGCGGCGAGCCGCGCTACGTTCCGAGTCTGATCGTCGACCGTATCAGCGGGCTCTCGGCGGTGAACGCGATCCTCGCCGCGCTCGTCGAACGCGGCCGCAGCGGGATCGGGCAAGCGCTCGAAGTGCCGATGTTCGAGACGATGGCGGAGCTCGTGCTCGCCGATCATCTCGGCGGACACACGTTCGAACCGCCGGCCGGGCCGTTCGGGTACTCGCGCGTCCTCACGCCGTACCGGCGGCCGTACCGTACCAGCGACGGGTACGTCTGCGTGCTGCTCTACAACGAGCGCCACTGGGAACGGTTTTTTACCGCCGCCGGGCGCTTCGCCGAATACGCCGCCGACCCGAAGCTCTCCGACGATACGCTGCGGCGCCAGGACTACGATTACGCGTACGGTCTCGTGGCGGAGATCCTCGCGACGCGCACCAGCGCCGAATGGCTCGCGCTCTTGGAAACGAACGACATTCCGGTCATGCCGCTGAACGACATCCCGAGCCTCGTTGACGATCCGCAGCTGACCGCGACGGCATTCTTCACGACGACGGAACACCCGACCGAAGGGACGCTGCGCACGATGCGCACGCCGACGCGTTGGAGCCGCTCGCCGCAGACGACGCCGTCCCCGGCGCCGCGCCTGGGCGAGCACACCGCGGACGTGCTGCGTGCAGCGGGTGTCGACGAAGCGCAGATCGCCGCGATCCTCGCGCGCGAGAACGCGCCGCCGGCGCGGAACGCGTGACGGGCGAGGGGTCGTGCGCGCCGCGGCGGCGCGGCGGTCCGCTCGAGGGCGTGCGCGTCATCGATTTCTCGAGCGTCATCGCCGGGCCGTGGGCTTCGCACATTCTCGCCGATCAGGGCGCCGACGTCATCAAGATCGAATCGCCGCAAGGCGACATCATCCGGCAAGCGCCGCCCGTGCGCAACGCGGCGATGGGGCCCGTGTTCCTGAGTGCGAACCGCAGCAAACGCAGCGTCGTGCTCGATCTCAAGACCGCCGAGGGATGTGCGGCGGCGCTGCGGCTGTGCGCGAGCGCCGACGTTGTGCTCAACAACGTTCGTCCGGCGGCGATGCGGCGGCTCGGACTCGACTACGCCGCGATCGCGCAAGTGAAGCCGGATGTCGTCTACGTCTCGCTGGTCGGCTTCGATCAAGCGGGGCCGTATGCGGCGCGCCCGACCTACGACGATCTCATCCAAGGCGCGTCGGGGCTCGCATCCCTCTTTACGCAGACCGGGTCGGATGAGCCGCAGTACGTGCCGTTCCAATTGGTCGACCGCATCAGCGGGATCAGCGCGGTGAACGCGATCTTGGCGGCGCTGTTCCAGCGCGAGCGCACCGGGCGCGGCGAGGCGATCGAGGTGCCGATGTTCGAGACGATGGCCGAACTCGTGCTGGCCGATCATCTCGGCGGCGAGGCGTTCGTGCCGCCGATCGGACCGACCGGATATCAGCGGCTGCTCACGCGTCACCGCCGTCCGTATCCGACCAGCGACGGCTACGTCTGCGTGCTGCTGGTGACCGAGGCCCACTGGGCGCGCTTCTTCACGCTCGCGGGGCGCGCGGCGGAGTATGCCGCCGATCCGCGTCTGTGCGAGGCGCCGGTGCGCCGGCTCGACTACGATAATGCGTACCGTGCGGTGGCGGAGGTTCTCGCGACGCGTCCCAGCGCGGAGTGGCTGGCGCTTCTCGAAGCCGGCGACATCCCGGTGATGCGGCTGCACGACGTCATGAGCCTCATCGACGACCCGCATCTTGCGGCGACGGGTTTTCTCGGCACCGAAGAGCATCCGAGCGAAGGGACGATTCGCACGATGCGCGCGCCGCAGCGCTGGGCCGCGACGCCGCCCGCGACCCACACGCCGGCGCCGCGCCTCGGCGAACACACCGCCGACGTCCTGCACGAAGCCGGCCTCGACGACGCGACGATCGCCGCAATCTTGGCGCGCAACGCGCAGCGGTAACACGCGCTGACGGGGCGACGAGGTGCGCTACGGGCCCGGCGGCGGAGACGGGCTGCGGCAGTCGGCTAGTGCGACGTGTACCGCGTCGGACGCGATGAACTCGACTTTTGCGATGCGATCCTGATAGCGGCCGGCCTCAGCGGCGAAACGGTCGTAGACGGTGTGGCCGAAGAGTCCGTCCTCCCTAGTCGCATCGGCGTTTGCGTCGACCGCTGGCTGGACGGCCGTTGCGCGACCGATCCCGTCGGGGAGGTCGTGCCGCATCTGCGCCCTCAGGTCGGTCTCGAGCAGGTCGCTGAAGAGGTTCAGCGCGAGCTTCTGATCGTCGACCACCGCTTGCAGCTGCCTTTTCATTTTGGCGGCGTCGCGCTCGTCGTCGGTTTGCGGTTTGGCCGGGAAGCGTTTTGCATCGGCGAGCAGCGTGTCGGCGGCGATGATGCTGCGCGCCAAGTTGTGGACCGTCGCGCCGAGCGCGATGCGGTCGAGCTCCAGGTGCCCGTCGTCCTTGAGCACATGGTCCTTGCCCATTTTCACGAAGGTCGAACGGCCGGCGACGATGCGCGCATCGCCCTCGATCAGCTTGGCCAGCGTGGGAGCGACGTTTTCGCGAAGCGTCGTGCACAGCGCGCGCGAGCGCACCCGGCCGATCTCGCGCAGCGGCGTCGGGCTCGGCGATGCGGCAGGCATGGGGCTCGGCGACGCGGACAGCGCGTACGCCACGAAGATCGCCTCGAACATGTCGACCCGCCTTTCGCGATCGCGCCGAGCTTAGATTTCCCCGCTCTCGATCATCTCGAGTCCGCGCTGCGTGATCGAGTTCACCGCGTCGCCCATGTCGCGGAACCGCTCGTCGTGCGTTTGTCCGCGCACGTAGCGAATGTAGATCTGCTGCAGGATCACCCCGAAGCGGAACATGTTGAAGACGACGTACCAGTGCAGGTCCGAGAGGTCCGCGCCGGACTTGCGCGCGTAGCGTTCCGCCGCCTCGCGCCGTGAGAAGAAGCCCTCGTGCCAGGTCGGCATCCGGCCGTGCAGTCCGTTCGCGCGGTCGCCCTTCTCGCCCCAAAGCGCGAGGATCTCGCCGAGGTCCATCAGCGGTTCGCCGCGCGTGCACATGTCCCAGTCGAGGACGGCGATCGTCTTCGCCGGGTTCTCCGCGTCGAGCAGCGTGTTGTCGAGCTTGTAGTCGTTGTGCAGCAGCGCGCTGCGCCGCGCGGCGGGGATCGTCTGCCGCAGCCAGCCGGTGAAGGGCTCCGCCGGACCGACGTCCGGCGTAAGCGCGTTGTGCCAGCGTTCGATCCAGCCGTTCACTTGGCGCTCGACGTAGCCGTTGGGTTTGCCGAGCTCGCCGAGCCCCACGCTTGCCGGATCGACGGAGTGCAGCAGCGCGAGGTTGTCGATGAGGCTCTCGCCGACGCCGCGCAGGACGTCCGCACGATCGACCCACGGCTGCGGGATCTCGCGCCGGAATGCGACGCCGTGCCGCCGTTCCATCACGAAGAAGTCCGCCCCGATGACGGTGTGATCGGTGCACAGCAGATACGCTTGCGGAGCGAGCGGGTAGCCGGGGTTGAGCGTCGAGAGGACGCGGTACTCGCGCCGCATGTCGTGCGACCCCGGCACGACCGGGCCCAGCGGCGGACGCCGCAGCACCCACTCGCGCTCGCCGAAGCGCAGAAGGTACGTCAAGTTCGCGTGGCCGCCGCCGAACTGGCGCAGTTCGAGCGGGCCCGCGGCGCCTTCGAGGTGCTCGTGCAGGTACGGTTCGAGCCGGCTCGTGTCCAGCCGCTCTTCCGCGCGCACGTCGATCGTGTCGGCGTCGCGCTGGATCATGCGCGCGACCGCGACGGGATCTCGCTCAGATGCGCAGTGTCGTTCGCGCTCATCAGGAGCTTGCGCCCGCCGCCGACGCGCACGACCGAGATCGACGCGTTTGCCAGCGGAAAGAGAAAGTCGTGATCGCTTACCGCGATCGCGCCGAGCGCGGCGTTGATCGCGCCTGCGTGCGAGACGATCGCGACGCGTTCGCCGGGATGCCGCGCGGCGATCGTCTCGAGCGCACGCAGCATCCGCGCGCGCACCTGCGAGGACGGTTCGGTCCCGTCGATCCCGCTCCACGAACCGTCGCGCATCGCGATCATCGCAAGCCAGGCCAGCCGCTCACGCAGCGGCATCGAGTCGTCGGTGCTACCAATCGTGATCTCGGTGACGTCCGGCTCCTCGCGCACTTCCAGTCCGGCCGCGGCGGCGATCGCCTCGGCGGTCTCACGCGCACGCCGCACGGGGCTCGCGTACACCGCGCCCAAATTCAGCTCCGCCAGCCGCTCCGCGACCGCCGCGGCCTGAGCGCGGCCGCGCTCGCTGAGCGGGTGTGCTTCGTAGTCGTCGTAGATCTTGAACGCGTTGTCGGAGGCGGGAACGGCGTCGGCGTGCCGCACCACGTACAGTTCCGCCGCGCCCGTGCGCAGGCTCAGCTGCAGCAGGTCGAGCGGATCTTGCCGGCTCACCGAGCCCCTTTCTTGAGCTCGTTCTTGGCGATCGCGGCGCGGTGCACTTCGTCCGGACCGTCGGCCAAACGCAGGGTGCGCTGGTGCGCGTACGCGCGCGCGAGGAACGTGTCTTCGCTGACGCCCTTCGCGCCGAACGCCTGGATCGCGCGATCGATCACACGCAGCGACATGAGCGGCGCGACGACCTTCGCGATGGCGAGCTCGTTCTTGGCCGACTTATTGCCGTGCTGGTCGAGCATCTCGGCCGCATGATACACCGCGAGGCGCGCTTGATCGATCTCGATGCGCGAGTCGGCGATCCATTCCATGATGACGCCTTGCTCCGAGAGCGGCTTGCCGAACGCGGTGCGCGACTTCACCCGCGCCACCATCAGCTCGAGCGCGCGTTCGGCGATTCCGATCGAACGCATGCAGTGATGGATGCGGCCCGGGCCGAGCCGGCCCTGCGCGATCTCGAAACCGCGCCCCTCGCCGAGCAGCACGTCCTTCGCGGGGATGCGCACGTTCTCAAAGGTGATCTCGCAATGGCCGTGCGGCGCGTCGTCGTATCCGAACACGGGAAGCGTGCGCACGACCTTCACGCCCGGCGCGTCGATCGGGACGACGGCCATCGTCTGCTGCGCGTGGCGCGGCGCCTCGGGGTTCGAGCGTCCCATGAAGATCAGCACCTTGCAATGCGGGTGGCCAGCGCCGCTCGTCCACCACTTGCGGCCGTTGAGCACGTACTCGTCGCCGTCGCGCACGATCTTCGCGCTGATGTTGGTGGCATCCGACGACGCGACGTCGGGCTCGGTCATCGCGAAGCCGGAGCGGATCTCCGCCGCGAGCAGCGGTTTGAGCCAGCGTTCTTTGTGTTCGTCCGTGCCGTAGCGCGCGAACACTTCCATGTTGCCGGTGTCGGGCGCGCTGCAGTTGAACACCTCAGGGCCGATGACGGAGCGGCCCATCACTTCGCATAGCGGCGCGTACTCGCGATTCGTCAGTCCCGCGCCAAGCTCCGATTCCGGCAGGAAGAGATTCCACAAGCCTTGCGCGCGCGCTTTGGCTTTCATCTCTTCCATCACCGGCGGCTGCATCCACGGCGTCGGCGCGCTGCGCAGCTGCTGCTCGTAGACCTTTTCGTTCGGGTAGACGTCGGAGGCCATGAAGGCCTCGACCCGTTCCAGGAGCGACGCGGACGTAGTGGTCGTCATGGGCGCTGTTTCGCCCCAGAAGAGGAAATACCGTTTGTGGGAAGCGGTAGTTCAGCCGAAGATGGCGCGTTCGAAAACGTCGGCGGCGGCGGCAATCCGCGTCGCGTCGAGCGCATTGCGATCGAGCACCGCGTCGCGGTAGAGTCCGTCGACCATCGCGATGAGCGCACCCGCGGTCGCCTCCGGGTCGCGCACGGTCGCGATGCCGCGCGCGGTTAGCGCGGCGAGGTGCCCGGCGAGCAGCCGAACGGCCTTCGCCCTTCGCGTCCTCCATTCGAGCGCGACCTCTTCGTCGCGCGCCCCAAGCGCATAGCTTGCGCGAAGCAGTCCAGGATGATCCGCCGGCGAGCTCAGGATTCGTTCGACGAAGCCGCTCAGGTCCGCGCGTGCGTCGGCGAGGTTGGCGACGTCGCTGCGCAGCGCCTCGACCGCCGTCCCACGTTCCTCGCGAATGCGCTGGAGCGCAGCGCGCAGAGCATCGCGCTTGTCGCGGAAGTGGCGGTAGAACGTGCCGTGCGCGAGGCCTGCTTCGGTGGCAATCGCATCAGCGGTCACGCTCGCGAAATCGGTGCTTTCGAGCAGGCGCTCGAGCGCGTCGAGCAGCCGCCGGCCGGCGTCGCTGCGGCGCTTGGGAGCCGCGCCGGCGTTCGGCCGCCCCTCGACCCGCCCCAGATACGTCCACCGGCTCCGGCGCTTTCCGGTCTCGGCGTCGCGGACGCTTTCGACCCGATACCGGTAGGCGCGGCCGGCGATCGTCTTGGTGACCTCGTATGCCATCCTGTGGTAAGATGACTTAAACGTCATGGAAAAATTACCTACAACGCGACGGGCGGATACGCTCGCGTCATGAGCGCATCCCTCGCCGCGCCCGGCGCTGGGGCTATGACGGCGGCCGAACGCCGAGCCGACCGCAAGGCCAACCCACCGCTCTCCATGATCACGCTGACCGTCATGCTCGGCCTGATCATGGCGATCATCGACACCTCGATCGTCAACGTGGCGCTCACCAACATGGCCGGCAACTTGGGCTCGTCGATCGACGAAATCGGCTGGGTCGCGACGGGCTACATCCTCGCGAACGTCATCGTCATGCCGCTCAACGGCTGGCTCACCGCGCGTTTCGGGCGGCGCAACTTCTACGCCACCTGCATCGTGATCTTCACCGTCGCCTCGCTGCTCTGCGGCACGGCCACGACCGTGTGGCAGCTCGTGTTCTACCGCGTCATCCAAGGCTTCGGCGGCGGCGCGCTGCAGCCGACGGCGCAAGCGATCCTCTTCGAGTCGTATCCGCCGGAAAAACGCTCCGGCGCGATGGCGATCTTCGGTTTGGGCGCGATGGTCGGTCCCGCGATCGGTCCGACGCTCGGCGGGATCATCGTCGACAACTTCAGCTGGCAGCTGATCTTCTACATCAACATCCCGATCGGCATCGTCGCGTTCTTGATGACGCTCGCGTTCATCCGCGATCCGGCGTATCTGAAGCGCGACCGCTCGCCGGTCGACGTGATCGGCCTGGGCCTCTTGACCGCCGGCGTCGCGTCGGTGCAGTACGTCCTCGAACGCGGCCAGACCGAGGACTGGTTCTCCTCGTCGACGATCGTCATCCTCACCGTCGTCGCCGTCGTCTCGCTGGTCGCGTTCTGCATCCGCGAGTGGCACGACCCGCGCCCGCTGGTGGATCTGAAGGTCTTCAAATACCGCTCGTTCAGCGCGGGTTCGGTGATCGGGATCGTCAGCGGCTTCGGCCTGTTCGGGACCGCTCTGATCCTGCCGCTGTTTTTCCAAAACGTCCTGGGCTTCAGCGCGACGCAGACCGGCATGGCGCTGCTGCCCGGTGCGATCGCGACCGCGCTGAGCATGCCGATCGCGTCACGCGCCGTGCAGCGGCTGGACGGCCGGGCCGTCATCGCCGCCGGCCTCCTGATGTTCGCGGTGAGCACCTGGTGGATGGGCGACATCAACCAATACGCGGGCTACTGGGACGTGTTCTGGCCCCGCGCGCTGCAAGGCTTCGCGCTCGGCTTTCTGTTCGTTCCGCTGACCACTGCGACTCTCGGCGACGTCGCGCGCGAGAAAATGGCGAACGCCACCGGAATCTACACGCTCGTGCGCCAGCTGGGCGGATCGCTCGGCATCGCGATCCTGCAGTTTCTGCAGACGCGGTACCAGGACCAAGCCTACGTGGCGCTCGCGTCGGGCGTTACCTCGTCGAACCCGAACGTCGAGCAGTACCTGCGCGACCTGCACGGAACCGCCGCGCAGCTCTACAGCATGGTGATGGTCAACGCGACGGTGATCTCGTACGACGGGATCCTGCGCCTGTGCGCCGTGATCTTCGTGCTCTCGACGCCGCTCGTGTTCTTCTTGAAATGGACGAAGACCGGAGAAGGCGCCGCCGCGCCCGCCGCGCTGCCCGACTAGCGCGCGGCGTAGACGTCGTTCAGCACGGCGCGCGATTCGGCGAGACAACCGCACGACGCCGCGGCCAGCGACGCGGCGTCGCGGATGCTGATCCGCCCGCGCTCGTATCGGATAGCCCCGGTGCCGGCGATCCGCGCGTAGGCCCGCGTGATGCCGGCGCGTTCGGCGCCGAGGAGCCGTGCGGCCAGCGCGTGCGTCACGCGCAGCTCTCGGGCGCTCGAGGTCTCGTGCAGCGCGAAGATCCATCCCGCGAGCCGATGCTCCAGCAGGTGGTGACCGCGGCAGGCCGCCCGCAAGCCGGCGAGCCGGATCGAGGCGACCGCGTACCGCCCGAGCAGCTCGCGAAACGCGCCGGAACCCTCGGAGATTCGGCACAGCGGCCGCGCGTCGACGCAGACGGCGGCCAGCGGGACCATCGTGAGACGCGTGAACTGCGCATCCTCCACACCGAAGAGCGCCTCGAACGCGCTGACCCCGTCACGATCGATCGCCGCGACCTCGACCGACGGACCGCCTTCGTGCGACTCCACGTGCGCAATCGCGCCCGCGATCGGAAAATAGACGCGGTCGACCGGGTCGCCGCGGCGCGCAAGCTGCGTCCCCTCGGTCCAAGTTCGTAATTCGGCGACGTGACCGATCGCGTCGGCGTCTTCCGGCGGGAGCGCGTCGAGGAACCGGTTGCCGAAGAGGCGCCGCGGGTGCGTGGTCTCCATGGGCCATGGTGACGCCGCGCACGGCCGTCGCCCCTCGTGAACGGTGTTATGGCGCACCAAACTTTACTGTTACTTTACCGTAATGACGGATAGAGGCGCCCCGTCGGCGGGTAGACGAGCCCTCGACGTGACGACTATCGACCGTGGCCGATAGCATCGTGCACCTGCCGTTGGCGGGCGCGCTTGCTGTCGATCGATATCCTGAATTCCGAACCGCGTTCGAAGGCGCGCCCGTCGGCCTCCCGGTCCTCGTCGATCTGCGCGAGGCGACCGGTGTCGATCCGACCTTCCTCGCGGAGCTGCTGCTCTTCAAGCGGCGGCGGCGGCCGCTTGCGGTGGCCGTGCTCGTGGCGCCGGGAAGCGAGGTGGCCCGCGTGCTCAACCTGCCGGGGATAAAGGACAAAGTCGCCGTGTACGCCAGCGAGCCGCACGCCGTCGCCGCCCTCGAGCGAGAGCCCCGCGAGCGCGCCAGCGACGAAACAGGAACCTAAGCGGCCGACTTCTTCCGTTTCGGCTTGTCGGCGGCGGTCTTCTTGCGCGGGGCGCCCTTTTTGGCCGTCTTCGCCTCGGCGTCTTCTTCGTCGCCGCTCGCGGCGCTCGCGCCGTTGCGCCGCGCCTTCGACTGCTCGAGCGACCGCTGCAGCACGTCCATCAGGTTGACGACGTTGGTCGCGGCGGGGCGCTGCACTTCCGCCGCTTCGACGGACTCGCCGTTCGCGCGCGCTTCGATCATCGCCAGCACGTCTTCACGATACTTGTCGTGGAACTGCTCCGGCTCGAACTGCTCGACGCTCATCGTGTCGATCAGCAGCTTGGCGATCTTCTTTTCGGCGTCGGCGACCTTCTCGTTGAGCGCGGGGAAATCGAAGCCGCTCTGCGCGACGAGCTCGTCGGCGAAATGCATCAGCTCGAGCACCAGCGCCTCGCCGTTCGGCTTGACGGCGGCGAGATGCTCGCGCGAGCGGATCACGACGCTGGCGATCGCGACTTTGCCCGACTCGATCAGCGCGTCGCGCAGCAGCGCGTAGGCGTGACGACCTTTCTTCTCCGGCTCGAGATAGTAGGGCGTGTCGAAGAACATCGGGTTGATCTGATCGAGTTCGACGAACTGCATGATCTGCACCGACTGCGTGGCCTCGGGGCGCACGGCCTTGAGGTCGTCGTCGGTGATCGTGACGTAGCGCCCCTTCTCGTACTCGTAGCCGCGGACGAGGTCGCCGTACTCGACCTTCTCACCGCATACGCTGCAGTGCCGCTCGTTGAAGATCCGGCCCTGGTCTTTCTTGTGCAGGAAGTTGAACCGCAGATCGCTGGTACGGACCGCGGTGTAAAGCTTGACCGGAATCGTGACGAGGCCGAAGTTGATCGCCCCGGACCAAATCGCGTGTGCAGCCATATCTCCGTCGAACTCCCAAAACGAGCAAGCGCGTGCCGTCGCGCCTTTCTCCATCGCCGTAGCAGAAGTCTTCCCCGCAGCGACCGTTCGCCAACCGCCGCCGTGCGGCGCGCCTAGTCCCAGAGCGCTCTGGCGCGAGCCGGCGGGTCGTCGAGGGGGGGCCGTCTTTCCGAGCGTGTCGAGGAACCCCATCGTGTCGGCGCGAGCGAAGCCGAGCGCTGACGCCGTACCCGCGAACGTCGGCCACGCTGAGGATCCGGGAAGGAGGGGACCACCGAGCGAGATGCGGGCTCTCGCTTCGGTCGAGCTTGTCGAAGGGCGCTCAGCGCGAGACGAGGGGTCTGCGGCGCCCAGCCTTCAGCGCGCCACGGGTCAGCGTGCTGGCGACCAGCTTGGGGGCTTGCGTCCATCAGGCAGTGTCCGCATGAAAGTCGTCGAGCATGATCGGCAGCTTTCGGAAGCGACGCCCGGTAGCATGGAAGATCGCATTGGCAACGGCGCCCGCGACGCCGACCATAGAAACCTCGCCGAGCCCTTTCGCGCCGGCTTCGTTGAAAACAGTGTCGGCCCGGTCTATGAAGTCGACAGCATAGTCACCGATGTCGGCGTTTGCCGCAATATGATATGCGGCAAAGTTCGCGTTGAGAAAGCCGCCGAAACGCGGATCGATATCGCTGGCCTCGCGCAGGCTGGCCCCGATTCCCCAAACCTGGCCCCCGAGTACCTGACTTCGAGCGGTGCGCAGGCTCATCACCTTGCCGCAGTCGACGACGCTGACGACGCGCGGCACGCGAACCTGAAACGTGTGTGGATCGATTCGCACTTCGACAAAATGAGCGACGAACGAGAACGCCACGTAGTCGGAAAACACGGGACCGGCGATTGCGAGCACGCCGTTCTTTGCTCGATCGAATGCTTGCATCGTTTGCCCGGCCGCCACGTGTTTCGCTTCGGCTTTCACTTCGGTGCGGCCGGCATTGCGCAACAACTCAACGACGGAAAGACGCAACGCATTCGGCCCGACGATCGTCAGCGGCGCTGCGATGTTCAGGTCGGAAGGCCTCACGCTCGTCGATCCGGCACCGGCCTTTTGCACCGCAAGGGCGAAAAGCTGCTCGCGCACACTGTTGCACGCTTCGACGACGGCGGCACACGCCGACGCCGTACCCCACGAACCCGCGGTTAGGTGCTGCGGGGGCACGGCGGTATCGCCTAACGTCAATCGTACGGCCGCGGGCTCGGCACCAAGCCGCTCCGCGACAAGAAGCGACAGCGCGGTCCGCAGGCCTTGTCCCATTTCATGTCCGCCCGCACTGACGTCCACGGCCCCGTCATTGCTCACGGACACCATCGCGTCGGCCGGTACGACGCTTCCGGGGTAGCACCCCATGGCCACACCCCATCCGAGCAAATCTGCATTCTCGGCGCGCATCGAACCGGGCTCCGGCGTCCGCTTCGACCAGCCGAACAACTCCGCGCCGCGCTTCAAGCATTCGACGACGTGCCGCGAAGAAAAGGGCTTTCCGGTGACCGGATCCGACGGAGCATCGTTCATGATACGAAACTGCACGGGGTCGAGCCCAAGTTTATAGGCGAGATCGTCGACGACTCCTTCGAACGCAAACGCTGCAATATGCTCCCACGGGCCGCGCATGAACCCGGGCGTTTGAACGTCCATTCGAACGAGGTCGACGGAACTGCGGAAATTCGCAATGTTGTAGAAACGCGCCGTCACGTCGTCGCCCATCGCCGGAAAAAGATCGTGCCGCGAGGTTTGCTGCGTCGTTTCATGGATGGCGGCCACCATCCGGCCGTCCTTCGTTGCGCCGATGCGCACGCGTTGTTTGCTCAACGGCCGGAACGCAGTCCCATGAAACGTTTGGTCTCTCGGCATAACGAACTTGACGGGTCTTCCCAAGCGCCGGGCGGCTGCGGCAACGAGCGTCGTATGCGCTCCAAGCGAGTTCTTCTGCCCGAACGCGCCGCCGGCGTATGGAGAAACGACCCGTACGGTCTTCGGGTCGATACCAAGTTGCGTGGCGACGCCGAAGCGCAGGCCTTCGGCGTTCTGCGTCGACTCGTGGATCGTGAGACGATCTTGCTCCCACTCGGCAACCGTCGTAATCAGTTCGATCGGGTTTTGGTGCTGTGCGGGGCCCCAAAAGGTGCCTTCTACCGAGACGAGGCTCGCGTCGGTAAACGCCTTATCGGCATCACCGACGGCTTTATCGGGAATCGGCATCGCCGCCGATTGGCGAACCGTCTCCGAGCCTACGGCATCGAATCCGACGCTGAACGGTTCGACCTCGTATTCCACCTGAACGAGGAATCGCGCTTCACTTGCCGCTTCGATGGAATCGGCAACGACGAGCGCGATCGGCTGACCGCGGTAATGGACCCGATCCGTTTGCATCAGCGCGATGCTTTGAAA
>JAQBPM010000049.1 GCA_028287525.1 Vulcanimicrobiota bacterium | reverse complement strand
CGTCGAGTTGACCTACGATAGGCGCGGCCGGCGCGGCACGCTGCGGATCAGCGCGTACGACCGTCTCGAACGCGGCTCGACGCTGCAGGCGCAGTTCCCGTTGCTCGCCTTGACTACGCCGCTCCCGGCCGGCTATCTCGCCGCGATCGAGACGATCTGGAGCCAGCCGACGATCTGCGGCGCGGCACCGTTCGACCCGGCGCGCGTGTACGTCGCGGAATCGATCACGGGTGCGACGGCGCGATATCGCGGGCTCGACGCGCAAGGGCAGATCGTGCTCGGGCGCGAGACGATCGTGCAGCCGAGCTATTCGATCGGCGGCGCAACGCTTGCCTCGAGCGATCCGCGCTTGCTCTCCGCCGGCAGCCCGTACCAGATCGGCGGGCAGCTGCCGTTCAAGCCGCTGCATCGCGCGGGGCTGACGCTCGACGTGCGTCAGCCGCACGCGAATCTCGAATGGCTGTTCAACGGGCAGTGGACGTCGGGCAACAATCTCAATGCCCTCAGCTCGTACGTCATGGCCAACGCCGGCGTCTCGTGGACCGCGCGTCGCGGGCGCTTCACGCTCGTCGCGAGCAACCTTTTCAACACGGACACCGGGCTCTTCTCCACCACCGAGTTCGCGCAGCCGCTTTCGCTGGTCGGCGGCGGCACGTTCGTTCCCGTGCCGAAGCTGCTCGCGCCGCGTTCGTTCACGCTGATCTACACGGTGCGCGGCGGCCGGCTGAAGTAATGGCTCCGACGATCGAAACGGCGCGTCTCACGCTGCGCGGCCATCGCGCAGACGATCTTGCAGCATCCGCCGCAATGTGGGCCGATCCGGAGATCACCCGGTATATCGGCGGCAAACCGCCTTCGGAGCAAGACGTCTGGTTCAAGGTCTTGCGTTACGCCGGGCTCTGGGCGTTGATGGGATTCGGCTACTGGGCTATCGAGGAAAAGGCCACCGGCGAGTATGTCGGCGAGCTGGGTTTCGCCGACTTCATGCGTGACATCGAGCCGTCGATACGCGGCGTGCCGGAGCTCGGATGGGCCCTCGTCTCGCGCGTGCACGGCAAGGGGTACGCGACGGAAGCCGTCGCGGCAGCGGTCGCATGGGGCGACGCACACCTGACATCCTCGCTGACGGTGTGCATCATAAGCCTGGGCAACGTGCAGTCCATTCGCGTCGCCGTAAAATGCGGCTACGAGGAAAAGCAGCGGACGGTGTACCACGGCGAACCAACGATCCTCTTCGAACGCCAAAAGAACGGCGCGCCGTCGACGAAGGAACCGCACTCGCCGCAAGGCTGAGCGACATCGCGTCTCTGGTTGCGTTCAGCCTAAGAAACTACACTTGATCGGTCACGCTGCGCCCGCGGCCCAGGCTCGCCTTGCTCCACTCACGATCGAGCGCCGGGAACCTAGGACGCACGACATCAACGCGCAGTTCATATCGAAAGGATCACACGAATATGGAACTCCGTACTTTAGGCCAATCCGGTACTCCCGTCGGCGAGATCGGATACGGCGCGATGGGGCTGACCTGGGCGTACGGCGAGCCGATCCGTGCCGACCGCGAAGCCGACGCGATCGCGCTGATCCATCGTGCGATCGATCTCGGCGTCACGCTGTTCGACACCGCCGAGGTCTACGGTCCCTTCACGAACGAGGAGCTGCTCGGAAAGGCGATCAAGGGCAAGCGCGACCAGGTCGTCGTGGCGACGAAGACGGGTTTCGTTCCGCAGCCGGCGGGTGCGCCCTTGCGTCGCGACGGACAGCCCGAGGTGATCAAGCGCGCGGTCGAAGGATCGCTCCGGCGGCTGGGGATCGACGTGATCGATCTCTATCAGCTGCACCGCGTCGATCCGAACGTTCCGGTCGAGGAGAGCGTCGGCGCGATGGCCGAGCTCGTCGCCGCCGGAAAAGTGCGCCTGATCGGGCTCTCGGAAGTCGACGTCGAGACGTTGCAGCGCGCGAACGCGGTTCATCCCATCGCGACGCTGCAATCGGAACTCTCGCTCTGGACGCGCGACGCGCTGCCCGAGATTCTGCCGTGGTGCAAAGCGCACGGCGTCGGCTTTCTCGCGTTCTCCCCACTCGGGCGCGGATTTCTGACCGGACGGCTGGCGCAGCGCGACATCGCACCGACCGACTTCCGCGCGACGCTGCCGCGCTTCCAGGGTGAGAACTTCGATCGGAACCACCGGCTCGTCGAACAGGTCGAGGCGGTCGCGCGCCGCGCCGGCGTGACGAACGGTCAGGTCGCGCTCGCGTGGGCGCTGGCGCAAGGCGAGAACGTCATCCCGATTCCCGGAACCAAACGCATCGCGTACTTGGAAGAAAACGTCGGCGCCGCGAATGTCCGCCTGAGCGCCGCCGACCTCGCCGAGCTCAACGCGCTGGAGGCCCCCGTTGGCAGCCGCTACGCCGCTACCTGAGCTCGCTACGGCGGATGCGAACGCATCCGCAACCGTCGCCTCGCCGCGTATCTCCGGTGGTCTGATCGCGTTATTTGCGGTGGCCTGCGGACTTGCCGTCGCCAACCTCTATTACGCGCAGCCGCTGCTCGAGGTGATTCGCCGAACGTTCGGCGTCGATGAGGCGGCGTCCGGGCTGATCGTCACGGTGTCGCAGCTCGGATACGCCGCGGGCTTGCTGCTGCTCGCGCCGCTCGGCGATCTCTTCGAGAACCGCCGCCTCATCGTGACGATCCTGTGCGGGACCGTCGTCGCGCTGGTGGCAGCGGCGTTCACGCAGTCCTTCGGCGAATTCTTAGCCGCGATGCTGGCGATCGGCGTCACGTCGGTCGTGGCGCAAGTGCTCGTGCCGTTGGCAGCGACGCTGGCGCCGTCTCAAGCGCGCGGGCGCATCGTCGGGCAGGTCCAGAGCGGCATTCTCTTAGGGATCCTCCTCGCGCGCGCAGTTTCCGGCATTCTCTCCGACGCGCTCGGGTGGCGTGCGGTCTACGTGATCTCCGCCGTGCTGCTCGCGATCATGACCATCGTTCTCTACCGAGTGCTTCCGACTCGCCGGCCGGCGTTCGCGGAAGGGTACGGCCGGCTCGTCGCGTCGCTCGTGCGGATCTACCGTGAAGAGCCGATGCTGCGCCGGCGCGCGCTGTATCAGGCCGCGATGTTCGGCACGTTCAGCGCGTTTTGGACGAGCATCACGTTCGTGCTCGCCGGCCCGCCATTCCACTTTTCGGAAACCTGGATCGGCCTCTTCGCGCTGGTGGGTGCCGCGGGCGCGCTGAACGCCCCCATCGCCGGGCGACTGGGCGATGCCGGTCACGAACACGTGCTCACGGGCGTCGCGTTCGTTTTGGCCGCCGGCGGCACGCTCTTGACGCTGCTGCACACACAACTCTGGGCATTGGTCGTGGGTGCCGTTCTCATCGATCTCGGCGTGCAGACGACGATGGTTCTCGGGCAGCAAATCGTCTTCGCGCTCAAGCCGTCGGAACGCGGCCGCCTCAACACGCTATATATTGCGACGCTCTTCGCGGGCGGAGCCGTCGGCTCGGCCGTCTCCGGTTTCGCCTACGCCCACGCCGGATGGCCCGGCGTCGCAATCCTCGGCGCAGCGCTCCCGATCGCGGCGCTCCTCTATTGGCTCACCGAACGTCAGCGAGTATTCGCGGCACGGTAAGGCGCTTTCTGTCGCGCTGAGCACAACGACCGGCGGCGCCTCTTAGGATTCTAGTTGACATCGAGCCCGCGCGGGTGTAGAGTGCAATTACGAATCTAGGAGGTGCGATGTCCCGTAAGAGAGCGGTCGTGCTGACCGATCATGAGCTGCGCTTGATGGAAGTGCTCTGGACAAACGGGAGCGCGACCGTTTCCGAGGTCACCGCAGCGCTGACGCCGCCGATCTTGGCGTACAACACCGTCCTCTCCACGCTGCGTACGCTCGAACAAAAGGGCTATGTCGCGCATAAGGAGATCGGCCGCTCGTTTACGTATCGCCCTCTCGTCGAACGCAACGACGCGGCGAAATCGGCCGTCAATCACGTGCTGGCGCGCTTCTTCAAAAACTCACCGAATGCACTAGCGGTGACCTTGCTCGACGACGTGCCGCTGACCGACGCCGACCGCAAACAGATTCGCGAACTGCTTGAGCGGAAAGCGAAGGCGCGCGAATGAGTGCCACGATTGCACAGGCGGCGCTCGCGATCACCGCCGCTTTAGTCGATAGTCTTTGGGAAGGCGCGCTGATCGCCGGCGCCGTGTGGGCCGGCCTGCGCTGCCTGCCGCAACTGGGCGCCGCGACGCGCTACGCAATCTGGCTGTGCGCGCTCGGGGCGCTCGTGCTTACCCCGGTCCTCACGGTCGATCTTTCCGAGCGGCCTTCCGCGCCCGACACTGACTCAGCTGGGACCAGCGAACAGAACAGCGTTTCTCTCCCGCCTCTCGCTCAATTGGGAATCGACACTCCGCAGGCAGCGCCCGAACCGCCGGCCGCGGCAAGCGAACCAACACCGCCGGCTCCGCGAAAATCGCCAATCCCGATACCTCAGAACCTTGCTCTCGCGACGGCGCTCATCTGGATGCTGGTCGCCTGTGCGCGAGGTCTGCTGCTCCTGCTCGACCTTCGCGACCTCGGTGCGATCCGGCGCGATGCTCGGATGTGGTCCACGGCGTACGACTACCCGGTCTATCTGTCGAGTCGCGTACACGTCCCGATCGCCATCGGATTCTTCCGTGCAGCCATCGTTCTGCCCGCGTCGCTCGTCGAGCAGCTGCACGCCGACGCGGTGGAAGCGATCGTCACCCACGAGGTCGCGCACCTGCGCCGCTGCGATGTGTGGACGAATGGTCTCGCACGTGTCGCCCAAGCGTTCGTCGCGCTCAACCCCGCTGCGTGGTTTGTCATGCGCCGGCTCGCGATGGAACGAGAGATCGCCTGCGACGATTGGGTCGTCGCGCGAACCGGCTCCGGCGATGCGTTCGCCCAAACGTTGTTGGCGATTGCAAGTAGTGCGCGTGGTCGCGTGCCGCTCGCCGCTGCGAGCGTCTTCGGCTCGCGTCATTCGATCGTCGTGCGCATTGAGCGCCTTCTCGACTCGGGTCAGCGACGTCTTCGTCTGTCGCCGCCGGCACTCGCAGGCTCCGTCATGCTGCTTGCACTCATCGGGCTCGTTCTGCAATCCTTGTCGCCCGTGCTCGCGTATGAACCGCAACCGCGCGTTCTCGCGCAAGGCTCTGCGGCTCCGGCTGCAACAAGCTGCCCAGTGCCCAATCGCGGGATCGTGATGACGTATCTGTTAGGTCCAAAGCGCCGAACGTCGCGAACGCCCGCGGATAATCAAGAAATACGGAACGCGAGCGACATGGTGGCCCGGCTCGGCGCAGCAAACGTCGCGCTTTTCGACCTCACCGTGGATGGCGCAGGCAAACCGCGCAAGGTCGTCCTCGTCTCGCCGCCGCGCTATCCCGGCATGGGAGAATTCGTCACTCGCGTCTACATGGCGAGCACGTACGAACCGGCGCTTCGCAACTGCGTCCCCGTGGAGGCTACCATCAGGTCCGGCGTGCCGACGGGTCGGCGGTCCGAATTTACGACCGGGTCCGTCATCACTCCGGTGTACCCGACCGGCTGGCACGACCAGCACAGGTCGGCGTGCAAAGTTCCGACCGTAACTCGCGGCCGCTTCCGCGCTGGTTTTGTTCCTCCAACCCCGTACACCGCAATGCTTCCTGCGTTTCCGGACTCGATGAAGAATGTTCCAATTGGGTCGAAGTTCGAGACCTCGGTGCGCGTTCACGTGACTGCGGACGGTGCGGCAATGGGCGCGGCGCTCGTGGGTTCGAGCGGGAAACCGGCTCTGGACAACGCCGCCTTGACCGCTGCTCGCGGAGCGAAGTATCCGCTCACCGTGAGCACCTGCAAACCCGCGCCGACCGAGTACGTGTGGAATACGACGTTCGAGAACAGTACGATCCTGACGCTCTTGAGCGACCTGGCGAGTAGGCCGGCGAGATGAGGACGCAAATGTTCTGCCGTGTGCTTTTTCGATCGACGTGCATCTTGCTGCTGACCTTCGGGTACGGCTTCGCTCAGACGACGATTCCAAATTCACCAGCAGGAAACGCTTTTCAAGGGTGGCTTGCCGCGTTCAACGGCAGCGACGGCGCGGCATACCGGGAGTTCGTGCAAAGCAACTGGCCCTCAGGAGTCAAGAACCTGGATCGGGACCGCCGCTTCCGCGAGATGACGGGCGGCTTCGAGCTGAAGAAAGTAGACCCGTCATCGACGCCGACCCAGTTCGTTGCGCTGGTTCAGGAGCGAAATTCCGATCAGTTCGCACGGCTAACCGTCGACGTCGACGCGGCCGACCCTCACCACATCGTCGACTTGGGGCTGCGGGCAATTCCTCGGCCGGCCGAGTTCGCGCTGCCGCACATGGGCGCGAGCGATCTGACTGCCGCGTTGCGCGAGAGACTGCAGAACGACGCGGCTGCCGATCGCTTTGCCGGTGCGGTGCTGGTCGCAAAGGACGGCAAGCCGGTCTTCGCCCAGGCCTATGGCCTCGCGGATCGCGAGTCCAAGATTCCGAACACGCTCCAAACGCGCTTTCACATCGCGTCCATGAACAAAATGTTCACGGCAGTCGCGACGCTGCAGCTCGTGCAGGCAGGGAAGCTGAAACTCGATGATCCGCTAGGGAAATACCTGACCGGCTACCCCAACAAAGATGTTGCGACGAAGGTGACGATTCAGCAGCTGCTGACGCATACTGGCGGCACGGGAGACATCTTCGGCCCGGAGTTCGACGCGCATCGGCTGGAACTGCGCACGCTCGACGACTACGTGAACCTCTTCGGGCAGCGTGGACTCGACTTCGAGCCGGGAAGCCGCTGGGCTTACAGCAACTACGGGTTCATTCTGCTCGGCGCCGTGATCGAAAAAGCGAGCGGTGAGAGCTATTACGACTACGTGCGCGAGCACATCTACGATCCGGCAGGCATGACGTCAACGGGCTCAGAGCCGGAAAATCAGTCGGTTGCCAATCTTAGCGTCGGATATACGAGTGCGTCAGGCACGTTGCGGCCGAACACGGACACGCTGCCGTATCGCGGATCGTCCGCGGGCGGCGGCTATTCCACGGTGGAAGACCTTCTGCGTTTCGCGAACGCGCTGCGGCAGCACACATTGCTCGATGCTCATCACGTGGAGCTGCTCACCGTCGGCAAAGTGGACGTGCCGGGCAATGGCGCCCGCTATGCGTACGGGTTTGGCGACCATATGGTCAACGGCACGCGATGCTTCGGGCACAACGGCGGTGCTCCCGGAATGAACGGCGACCTCCAGATATGCTCCGGCGGACGCTACGTCGTTGCCGTCCTCTCGAACAGAGATCCTGACGCGGCGCAAAAGCTATCCGACTTCATCACGAATCGCCTACCGCAGCCATGAGCGCGTTGTCGCCGTGAGCAGCACCCGTTGTCACGCTGAGCAGCATCGTGTCACCCTGAGCTTGTCGAAGGGCCCTCGTCGCGCGTGGTGCCTCGCGATGCACGTTGCCTTGCGGCACGATCGTTGACGAGGGCCCTTCGACAAGCTCAGGGTGACTACGGAGGTGCTTAGGGGACACAAAAACTCAGCGTGACAATCCCTACTTCACTCGAACGAGGGCGATGCGGTTTACTCCGCTGCAGGCGAGGGCGAGATTTCCGTCGCGGGTTACCATCATGTTGCGGACGACGCCTCCGCCGGAGGGAATCGCCCACGTCTGGAAGTGGTGATTCTGCGGATCGAATCGCACGAGCGTGTTCGGCCGCACGCCGGACTCGCTGTACCACACCGCGTCCTTGAGCACCGCGATCGCGTACGGCTGTGAGTTCGAGCCGCCGGGCGACGGCCACTCCGCGACGCTGCCGGTCTTCGGATCGAACCGGCCGACGTAGCCGCGCGCATAGTCGGAATACCAGATCGTGTCGTCGGCGGTGATCGCGACCCGGCGCGGGCGCGCGTCGGCGTTCGGTAGCCGGTATTCGCGGATCGCCATCGTCACCGGATCGATGCTCGCGATCGCGTTGCTGCCGAACTCCACGAACCACGGGACGCCCTTCGACGTCACGACCATGCCGTACGGGTTCGCACGCGGCGTCGGAACCGTGACGAGCTTGATCTCGCCCGTGCGCGGCACGAGCCGTCCGATCATGTTGGCGCCCTGTGCGGTGAACCACAGCGTCCCGTTCCGATCGAAGATCGGCGTGTGCGGATCGCGCGCCGCCGGATCGGGGAGTTTGTATTCGGTAAACGTGCCCGCGCGCGGGTTGAGCTTCCCGATCGCGCCGGCGAAGTTCTCGGTGAACCACACGTTGCCGTCGGCGTCCATCGCGAGCCCGTGCGGCCCCGATGCGGCCGTCGGCGGGTGATATTCCTTGAACGAACCCGTCGCCGGATCCAAACGGCCCAGCGCATTCGCCATCTGTCCGGTGTACCAGATCGAACCGTCGGGCGCGGCGAGCGGGTCGTGCGGACGCGCGCCGGGCGTCGGTACGATCCATTCCTTGATCGTCACGTCGACAGTGCCGGGAATCAAGACCGCCTCGGGCGCGGATTTCGGCGGGAAGTTCGCTGCAAGGTAGTCGACCACGGTGTCGATGCGATCTGCCGGAACGGCGGCGCCGTCGTTCACCATCATCGCGACCACGTTGCGCCAGCCTGCGCGGTCGTACCCCGCGCGCGCGACTTGGTCGAGGCTATGGCACTGCGCGCACGATGCCTGGACGACGGCTCGGCCGGGTCCCTCGGGGAGCACGGCCTGGCCGCGCACGGGAAGCGCCAAGCAGACGAGCGCTGCGGCGAACAACGGCAAGGCGTATCGACTCGACATCGCACCCACCTCCGCCGATCCATTTCGCGTGAGTGCGGCTGCCTTTCCCGCTCGGGGATCCGGCGAAGCGACTCGGACGGGTGCCGTTCGACCGTTGCGCCAAAGCCCGTCCCTCGTGCTAGATTTCGAACCGGAGAATCGCTTCACGCTTGCGACGATCACCTGCGATGCGCTGGAGATCGACACGGCCGAGGACGATCGTCTTTTCGCGGAGGCGTGCGCGCGCCGCGGCGTCGCGTGCGTCTCCG
>JAQBPM010000043.1 GCA_028287525.1 Vulcanimicrobiota bacterium | reverse complement strand
CGCGTCGGGCGGAAGGTCGTGGAACGTCCGCTTCGGCGCGGCTTCCTCGCGTTCGAGATCCTCGAGGAAGTAATAGACGATCTTTCGGTCGTCGAAGCCGACCTTGGCGAGTTCCCGCCCGCCGATCTCGACGACCTCATGGATGTGCCCCTCGACGCCGGCGTACCGATAGTTGACGTCGGTGTAGCCGGGATCGGCCGGTTTGGGCCGCGGGGTGACCTTGGTCCCGCGCAAGGGGGTACGATGCCGGTGTTCGCTCAATTGTGACGCTCCAGCATCACCGTTCTTCGGAGGAGCCGCATGATCATCGAGTACCGTGGAAAACGCCCAAAGGTGGCGTCCTCGGCATTCGTCGCACCGACCGCCGTGCTGATCGGCGACGTCGAGATCGGCGAGGAAGCGTCGATCTGGTTCGGGACCGTGATCCGCGGCGACAACGGTCCAATCCGCATCCGCGCACGCGCGAACGTCCAGGACAACTCGGTCGTCCACGTGAGCGAGAACTGCACGACGGTGATCGAAGAGGACGTCACCGTCGGTCATTGTGCGATCCTCGAAGACTGCCACATCGGGCGCGGCGCGCTGATCGGCTCGAACGCCGTCGTCCTCAACGGCGCGGTTGTCGGCGAGTACAGCCTCATCGCCGCCGGCGCCGTCGTCGCGGCCAACGCGAACATTCCGCCGCGCGTCGTCGCGGCCGGCCAGCCGGCGGTCGTGAAGAAGCCGCTCGAGGGCGCCGCGGTGCATTGGGTCGAGGCGGCCGGCCCCGAGTACGTCCACCTCTCGCGCTCGTATCTACAGCATGGGATCGGCGATCCGGAGATGCATGAGATCGCGGAGACGCACGTCGCTTCGTAAGCTTCCGGGGATCGTCGCCGCAGCGGCCGTCGCACTGGCAGCGACGCTGCTGGCGCCGTTCGTCCCGCTCCTCGGCTCGCCGGTACTGGCGATCGTACTCGGCATCGCGGTGCGGGCATTCGGTCCGCTGCCGGAGCGATGTCGACCCGGGATCGCATTCTCCGCCCGCACGGTCCTGCAGGCCGCGATCGTGCTCTCCGGGCTCGGCCTGTCCTTTGCCGCCGTGATCCGCACCGGACTCGGTACGCTTCCGGTGACGCTCGGCACGATCGCGATCGCGCTGATCCTGGCACCGCTCGTCGGCCGCCTGCTGGGATTGCAGGGCGCGCTGCGCACGCTGATCGGCGTCGGCACCGCGATCTGCGGTGCGTCGGCGATCGCCGCGGTGTCGTCGGTCATCGAACCCGAAGAAGCCGAAATCGCGCTCGCGATCGCGACGGTCTTCTTCTACAACATCGTCGCGGTGCTCGTCTTTCCGCCGATCGGCCACGCGCTGCAGATGACGCAGGATCAGTTCGGCCTCTGGGCCGGCACGGCGATCAACGACACGTCGTCGGTCGTCGCGGCGGGATACGTGTACGGGCAGCAGGCGGGCGCGTACGCGACGATCGTCAAGCTCACGCGCGCGACGATGATTCTGCCGATCGTTGCCGGCATCGTGCTGCTGCGCGCGCGCACCCAAGGCACGAGCGGGCCGTTTCCGTGGAAGCAGATCGTGCCGTGGTTCATCCTCTGGTTTCTGGTCGCCGCGCTCGCCAGCGGCGCCGGCTTGATCCCTCCCGGCTGGCACGCCGGCATCGGCGTCGTCTCGACGTTCTTGATCGCCGTCGCCCTCGCCGCGATCGGCCTGCAAACCGAACTGCAGCGCCTCCTGCGCGCCGGCGCCCGCCCGCTCGCCCTCGGATTCATCCTCTGGGTCGCCGTCGCACTCTCATCGCTCGCCCTGCAACGACTGACGGGATTGTAGGCCCCGACGGGACATTGTCACGCTGGGCTCCCATGTCACGCTGAGCTCGTCGAAGCGCGCGCTGGTCGCGACGGGTAAGAGGACCGGCAAGGAGCCTCGACATGCATCCTCTTTGCCGACCCGCGATGCTTGCGTTCGCGGTGTTCGCGGTGTTCGTCGTCCCGCTGGCAGCGCCGCCCGTCGTCGCGGCCACGTCGCCATCACCGCCCGCCGGCGATGTGTCTCCGCCCGCACCGACACCGCCACCGAATCAGCGCGTCACATACGCGTACAAGACGTTTCTCGGCCCGGCGGCCGTCGACTACTTTGGGATCGATAACTTCAACGTCGTGTTCGGGACGATGACGCTGACGTTCAATCCGGAGGGGACGATCGAGGGAAGATACGAGCCGGACAACGACACCGCACAGTCCGTCACGGGGAACATTGCCCGAGACGGAACCCTAACGCTGCAAATCGGTAACCAGCGCTACACCGGCCATTTCACGCGCCGCGGGTTCGCCGTCTCGACCTCGACGGTACCCGGGATGGGCTTTCGGCTCTGGGGGCAGTTCGTGCACGCCTAGCGCCGAGGCGTTCACACCGCTGCGTCGACAAAAGCGCGGAAGATCGCGCGGCTCGCACCGTCGTCGAGCGCTCTCGTCGATTCCGGATGCCACTGCACCGCGAGCCAGAACGGGGACGCGAAGCGCGCTTCGAGGGCTTCGACGATCCCGTCGGGCGTGCGCCCGACGATGCGCAAGTCGGCGGCGCAGACGTCCGCGGATTGGTGGTGACGCGCGCCGGTCACGAGTTCGGTCGTCCCCACGATGGCCGCCAGCCGGCTATCGGGCTCGATCCGTACGACGTGCTCCGCGATGAGACCCCGCTCGGAACGCCCGTCGGAACGGCGCTGTTCGTGTCGAATGGTGGCCCGATCGCCCAGCGCCGCCGGGATGTCCGCAATCAGCGTTCCGCCGAAGGCGACGTTCGCGATCTGCAGTCCGCGGCAGATGCACAACGTCGGCAACCCGCGCTCGCGCGCGGCGCGCAGCAATTCGGTTTCGAGCCGATCGCGTTCCGGCTCGACGCCGGTGACCAGCGGCGACGGAGGTGCGCCGTATGACGCCGGATCGACGTCGACGCCGCCCGTCACCAGAAGTCCGCGTGCATCGCTCAGCGCAAGCAGCGCGTCGGCGCCGGATTCGATGCGCACCGGCTCGCCGCCGGCTTCGCGCAGCGCCTCGAAATACTCGACGGGGTCTTGGCCGCGCGACACGCTGACCAGAATCCTGGGCGAACTCACGCGCGGTCAGCGAGCGAAGACTTCGATCGTGTAGTGGTCGGGATCGGTCACGAACAGCGCGCGGCCGCCGCCGTCGCGGTCGTAGGTCTTGGCGCCGGCACGCTCCGCGATCACTTCGAGCGCGCCGGGATCGAGGACGCGCAATGCGAGCTCGAACTTGGCGCGCTCCGTCGGCGGCGCGTGTTCGAACACGAGTGTGAAGTCGCCGAACGTGATGCGGATAGCATCGCCGTGCCGCACGGGTTCTACGCCGAGGACGTCACGGTAGAACGTTTCGGTCGTGTCGATGTCGGAGACGCCGAGCGTCAGTTCGGAGGGGACGATACCGCTCGTCGCATGCATTCCTTTGCTCTTCTTCCTACGGGTTGGGGTAGTGCGACTCGTCGCCGTATGCGAGGAACAGCGTGTGTTCCGGCTGGAATCGCAGCGGAATGGTCCCGACCTTCCCGTTGCGATGTTTCGCGATGATCAATTCCGTCTTGTCCGGTTCCGCCGACGTCTCTTTGTTGTAATAGACATCGCGATACAAAAACGTAACGATATCCGCTTCTTGTTCGATTGCTCCACTGTCTCGTAAATCCGAGAGCAGCGGCCGTTTGTCGGCTCGCGTTTCCACCGCGCGGTTCAGCTGGGCGAGGGCGACGATCGGGACTTCGAGATCTTTCGCGGTCGCTTTGAGCGTGCGGCAGATGTCGGAGAGTTCTTCGTTGCGGTTTACTTGGCGGCCCATCGTCGAGGGACGTACGAGCTGGAGATAGTCGATGAAGACGCACGCCAAACCGTGCGCGCTCTTGAGGCGGCGCAGGCGACTGCGGATTTCGGTTACGGTGACGGCGCCGGAGTCGTCGAGATAGATCGGGAGCTCGTGCAGCACTCCCATCGCGTGGCCGATCTTCTCCCAATCGCGGTCCGCGATCGCGCCGCGCCGGAGTTTCGATGCGTCGAGCCGCGCCTCGGACGAAAGCAGGCGTTCCACGAGCTCCTGCTTCGTCATTTCGAGCGAGAACACGGCGACGGGCTTCTTCTCGTCCTTCGCGGCGGCGACGGCCATGTTGAGCGCGAGCGACGTCTTGCCCATCGCGGGGCGGGCGGCTAGGATCACCAGGTTGCCGGGCTGCCAGCCGGCCGTATAGTCGTCGATGTCGCGATAGCCCGACGTGACGCCCGTACGGTCGCCCTTCTGCTCGTGACGCCGTTCGAGCGACTGGAACACGCCGAGCAGCAGCGACGGAACGGTCGCGAACGCGTTGCGGTCGCTGCGGTTGCCGACTTCGTAGACGACCTGCTCGGCGCGGTCGAGCGCGCCCGGTACGTCGTCTTCCGATTCGAAGCCGAGCTGCGTGATCTGCGTCCCCGCATGAATGAGACCGCGCAGGCTGGCCTTCTCGCGCACGATGCGCGCGTAGTACTCGGCCGACGCGGCAGTCGGCACGGTATCCATCAACGAGTTGACGTACGCCATCCCGCCGATCTTGTCGAGCAGTCCGCGATTTTTGAGTTCGCCCGCGAGCGCGACCTTGTCGAGCGGTTCGCCGCGTTCGTACAGCGCGTAGAGCGCGAGATAGATCGTCTCGTGCAGCGGCGCGTGAAAATCGGCCGGCATCACGATCTCGCTGACCGTCGCCATCATTTCCTTGTCGACCAGGATCGAGCCGAGCAAGGCCATCTCCGCCTCGAGATTGTTGGGCGGGATGCGGTCGACGCTGGAGACGAACGAAGCGACGTTCACCGGGAAACCCTCGTGCGGGAACGGGAGCGGAGCGCGGGTGGGACTGGAACGCGCAGGCCGAGCGCCGCGAGCGCCTCGACGACGGTGCCGACCGGGACGACTTCGATGCCCTCGGGCGTCGCCTCGATCTCCCGCGCATTCTCGCGCGGGATCACAATGGCCCGCATCCCAGCCTGTCGCGCAGCATACAGTTTTTCCACCACCCCGCCCACGGCGCGAACGTTGCCCGCGAGCGAGACCTCTCCGGTGACCGCGACGTCCTGCGGCAGGGCGACGCGGGCGAGGGCGCTGTGCAGTGCTAAAAAGAACGCAAGGCCGGCCGACGGACCGTCGATGTTGCCGCCGCCGACGACGTTCACGTGCAGATCCCAATCGGCGGGGTCGGTTCCGGTGATCGCGCGAATCACCGATGCCGCATTGAAGACGGCGTCGCGCGCCATCGAACCGGCGGTGTCGTTGAAGCGCACGGTGCCCTTGTGCGGGTCGCGTGCCGGGAATGCGGCCGCCTCGATCTCGACGATCGATCCGACGTACTGGAGCACGCCCAGGCCGTGCGCCTTGCCGATCTCTTTGACGCGCCGCGCGCGCGTGGTCGTGTGCTGCACGATCCGGCCGGCCTGCACGACTTCGAGCACGTCTTCTTCGCGGACGGCGGCGGCTCGGCCGCCCCCGCTGCGTTCGAGCGCGTGCCCGTAGGCATCGGCGAGAATCTGCACGGCCTTGCGCCCTTCGATCGTGTACGACGCGACCAGATTCGCTACGCGCCGGCTGACCTTGGCGCCGAGGCGCAGCGCCGCTTCGCGCACGATGCGCGCAACGTGCGTCTGCGTGAGCGGTTCGAAGAAGACCGCGGCGCAGCGCGAACGGATCGCGGCGTCGATCGCTTCCGGATCGCGCGTCGTCGCGCCGATCAGCACGAAATCGGCGGGCGCGCCGTCGCGGAAGAGCTTCTTCACGTAGGCCGGAACGTTGGGATCGTGCTCGTCGTAGTATGACGATTCGAAACTGACGCGTTTGTCTTCGAGGACCTTGAGCAGCCGCGTCTGCATCGCGGGATCCATCTCGCCGATCTCGTCGATGAAGAGGACCCCGCCGTGCGCTCGCGTCACGAGGCCGAGTTTCGGCTCGGGGACGCCGCCGTCGGCGAAGTCGCGGCGCGCACCCTGATAGATCGGATCGTGCACGCTGCCCAGCAGGGGGTTCGTCGTCTCGCGGTGGTCCCAGCGCAGCGTCGTGCCGGCGGCCTCGACGAACGGTGCGTTCGCCGCGAACGGCGCGTGCGCACGCCGCTTGGCGATCTCGAGCGCCAGGCGCGCCACGGTCGTCTTCCCGACGCCGGGGGGACCGTAAAGGATGACGTGCTGCGGATACGGCGAGGCCAGCTTCGCCAGCAGCGCCCTGATCGCGGCTTCCTGTCCGACGACCTGGTCGAGCGATTTCGGGCGCAGGACGTCGAGCGCGGCGCGCGCGAGGCCGCGCGCGTCGAGCGCCTCGAGTTCGTGAAGGCGCTGCTGCGTCGCCGGCGTCTCGGGGCCGGCGTCCTCGCGCAGCGCCTCCAAGCGCAGTTCGCGCAGATACTCCTGGTGGCGCGCGATCATCTTCGCGTTCACCTTGGCGTCGAGCCGGTCGCCGACGGCGCGTTGCGCGACGAGGTCGCCCAGGCGATCCTCGATCTCGGCGATCATCTTCTTGTACTGCGCCTTCGCGGGGCGCGTCTCGAGGGTCGGGTCCTCGAATACCAGACGCGAGAGCGCAAGCAGGCGATCCGGGATCGCCTGCGAGCGCATCTCCTTGAGCGTGCCGAGTTTGCCGGCGCGCATGACGACCTTTTCGGTCCCCAGCGCCTCCGCGAGGACGTCGTACAGCGCCGCGATCTCGCGGCGCAGCTTTTCGTCCGCGCTCAGTCGCACTATTTCAGCGCGACGACTTGCACCGCGGACTTCGCGACGATGTTGTTGCCCAGACGAATCTCGACCGGGTACGTCCCGAGCGCCTTGATGCCGTCTTTCATCTCGATCTTGTGACGATCGATCGTGACGCCGATCTGCTCGTGCAGCGCGTCGGCAACCTGTGCGTTGGTGACCGTCCCGAACAAGCGACCGTTGCCGCCCGCCTTGGCCGAGACCTTGATGACGGTCTGCTCCAGCTGCGTGGCGACGTCCTGAGCGTTCGCGACCTCTTCGGCCTGCTTGCGCTTCTTGGCGTGCTGCTGCTGTTCGAGCTGCTTCATTGCGCCCGGCGTCGCCACGACGGCGAGGCCCTGGCGGAGCAGGTAGTTGTTGGCGTAGCCGTCTTTGACGTCGACGAGCGATCCGCGCGTGCCGAGCGGCTTGACGTCGCCGGTGAGAATGACCTTCACGACGATTCTCCTACTGCACGACGAACGGGAGCAGAGCGATGATGCGGGCACGCTTCACGGCGGTGGTCAGCGCGCGCTGGTGCGAGGCGCAGTTGCCGGAGATGCGGCGCGGCAGAATCTTCCCGCGTTCGCTGATGTACTTGCGCAGACGCGTCGTGTCCTTATAGTCGAACTCGTGCTGCTTGTCGGCGCAGGAATTACAGACTTTGCGCTTCGGCCGGCGATCTTTTTTCGCGGCGGCGCGCTTGCCCTTGGGTGGCGGCATGGGGGTAAACCTCGTGGTGATGTAGGTGGAAGACGGTCCCCTCGCCTGGCCGGATGCCGGGCCGAGGACCCTACACACGTGGCACCCGAAGGCGCCACGACCCCGGGGTCGTCCAAAAAGACGACGGCCGGTGCCGCCCGGAGGCAGCAAAGGCGATGATACCATTTCCGCCTCCCCCTGCCAATCCCGACGAAGGTCGGCGCCGGCAAGAGGGGCGGGCGAGAGGGTGGGCCTCTCTCGGCGCCCGAACCGCAGGCGCTCGGTCTAGCAAGGAGCTCAGCCTGCCGTGGACTACCGCAAAAAGTTCCTCGTCGAACCCGGGAGCCGGGTCCACCTTGACGAGATCGATCCGTCCTACACCGGGAAGCAGGACGAGGCAAGCGCGCGCGCGATCGTCCAGGATCGGGTCGAGCGGCTCCAGCGTCTGCAGTACCTTCTCTACGCCGAGAACAAGCGTTCCGTCCTTATCGTGCTCCAAGCGATGGACGCGGCCGGAAAAGACGGTACGATCCGGCACGTTTTGGGTGTGATGAACCCGCAAGGCGCGTACGTACATCCGTTCAAGGAGCCGACGCCGGAGGAAGCCGCGCACGATTTCCTGTGGCGCGCCCATCGCGTCGCGCCGGCACGCGCACAAGTCGGGATCTTCAACCGCTCGCACTACGAAGACGTGCTGGTGGCGCGGGTCCGCGACCTGGTCCCCAAAGACGTGTGGTCGAAGCGCTACGACCGCATCGTCGAGTTCGAGAAGACGCTCGCTCAGGCCAACACGCACATCATGAAATTCTATCTGCACATCAGCGCCGACGAGCAGTTGCGGCGGTTCAAGGCCCGGCTCGAGGACCCGCATCGCCAATGGAAGATCAGCGAGTCCGACTACGCCGATCGCGCCTATTGGGACGACTACATGCGCGCCTACGAAGCGGCGCTCGAAAAAACGAGTACAGATCGCGCGCCGTGGTACGTCATCCCCGCGAACCACAAATGGTTCCGCGACCTCGCGGTCTCGAAGATCGTCGTCGACACGCTCGAGTCACTCGACATGCAATATCCCCCGCCCTCCGTCGACATCGAGGAGATCAAGCGGAAGTATCACGCCGCTAAGGACGATGCTGAAGCGCAAACACCTCGAGATTGAGGCGGGCGACTTCGTCGAGCAGCCACTCCTTCTCCCGATTCGCCGCCGCCAAAACGCCGGCGGAGGCGCGCAGCAGCACGTCGACTTCCAGCAGGTGCAGCGGGCCGCCGTCGTCGACGATCAGCGGATCGAACACGCGCTCGTGAGGCCGCTCGAGCGCCGCGGCGAGCGCTTCGCCGACCGGCGTCGCGGCGGGCAGCACGGTGAATTCCGTGCTCTCGAGCGATTCGACCATCACGGAGATCGGGCGGCGCCAATACACTTGGCGCGAGAACGAGCGGTCGGCGACGGCGTAAAACGTGCGGCGCGAAATGAGCGTCGCGATCTCGTCGCCGTTCATCACGATCACGCCCGGCAGATTCGGCGACTCGACGAACAGCGCGT
>JAQBPM010000040.1 GCA_028287525.1 Vulcanimicrobiota bacterium | reverse complement strand
CTTTTTTCGCCATCGTCGTGTTCTCGGTGTGGGAGCCGGGGCGCCGGAAAACATGAAGAAAACGGACGCTCGGCCCGTTCCAAGGTGAAAGTGTAGCATAGGGACGGGCCTCTGTAAACCGAAGGGCGGCCCGATGAGCTGGCAGGCTGCGTTCTGGGTCGCCCTCGGCGGAGCGATCGGATCCGTCCTGCGCTGGGCGACGGTCGTCTTGACCGTCCAGCGCTTCGGCCCCGGCTTCCCCTTGGGTACGCTGACCGTGAACGTGGTCGGCTCGTTCCTCATCGGCATCGTCGCCGGTCTGGCGGATTCGGCGACCCCAGGCCTCTCACCAACCATGCGCCTCTTCCTCGCGACCGGCATCCTTGGGGGCTTTACGACGTTCTCGTCGTTCTCGCTGGACACGCTGAACGTGGAGCGCGCCAGCGGGTCCATGCTTGCTTTGCTCTACGTCGCGATCAGTGTCTGCGTGGGCCTGGCCGCCGCATTGGGCGGCGTCGCGCTCGCGCGGGCCCTCCGATCCTGACGGCAACCCTCCGCCCGCGCATCGACCAGAACACGACGCGCCCGCCGGACACTGCGGATTGAGCGCCGGGCGGCCCGGGTAACCCAGACACCGGTTGCACTCGCTCCATCGCATGGGGACTCCGTTTTGCAAACCCGTATCGCTCCGGCACCGCAGGCGCGCACGACCACGCTGGGAACGGTCATCGTCACCGGCGGTGCCTCGGGCCTCGGCGCCGCGATCGCCGACGCGGTGGCCGATGCCGGCGGCGTCCCGACCACCTTCGATCTGAACGAACCGCGCGAGCAGCGCGACCGCGAACATCTCATCGTCGACTGCGGCGATCGAGCGGAAATCGAACGTGCGGTCACGGCCATCGGGCGTCGGCACGGCATCGACGCGGTCGTTGCGAACGCCGGCATGGACGCCTGCGGCGACTTCGACAAGGTTGCGGCGGAGCGCTGGGAACGCGTGATCCACGTCAACCTCATCGGCACCGCGGCTGTCGTGCGCGCCGCTCTGCCGTATCTCGAACGTGCGCCGAACCCGCGGATCGTGACGATCGCATCGACGCTCGGCCTGCGCGTGCTCGGCGCGGCGACCGCGTACTCCGCCTCGAAGTTCGGCGTCGTCGGCTTGACCCGCGGCCTCGCGCTCGATCTCGCCGGCCGGGTCGGCGTGACGCTCGTTTGTCCGGGCGGGATGAACACCGCATTCTTCGACGGCCGCGACGAGCAGTTCAAACCGTCAGCCGACGCGTTCGAAAAGAACCAGCTGAACGATCCTCGGGCGGTCGCGGAAGCGGTCGTTTTCGCGCTCACCCGTCCCAAGGGCGTCGAAGTGCGCGAGATGATCGTGACGCCGTCGCGCGAGACGTCGTGGCCTTGACCTCCTGACGTGGCGCCGCGAGCGAAGGGGAGTTCCGGAAGCAGCGTCCCAGCCGACTACTTTCGCGCACTGTACCGCACGAACGCCGATCCGTGGACGTACGCAGCGTCGGCATACGAACGGCAAAAGTACGACGCCACGCTGGACGCCTTGCCCCGCAAGCGGTACTATGCAGCGCTCGAGTTGGGCTGTTCGGTCGGCGTGTTCACCGCACTGCTCGCTCGGCGGTGCGAGGCGCTCGACGCGGTCGACGTCTCTGAAGACGCCGTCGCGCGAGCGGCTCAGCGTTGCGCCGGGGCACCACACGTTCGGTTCGCGGTCTGCGATCTGCTCACGGAGTTTCCGGCGGGACGCTTCGATCTGATCACGTTCTGCGAGCTGGGCTTCTACTTCGGCCCGAACGACCGCCGGCGGATCCGCGATGCGATCGCCGCCGCCCTCTTTTCCGGCGGAGATCTTGTTCTGGTTCATTGGACGCCGCTGGTCGACGGCCACGCCGCGACGGCCGATGCCGTGCACGAAGAATTCGTTCGCGATGCGCGCCTCGCCCACCGGAACGGTGCTCGCGCCGCGACGTTCCGTCTCGACGTCTTTTCGCGCGCGTGATCGACTGTACCGTCGTCGTCGCGACCTACAACCGCCGGCGGCTTCTCGACGCGACGCTGACCCGGCTGTGCGCCCTGCCGGAGGCGCCGCACGTCATCGTCGTCGACAACGGTTCGGAAGACGGCGCGGCGGAATTCGCCCTCGCCCGGCACCCCGGCGTGCAGTTGATCTCACTGCCGAGGAACATCGGTGCAGCCGCGCGCACGGTCGGCGCGCGCGCCGCCGCCGCCCGGTACGTCGCGTTCTGCGACGACGACTGCTGGTGGCAGCCGGGCTCGCTCGCGCGCGCCGTGCAGCTGCTCGACGCACACCCGGGCGTCGCGCTGCTCAACGCGCGCGTCGTCGTGCACCAGTCGTGGATCGACCCTGCGTGCGACCTCATGGCGTCGAGCGGGCTGCCGAAGCGCACGGGGTGTCCAGGGACGGCGATCGGCAGTTTCATGGCCGGCGCGTCGGTCGTTCGGCGCGCCGCGTTTCTCGCCGCCGGCGGCTACGAGCCGCGCTTCCACATCGGCGCGGAGGAGTCGCTGCTTGCACTCGATTTGCTCGATGCCGGCTGGGAGCTGATCTACGCGGCGGACCTCATCCTGCACCACGCTCCGAGCGACGAGGGGCGTCAACCGCAAGGCAGACGGCTGCTCGTCATGCGGAATCGCCTGTGGACGGCGTGGCTGCGCCGTAGCTGGCGGGTCGTTTGGTCTTCGACGGCCGCTCTGGCACGTGCCGGCCGTCGCGATCCGATTGCCCGTGCGGCACTGAGCGCGGCGCTGCGCGGGCTGCCGTGGATCGTCCGGGCGCGGCGGCCCGTGGGATCGCGCGTCGAGCGTCTCCTGGAGACGATCACCGAGCTGCCGGCCTGATGCTGCGCGCGTATCCGGCCGAACCGACGGTCGATGCAGGCGCGACGCTCTGTCTGCACGTCGCGACCGACCAGCCGAGATACGGTTTGCGGCTCGAGCGTTGGGGCGGCGGCTGCCGGCCCGTCCTCGAGACCGGCCCGTTTCGCGGCGAGAACGCACCGGCCGGTCCTGCCGATCGCCCGTGGGACTGGCCGCGCGTGACGATTCCGCTGCCGCGCGACCTGGCAGCCGGCGCGTACGTCGTGCGTGCCGCGGGCGAGGGGGCGACGCGGCACGGTGAACCCTGCGGCGCGAGTCCGGATGCGCGCTCGGGAACGGCGCTCGTCGTCGTGCGCGCGCCGTCGAACGCGCGCGTGCTGATGAACCTGCCGCTGTTCACCTATCATGCGTACAACGTCGCGAACGTCGACGGAACGCTCGGCGCCGATGAGGGACGGTGCCTATACAGCGGTTCGCCGGCGGTCACGCTCGCACGGCCGGGCGGCGGCACCGGAGGCCATCCGTGGGACGAGATCAACGTCGACGTCTACGACCGCCGTTCGCCGCGCCAAACGTTCGCGCATTGGGACCTTTTGGCGCTGGATTGGTTCGCGCGCGAAGGGATCGCCGTGGACGTCTGCACCGATCTCGACCTCCACCGCAACCCCGCGCTGCTCGATCGCTACGCGATGCTGTGCACCTTCGGGCACGACGAGTACTGGACCGTGCCGAAACGCTCCGCGGTTGAGCGCTTCGTCGACGCCGGCGGCGCGGTGGCGTTCTTCGGCGGCAACACGTGCTGGTTTCGCGTCCGCTACGATGAGCCAACCGCGACGATTGCGCGTGACGGCCGGTGGTCCGACGACGATCCCGAGGACACGCTCACCGGGCTCTCCTTCCGGCGCGGCGGCGGGAAGTGGCGCGGTGCGCGCCCGCCGACCGGATACCGCATGTGCGACGACACGCACCCCATCGTGCAGGAAGCCGGTCTGCGCGCCGGCGACGTCGTCGGCACGGCAGTTTCGGTCGTCGGCTACGAGTGCGACGGGATCGATTCGCGATTCGCGCCGCCTGGTCTCGCGACGCTGGGACACGCGGCACTCGACCATTGGAACGTCGCGGACGGGAGCGGCGAGATCTTCCCCGGCGGACACGCCGCGATCGTCGCATTCGAACGCGGCGACGGGCGCATCTTCAATGCGGGCACGACCGACTGGGCACGCGCGCTCGACCACGGCGATCCCGGAGTAACCGCGATCACACGTGCCGTCGTCCGGCAATTCACGACGCGACGCGCCAACGTCATTGCGAGCGCCCGAGGCGCGATCCCCGCATCGCGAAAAGCGACGTGAGGGGTCATCCTTCGACTGCGTTCAGGCTGACGACGAGGGTTGCTCGACAAGCTCGCAATGACGGGCCTCCTCGCAATGACGGGCCTCCTCGCAATGACGGGCCTCGAAATGAGGGCGCCGGTTCCGACGCGAGCGCGTTAGGCGGGCAGGCCGTCCAGTGCCGCGATGACGCGCGCGGCGGGAATTGCCAGTAAGCCGGCGTCGGTGTGGTCGGCGTGCGGATCGCCGGTCGTGCCGTTCCACAGCACGCGGTGATACGGACGCCGCGGCGGACCCCACGCGCTCGGGGCGATCGGGCCGAAGAGCACGACCGATGGCCGCCGGAACGCCGTGGCAAGATGCGCGACGCCGGTATCTCCGCAGACCACGCGGCCTGCCGCCGCGACCAGCGCCGCCAGTTCGCGCAGCGACGTGCGACCCGCATAGACGTGCGTCGAGGGCACACCGGCGGCCGCCGCGATGCGCTGCGCGCGTTCGACCTCGCTCGGGCCGCCGGTGATGAGGACTCGGCGTCCGAGCTGGTGTTCCGCGCGCGCGACCTCGACCCAACGATCGGCTGGCCAGCGGCGTGCTTCGCTTGCCGCTCCGGGATGGATCAGCGTTGCGCCGCGGATTCGCCGCGGGACACCGAGCGCCGGGACGCGCAGATCGAGGTCCGACGGATCCGCCGGTATCCCCGCGTGCTCCAAAAGCCGACACCAGCGAGCGACCTCGTGTTCGAGCGCATCGTACGCCGGTCCGCCGAAGCTTTCCGATACCGCTTCGTTGCGAAACGCGACGAGGCTGCGAACGCCCGCGGCGAGCAGCACGCGATGCGATTGCGGACCCCTTCCGTGCAAGTTAATACCGAGGTCCGCGCCTTCCGCTTGCGGCGGCAGCGGTTCGAGCGGCCGCGCGTCGACGATGCCGTCTAGCGCGCCGTCGAGCAGCTCGATCAGCGGTTCGAACGCGAGCGGTGCGGCGAGCACGATGCGTGCTCGTGCGAACGCTCGCCGCAGCGCGCGAAAGGCCGGGACGGCGGTCAAGAAGTCGCCGAGCTTGAGCGCGCGCAGCACGACGATGCGCACGGTCAGGTCCCGAGCGCGAATTCCTCGGCGGTCGTTTCGCGCCGAAGGAGTCCGCGATAGACGTCGAGAGTATCGGCGACGATGCGCGACCACGAGTAGCGCGACCGCGCACGTTCGGCGCCCAACCGTCCGAGCAGGCTGCGCCGCGCTTCGTCGGCGAGCAGGCCGTTCAGTGCCTCGGCCAGCCGGTGCGGCGACCGCGGCGGCACGTGGATCCCTGTCGTGCCGTCGAGCACCGTGTCGACGAGTCCGCCGACGGATGAGACGACGACCGGTACGCCGCACGCCATTGCTTCGAGCGGCACGATGCCGAATGGCTCGTACCACGGCGTGCACACGACGACGTCCGCGGAGCGGAGCAGGGGCGGCACCGCTTCGCGCTCGACTCGTCCGCGAAAAGACACGCGATTCCCGACGCCGCATCGGCTCGCGAGCGCGGACAAACGCTGCGCTTCCGGGTCGCTCAGCAAATCCGGACCTTCACCGCCGCCCGCTACGACGAGCTCCGCGCCGGGAATCGCGACGAGCGCCTCGATGACGTCGGCAATACCCTTGCGCGGCACGAGCCGGGAGAGCGCGACGATGCGCCGGCGATCGCTGGGCCGCTCTTCGTACGGACCGTCCGGCGTGAAGAGCGAGACGTCTACGCCGCACGGGACGATTCGTACCGAACGCGGGTGAGCGCCCATGCGCAAGAGCTCGAACACCTCGGCGCTCGACGTCGCGATCACGCGATCGACGCCGCGCACGATCTTCTCTTCTTCCGCGATGCGCGTGTCGGGCGATGTGTCCGCCGCGCCTTG
>JAQBPM010000026.1 GCA_028287525.1 Vulcanimicrobiota bacterium | reverse complement strand
TCACCAAGGCGAAATACTTCCAAGGGCGTCCGTCGGCTGCGGGCAAGGGCTACGACCCAACCGCGACAGGCGGCACGAACTTCGGTCCCACCAGCAAGAAACTCATCGACGCAACCAAAGCGACGATTGATGCGCTCAAGAAGGCGAACCCCGATGCGGTGGGGCCGATTCCGATGGATCTCGTCACGTCGAGTGCGAGTGGAATCGATCCCGACATCTCGCCGTCCGGCGCCTATTATGAAGCGCCGCGCGTTGCGAAGGCACGGGGACTGTCCCTCGACACCGTGCGCTCCCTCATCGCCGCACACGTCACACCGCGCCAACTCGGCCTACTCGGCGAGCCGCGCGTGAACGTACTCGAACTCAACCGCGCGCTCGACGCGCAAGGAGCCTCTTCTAAGTGATCCGTCCCATGATCGCGGCCCTCGCACTCACCCTCGTTCCGGCCGTTGCGATCGCCCAGACTGTGCCCTCGCCCTCGCCCGCGCCCGCCGCATCGGCGGCTCCCTCGACGCTCTATCCCGCGTTGCGAAACAACGATCCGTGCACGTCGCTCTCGGCCATCATTACCCGGCCGAGCGTCACGAACTCCGTCTGCACGGTCCGCCCGAACCACGTCCTCGTGGAAACCGGCTATACGAACACGACGACCCCCGGCGTCGGCAACACCGTCACGTATCCGCTCACGCTGATCCGCGTGGGAACCAAAATCCCAGGTTTGGAATTTGACCTCACGCCGCCGTCGGTGGTTCGCGCGAGCAGCGCGCTCGGCAAGTTCACCGGCACGAGCGACGTCGGTGCGGGTCTGAAGTACGTCTTGGGATACACGCCCAAGTTCAACTACGGCGCGCAGGTGTTCTTCACCGCGCCGACCGGCACCAACGGTTTCTCCGCGAACGGCACCAACGCGAACTACGCGCTCCAAGCGGGCTACACGATCAACTCGGTGCTTTCACTCTCGGGGGCGGCGCAGATCTTTGACTTCGCGAACAACGGGGCGCACTATTCCTCGTTCGTTCCGTCGGTCGTGTTGAGCGCGTCGCTGCCGATGTCCAGCGGCGTCTTCGTCGAAGCCGCCCGGTTCAGCAACGCTAACGGTGCGGGGACCCCGGCGCGCATGCAGTACATGGGCGGCGTAACGCACGACATCGGTCAGCGCCTGCAGCTCGACGTGGAGGCCGGCCTCTCGCCCACGGTTGCGACCGGGAAGTACCACTTCGTCGGTTTCGGGGCCGCCTACTACTTCTAACGGCGCGCGCAGCGCGCTTTACGACGGCGGCGTGCGCTCGCGCGGGGCCAGCACGAGCATCTCGCGCGCGCCCGCCGCGAGCGTGCGCACGGCGAAGGAATGCTTGCCGAACAGACCGCGTCGTTTGCGCGGCGACTCGACCGCTAGGACGTCTCCTTCGGCGAGCGACGCAACGACGCGCACCGCGGCATCCGCCGCCTCTGCGGCAACGAAGGTTCCCCGCACCGCGGCCGTCGCGCGCTGGAGCGCGTCGACGGCCGCGCGAGTCGCCGGGTCGTCCAGTTTGGTGACCGCGACCACGCGCAGGTCAACGTCGATCCGCCGTGCTAGGCGGCCCGCGCGCACGATCAGCGCGACGTCGCGCTCGCGCGGTGCGACGCCGAGAACGATGCGCGCGAACGGCCGTTCGCGGCGGCGTTCCGAGCGGGCGCGCAGCACCTCGCGCACCGCAAGTTCGCGCAGCGCTGCGAGGTTCTCCGTGCGGAAGAAGTTGCTGAGCGCCGCGTCGATCTTGTGGCGCGGGTAGATCCTGCCGTCGCGTAGGCGTTGCCGCAGCACGTCCGGCGTGACGTCGACGAACACGACCTCGTCGGCGAACTCGAGCACGCTGTCCGGCAGCGTCTCGCGCACGCGCGTCCCGGTGAGACGTTCGACCGGGTCGCCGACCCCTTCGAAGTGTTGGACGTTCAGCGTCGTCATGACGTCGATGCCGTTGCGCAGGACGGCGATCACGTCGTCGTAGCGCTTGGCGCGCGCGCCGGCGGAGAGGTTGGTGTGCGCGAGCTCGTCGATGAGCGCCACCTTCGGATGGCGCTCCAGGAGCCGCTCGATGTCCATCTCGCCGTTGGGGAGCCGCGGGATCTGTTCGATCCCGTTGAGCTGCGCGATCGTCTCGGAGCGCCCGTGCGTCTCGACCAGCGCGGCGACGACGTCGACACCGTCTTCCATCAGCTGGTGCGCGCGGTCGAGCATCGCGTACGTCTTCCCGCTGCCCGCCACGGAGCCGAGATAGATGGTGAGTTTCCCGTAGCCGATGCGCAGGCGGTCGCCGAGCGCGAAACCATACGGATGCCGCTCCGATTCGAACGAGGCCCCTGCGGAACCGGCCGGGTCCACGATCAGCAGATCGCGGTCCAGCGGGTGTTCGAGGATATGGTCGGCGAGCGGGCCGCGTGGAACGATCAGGACGGACGCGCGCACGGCGCGCAGGTCGCCGCGCGGCAGTCCGTCCGGGACGGGAATGACGCCGCCGTCGGCGCGCAGCGTCACCTCGGCGAGCTCTCCGCTATCCGCGCCGTCAAGCGCCGTCGTTTCGAGCGCGAGGTCGAGCGCGTCGGCGAACGCGGCTGCGCGGCGCACGAACGGTTCGGGGTCGGCCGCGCCGGTGACGACCGCGAGCGCGATCGACACCTTGCTGGGCGAGACGACGGGTATCGTCAAGTCGTCGACGACGCGCAGCAGCAGCTCGCGCATCATGCCGAGGTTCTTCGGTTGGAAGAGCCCGGCGGCCGCGCGCTCGACGTCGTCGTTGCGGACGATGCGGCCCGTGCGCAGACGCGACTCCAGGACCGACGGCGCGATGTCGAGCGCGATCACGCGGTCGGCTTTGCGCAAGAATGCGACGGGCACCAGTTCGCGGATCGGGTACCCGACGATCCGCTCCGCGACGGGCGCGACCGTGTCGAGGTGCATCACGTTGAACGCGCCGACCACGGACTTTCCCGCAGCGCGGAGGGCCTGCGCATCCTGCCATCGCTTGGCGTGCGTCGCGCCGGCCGGGTTCGAATGCGCGAGCTCGTCGAGCACGATCGTCTCGTAGTCGCTTGCGAGCGCCGCCTCGAGGTCGAAGTCGTCGACGGCGACGCTCCCCGCCGTGAAGCGGCGCGGCGGAATCCGCGGCAACTGCGCGGCGAGTGCTTCGAGTTGCGGACGGTCCTTCGTCTCGACCCAGCCGATCGCCACGCGGCGGCCCGCACGAGCCTCGAACACCGCGTCGCTGAGCAGGCGGTGCGTCTTTCCGGCCCCGGGCGCGCCGGCCAGGTAGATCGTCAGTTTGGGCGTCAGTCCGAGCTCGACCAGCAATGCCGCGGCGTCCGACCGGCCTTCCTCTCGCACCGCTACGGTCTTCGCAGGGTGGGTCCGTGCCTCCCCGAAGGCGCCATCGTGCGCTCACGAACCATCGCGGTCGCCGCGTTTGTCCTGCTCGCCGCGACGTTTGCGATCGATGCGCTGACTCCGCAGAGGCTCGTCGTCGCGATCCTTCTCGACGTGCCGATCGTGCTGGCGGCACTGACGCAGAGCCGGCGCCTGACTGCTTGGCTGGTTTTCGCGTCACTCGGCGCAGACGCCGTGGCGGCATACATGAACGCCGCGCACGATGGGTTTCACTGGGATCCGGTCGGCGTCGGAAACCGATTGCTCTCGATGCTCTCGATCGTTCTGGTCGGCTACTTGAGCACGGAGGTGCAGGAACGGGCGGAACGCGTTGGCCGGCTGGCAGCGCAGGAGGCGCGCGCGCGGCGCGAATCCGCGCTCTCCGCCGCGGCGGAACGCATCCGCGGCTCGCTTTCCCACGCCGTCGTGACGCGCGCGATCGTGCGCGAAGCGATTGCGGCGCTCGACGGTGAGGCCGCCTCATGGTATCCCGCGGGCGCGGGCGACGAGATCCTCTCCGCCCGCGACGGGTCGGCAGACGTCGAGGTGCTGGACTACCGGCCCGCTCCGGAGATCCTCTCGCTCACCCACCGCGTTGCCGAGAGCCGCACCGTCACCGTCGTGAGCGCGCTCGATCCGGTCGGACGGTTCGTGCTCGACCGGTTGCGCGCGCGCAGCGCGATCGCGATTCCGCTTGCGGAGCGCGGCGCGAATTTCGGCGTGCTGATCGTCGCCGCACGGGCGGAGGCTCCGGACGAGGCCGTCGTCTCGGCCGGTCGCGCGTTCGCGACGATCGCCGTGAACGCACTCGCGCAAGCGCGGCTCTTCGGCGAGTTAGCCCAACGGAACGAAGCGCTGAGCGAACGCCAGGACGTCATTCGCGACCTCGTGTACGCGATCTCGCACGATCTGCGCACGCCGCTGGCGGCGCTCTCGATGACGCTGGGCCAGGCGGCCGACGGCGCGTACGGCGTGCTGCCCGAGCGCTATCGCGGGGTGCTGCGCGACAGCCGCGTCTCGATCGACGACCTCATGCGCTTGGCCGAGACGCTGCTGCTCGTGGCGCGGTTCGAGTCGGGTGAGCGCCGCGTCGAACGCGACGTCGTCGATCTCGCTGCCGTCGCCGGCGAGGTCGTCTCCGAGCTGCGCGCGATGGCGCAGGCTCGCGGGATCGCCTTCGACGTCGTCGCGGCGCCGGCCCGGACGCGCGGCTCGCGCGGCGACCTCAAGCGCGCGATCACCAACCTCGCCGCGAACGCGCTGCAGCACACGCCCGTCGGCGGCACCGTCGAGCTGCGCGTCGCGACGAGCGGCGAGATGGTGGCGGTGACGGTAACCGACGACGGGTTCGGCGTCGACGAGCGAATGCGCCCGCGCGTCTTCGAACGGTTTTCGAGCAGCTCGCGTTCGGGAGCCGGGACGGGTCTGGGGTTGTACATCGTACGCCGCATCGCCGAAGAGACGGGGGGCACGGTCACGTACGCGCCGCGCGAGCCGCGCGGGTCGCTCTTCACGCTCTCCGTGCCGAAGGTAGCCGCGTGAGCGCGGGCGCGGCGCCTGCGCGCGTGCGGGTCGTCATCGTCGAAGACCACGCGCTCGTGCGCGCAGGACTAAGGACGTCGCTCGAAGCGGCCGGGATCGCCGTCGTGGGCGAGGCCTCCGACGGCATCGCGGGGCTGGAGACGGTAACGCGCGAACGGCCCGACGTCGCCGTGATCGATTTGGGTCTGCCCGGAAAAGACGGGATCGCGCTGACCCGCGAACTCAAGGCGAACCCCGACCCGCCGCGCGTCGTGATCCTGACGATGCAGGAGCTCGACGACGAGGTCTTGGCCGCGCTGGCGGCCGGCGCCGACGCGTACTGCGTCAAGTCGTCCGACCCGCGCGTCGTCATCGACGCGATCGCCGCGGTCGCGGCAGGCGGCGCATACTTCGACCCGCGCATCGCGCACGTCGTGCTGCGCAAATTGGGCGGCACGCACGCGCGGCCGGCGCAATCGCCGTTGACGCCGCGCGAGACGCAGATCCTGACGCTGGTCGCCGACGGCATCGGCAACGCCGAGATCGCCGAACGTCTGCACGTCGGGTTGGGGACGGTGAAGGGACACATTGCCGACATCCTCGAGAAGCTCTCCGCCTCGGATCGTGCGCAGGCGGCGGTGACGGCCTACCGGCGGGGACTGATCTCGTAGGCGCTGCAGCGGCGAGGTCGGCGCCGTACTACGGATGGCGGATCGTCGCAGCGCTCGGCGTCACCACCGTCATCTCGTACGGCACCTCGCAGTATCTGTTCTCGCTGCTGATCGAGCCGGTGCGCGCCGAATTCGGCGCCGGCCGCGCGATGCTGGGCTTGGCGTATGCCGGCAGCATCCTCATCGCGGGTGCGGTCGGAATCGCGCTCGCGCCCGCGCTCGACCGCTGGGGCGCGCGGTGGCTGCTCGCCGCCGGCTCGCTCGTCTCCGCCGCCGCGCTGGTCGCGCTCGCGCACGCACCCTCCGCCGCAGCCTTCACCCTGGAATGGTCGCTCGGAATGGGCATCGGGGCTGCGCTGACTTGGTACTCGGTGAGCTTCACCGTCGTCGCGAATTGGTTTCACCGCGATCGTGCGCGCGCACTGGCGCGGCTGACGTTCATGGGCGCGTTCGCGTCGACGATCTTCTATCCGCTCTCGGCGACGCTGATCGCGCACTTCGGCTGGCGCGGCGCGCTGGTCGTGCTCGCGTTCGTGCAGCTGCTGATCGCGCTTCCGCTGCACGTCCTGGTCGTGCGGCGCCATCCCGAAGACCGCGGGCTGCATCCCGACGGCGACGACGCGGCCGCGGCGTCGAGCCCGCAGAGCGGGTTGACCTCGCACGCGGCCTTGCGCACGACGGCGTTCTGGCTAGTCACCGCGGCGATCGCCCTCTCGTCGTTCGCGACGACGGCGGTGCTGGTGGTGCACGTCGCGTTCTTGACGTCCCGCGGCTATACGATCTCCACCGCCGCGTCGGTCGCGGGCCTGCTCGGGATCGCGTACATCCCGGGCCGCTGGCTCTTCGGACGCCTCGCGAACCGCGTGCCCCTGGGACGCCTGCTGGCGGCGAC
>JAQBPM010000024.1 GCA_028287525.1 Vulcanimicrobiota bacterium | reverse complement strand
GAGACGATGCCGCTCGCGGATGCTCGCGCGCTGTTCGAGGAATCGTTTTCGCGGCTGGCCGGGCCGCCGGTTGACGTCGGCCACGTCCAGGATGTCCTTGCGCCCGGGCCGCGCGGCCCGATCCCTGTGCGCATCTACACCCCGCTCGGCACGAGCGGCGCGCTGCCGCTCTTCGCGTTCTTCCACGGCGGCGGATACGTGTGCGGCAGCCGCAACAGCTACGACGCGGTATGCCGGCTCCTGACACAGGAGAGCGGCTGTGTCGTCGCATCGGTCGACTATCGTCTCGCGCCGGAATTTCCGGCGCCGGCACCGTTCGAGGACTCGTACGCCGCGTTCGTCTGGCTGGCGACGCACGCCGCGGAATTCGGCGCCGACGGCACGCGCATCGCGATCGGCGGCGACAGTGCCGGCGGCGGTTTGGCAGCCAACGTCGCGCTGAAGGCGCGCGACGCGAACGGGCCGGCGATCGCGCACCAGCTGCTGGTGTACCCGGCCGTCGCGAACGACGTCGAAAGCGAATCCTTCAAAGCATACTCGGAAGGCCACTTCCTCACCGGCGAACGCATGGCGTTCTACTGGAACGCGTACGTGCCGCAACCGGAGATCGCCGAACAGCCGTACGTGCTCGCCGCGAAGGCGGCGACGCTGCGCGGCCTGCCGCCGACGACGATCGTGCTGGCGGAATGCGATCCGCTCTACAGCGAAGGCGTCGCGTACGCAGAACGCCTGCGCGCCGACGGCGTGCCGGTCGAACTGCGCGTCTACGACGGCATGATCCACGCGTTCTTCTCGTTCACCGGCCTCTTCCCGCAAGGCCGCGAAGCGGTCACCGCCGCCGGCCGCACCGTCGGAGAAGCACTAGCACCCGTTTCGCGCTGAGCGCACCGCGTTGTCTAAAGCGAACGCGTACGCTCGATGAGGTCGGCGAAGGCGGCGCGGATCTCGGCGACGTCGATTGCCAACGTGTCGGGACCGACGGAGAGTTCGAACGACCAGACGTTGGGGTGCGGTGTCGCGATGAGGTTCGGGCCGAAGAGCTGGATGCCGTGCGAGGCCTCGACCGCGTCGCGCGCCGCGAAGAGTGCGGTGCGATCGCCCTGGAGGAACACCGCGAACGCGTTGCACGCCGGCGGGTCCGCGCTGACGCCGATTCCCGGGACGTCGCGCAGCGCGGCCGCGATGAGGGCGGCGCGCACGTGGTACTCCGCCATGCGCGGAAGCTCGCGGCGCAAACCTTCGCGTGCGGCGACGGCATACGGATAGGCGCGATAGGGAATCGAGCCCGCGCGCTCGATCCACACGCGCGCGGCGGCGATCGTCTCGGCGTCGCCGGCGAGCGCCGCCCCGGCGAGGCCCTGCAAACCCTTGTAGAACGAGACGTAGACCGTGTCGGCGAGCGCGGCGATCTCGGCCGGCGTGCGGCCGTAGCCCGGCGCGGCTTCCCAGAGGCGCGCACCGTCGAGATGGAACGCCGCGCCGAGACGCCGGGCCGCATCGCCGATCGCGACGAGTTCGTCCCAGGGCGGCACCCGATAACCGGCGCGCCGCAGCGGAAGTTCGACGACGACCGCGGCGAGCGGTTCGTGCAGCGCATCGACGTCGGCGGCGCTGAAGGGCGCGGTGAGCGCGCCGACCCGCGCGACGCGCAAGCCGTAGAGCGTGCCGATGGCGTTCTTTTCGTCCTCGACGATGTGCGACCGCGGGTGCGCCGCGACCGCGGTACGGCCGCGCCGGTCGGCGTGCACGCGCAGCGCGGAGAGTTGCGCGGCCTTGCCGCTCACTGCGAAAATCGCGGCTTCTTTCCCGAGCACCGCGGCGACCTCGCGCTCGAGGTCCGTGATGACGGCGCCTTCGCCGTACTGGTCCGGTTCGCTATCCGGGGCAAGCGCCTCGCTCAACCGGCGCAGCTCGCCGGCTGCATCCCGCGTGCCGCGGCGAGAAAGAAAGCGCATCACGCGTTGTTCTTCGATCACCGGGTGCGTCTTCGACGCGGATTCGACGACCCTTCGACAAGCTCAGGGTGACGCGGTGGTTCTCAGGTCAAATGGATGACTGGTTTGCCCGGGCGGGAGCGGAACGTACCGTCGGCACGCGGCGGACCGACGAGACGGCCTCGATCTCGTACACCTCGACGGGTTCGCGTTTGCCGCGCACGGGCTGCGGGCCGAGCGAGCGCATCCGATACCGCTCGGAGTCGCGCACGGCGCGAATGACGTCTTGGGTCGCGACGACCGGCACGGCCATCCGCTTCGAGAGACCTTCCACCCGTTTCGCGGTGTTGACGGTGTCGGAGACAACGGTCGTGTCGATGTGCAGCGCGTCGCCGACGGCGCCGAAGGTGACCGGGCCGGTGTGCAGGCCGACGCCGATCTCGATGAGCGGTCCGGTCGTTTCGCGATTGAGGTCCCGCACGGCGTCCTGCAGCGCGAGCGCGGCGTCGAGCGCGTCTTCGACGTTGCGCGGAAAGAGCGCCATGTAGCCGTCGCCGAGATATTTGTCGACGCTGCCGCGGTGTTCGCGGATGACGCGCGCAGAACGCGCGAAGAAGCCGGCGATCAACACGAAGGCTTCTTCGGAGGACAACGTCTCGGTCAGCGCCGTCGAATCGCGGATATCGGCGAACAGCACGGTCATCTGTTCCGTTGCGCGGTCGCCGAGCGCGACGTCGGCGAGCGACGTACGGCCCAGGCGATCGACCAGCGTTCGAGGCAGAAAGCGGCCCTTGGCCGCGCTCTCGCGTTCGAGCGCGGCCCAGAGGCGTGCGGGCCGGTCGCGCGTCGCGCTGACGATGGTCTGAGCGAACCGCGCCGCCCCGGCCAGCCCGACGACCAACCAGACGCCCGATAGGACGCCATCGATATCGACCGCTGCGATTACGGCGCCGATGAGGGCCGCCGCTGCCGATTCGGCCGCCTCCCGGCGACGGCGTAAGGCGGGGCCGGTGGCGAGCGCGACGATGGCCAGCGTGGCGAGAGCGCCGATGCCGGCCGCGGTGAGCGGGCTCATATCTTTAGGATGCCCCGATCGGGGCGGAATCGTCGACGGCCGAGCGCCCTGTCGCGATGCTCCCCGAGGCGGCGAACGTTCGACCGGGAATCCATAGGACACCCGTGCCGGGATACCGTACCGGACGTACGATGGCCAACGCACCTTCAATCGGCACGCAGCTCGTCATGCGCTTAGAGACCCCGAACACGCCGGGGTCCTTTGGTATCCTCGCCTCCGCGATCGGCGACGCCGGCGGGATGGTCGGGGCGGTCGACACGCGCACGGTCGGAAAATCCACGATCGTTCGGGACGTCACCGTCGAGGTTCGCAGCGAGGCGGTGGGTGACGACGTGCGGCGTGCGATCGAGCGCCTAGACGGCGTGCGCATCCTCAACGTCTCCGACGCGACGTTCCTGGCCCACTTGGGCGGCAAGATCCGCACCGGGATCACGCGTCCGGTCAAGACCCGCCAAGATCTCTCGACGGTGTACACGCCGGGCGTCGCACGCGTCTCGAGCGCGATCGCCAAGGACCCCGCCAAGGCGTACGCGCTGACGATCAAGCGCAACACCGTGTGCGTGCTGACCGACGGCACCGCGGTGCTCGGTCTGGGCGACATCGGCCCGTACGGCGCGGCGCCGGTGATGGAGGGCAAGTGCATGCTCTTCAAACAGTTCGCGGACATCGATGCGTTCCCGATCTGCTTGGACACGAAGAGCGTTGACGAGATCGTGCGGACCGCGAAGCTCATCGCGCCGATCTTCGGCGGGATCAACCTGGAAGACATCAGCGCACCGCGCTGCTTCGAAGTCGAGCGCCGGCTCGTCGAAGAGCTGGACATCCCCGTCATGCACGACGATCAGCACGGCACGGCGGTCGTCATCCTCGCGGCGCTGATGAACGCGGCAGCGGTCGTCGCCAAGCGGATGGAGGACCTGACGATCGTCTTGACCGGCAGCGGCGCGGCCGGCACCGCGACGATCAAGATGCTGCTCGCCGCCGGCGTGCGCGACGTGATCGCGGTCGACCGCGAGGGCGCGCTCAGCCGCGATCAGGACTACTCGAACTCGCATTGGACGTGGCTCGCCGAGCACACGAACCGCGAGAAACGCCGCGGATCGCTGCAGGACGTCCTCAAAGGCGCCGACGTGTTCATCGGCGTGAGCGCGCCGGGAATTCTCCAGCCCGAGTGGCTGGCGACGATGGCGCGCGATCCGATCGTCTTCGCGATGGCGAACCCCACGCCCGAGATCATGCCCGACGTCGCAGCGCCCCACGTCGCGGTCATGGGGACGGGCCGCAGCGACTTCCCGAACCAAATCAACAACCTGCTCGCGTTCCCCGGCATCTTCCGGGGCGCGCTCGACTGCCGGGCGCGCCGGATCACCGAGGGGATGAAGCTCGCCGCGGCTCGCGCGATCGCCGGGATCGTCGGCGACGAGCGCAGCGCCGAGTACGTGATCCCGAGCGTGTTCGATACGCGCGTCGTCGACGCGGTCGCACGGGCCGTGACGCAGGCCGCGATCGAGGACGGGGTAGCGCGGCGCGAACTGCTGATGCCGGACGATGAGGCCGCCGCGGAACCTGTGGGAACGCGCTGATGTCGGAACGGATCCTGATCATCGAGGACGACGCCGACGTCGCCGCCTTCGAGAAAGTGATCCTGGAACGCGCCGGCTACGAAGTGCGCATCGCCAGCACCGGATCGGCAGGGCTCGAAGCCGAGCCCGCCTTCAAGCCTGCGGTCGTCCTGCTCGACGTCGAGCTTCCCGACATCTCGGGGCTCGACGTTTGCACGTCGCTGGCCAATTCGTCCGACGCGTTCATCCTCATGGTCAGCGCGCATTCGAGCGAGAACGACGTGCTCAAGGGCCTCGGCCTCGGGGCCGACGACTACATTCGCAAGCCGTTCTCGCCCAATGAGCTCGTGGCCCGCGTGCAGTCGTTTCTGCGCCGCCGCGAACGTTCGCGCAAGACCGAGCAGGAAGGCCGGCTGCAGACCGGCGGCGCGACGATGGTGCGCGATTTCCACACGCTCGAGAACTCCGGCAAGAGCGTGACGCTCACCGCGCTCGAGTTTCGCCTGCTGTGGTATCTCGCCGAGAACGTCGGTAAGCTGCTGACCCGCGCGCAGATCCTCGAACGCGTCTGGAACGACGTTTCGGGCGTGCCGACCCGCGTCGTTGACGTCCACGTCGCCGCCCTGCGCAAGAAGCTCAACGAAGTCGCGGCAACCCTCAATATCAGCAGTGTTCGAGGCATCGGATACCGGCTCGACGAGCGCTGACGCGCCGTGACCCCTGAGTGGATCAACGCCGGCGCAGCGCTGCTGACGTTCCTGGTCGTTGCCGCCACGGCGTATGCGGCCCTCCAGCAGATGCGTCATCTCCGCACCGGCAATCAAACCGCCGCACTTCTCGACCTCACGCGGGAGCAGCGGGACAGCCTCTTTCAGGCCTCCCAGACGTACGTCTACAACCAGTTGGCGCGCGATCTCGAGATCGCGGAGGCGCGCGCCGGCATCGATGGGCCGACATGGACGGGCCCGACGAGAGAAGCGCTGCACTTCTTGCAATTCTACGAGGAGCTGGGGTCGCTGGTCTTCGCGAACGCGCTTGAGCTCGGGCTCGTCCTGCGGTATTTCCAGGCCGCGGATGATTGGAAACGCGTCGAGAGTCTGGTCCTGATCCTTCGCCGCCAACGCGGCGCGAGTGCGTGGGAGATGTTCGAAGCGCTCGCTATGGCAGAGGTGGCATACATCGCGAAGCACGGCGACACGTGGTATCCGCGCGGCATCCCTCGAACGAGCGCGGTGGACCCGTGGCTTGCGATCGACCGTGGAAACGATACGGCTCGATCCGCGTGATCCGCGGCCGCTGTACGTCCAAATCGCCGACGCGCTGACCGCGGCGATAGAGTCCGGGGCACTTGCGGCCGACGAACGGCTGCCGCCGATCCGGATGCTCGCGCGCGACCTCGACGTCGCGCTGGTGACCGTTTCGCAGGCGTACGAGATGCTGGCGGCGCGGGGGCGGGTCGTCTCGCGGGTAGGCCGTGGGACGTTCGTCGCGGCGGCGCCTGCGGCGATCGAGACGCCGTTCGCGCGGACGTGGGAACCGTCGCTCGGGCGGTTCGCGCGCGGCGAGCGGATGGAGGGCGTGATGGACCGCCTCGCGCAGGCGCGCGCCCCCGGCGTGATCTCGCTGGCTAGCGCGCATCCGGCGCCCGAGACGTTTCCGATGGTTGAGTTCGCGCGCGCGATGCAGCGGACGTTCGCGGAAGACCCGCCCGAGTTGATGCAGTACCGCGCGAACACGGGCGACCCCGACTTGTGCGCGACGCTGGCGGAAGGCTTGGCCGCGCGCGGCTGCGATGCGCGAGCCGACGAGATCATCGTGACCTCCGGCGCGCAGCAGGCGGCGGATCTCATCGCCTCGGTGCTGCTCGCGGATCGCGCCGTGGTGGCCGCGGAGTCGCCGACCTACCCCGGCACGCTCGGCGTTTTCGACGCGCGCGGTGCCAGTTACGTCGAAGTGCGCAGCGACGCCGACGGCGTGCGGATCGACGACGTCGAGCGGGTCTTCGCCGAATACCGGCCGCGCTTGTTCTCGATCTGTCCGATCGCGGAGAATCCGACCGGCGTCGTGCTCCCGGCGCGGCGCGGCAAGGCGATCGTCGAGCTCGCGCGCCGCTACGACGTCGTCGTGCTCGAAGACCAAACCGGCTGGACGCTGGCGTACGACGGGCCGGCGCCGCCGCCGCTCGCCGCCTACGACGAGGACGGCCGGGTCGTGATGATGGAGTCGCTCTCCAAGTCGATCTTTCCGGCCCTGCGCATCGGATATCTGCGGGTGAAGGGGGCGATGCGCGACTCGATCGAGGCGGCCAAAGTGCGCACCGACTCGTTCACCTCGACGCTCACGCAGCGCGCGCTCTGGCGCTTCCTTCGCACGCCGGCCTATGCGCGTCACCTCAAATCGGCACGGTCGCTGTACCGCCACCGCCGCGATCTCTTCGTCGATGCGCTCACGCTCGGTCTGCCCTGGGCCGACGTTCGACCGCCGCAAGCGGGGACGAACGTGTGGCTGCGGCTCCCGCCTCGTCTCTCGACTCAGGCGGCATTCGATGCGTGTGCCCGCGAAGGTGTCCTGGTGATGCCCGCCGATCCGTTCTATCCAACCCGCAGCGGCCCGGCGGCGCTGCGTCTGTCGTTCGGCGATCTCGACGATGCCGCGCTGCTGCAGGCCGCCGAGCGGCTCACGCGCGCGCTTTCCTGAACAGCGAATGGAGACCATGAACCCGAACCGCCTCGCGCTTGCCGCCATGCTGATCGCGCTCTTCGCAAGCGCCGCGGCCGACGCCGCACCGAAACATCCCAAAGCCAAACCCGCGGCCACTCCGTCGGTGAGCTATGCCGCTCCGGCCGGAACCATGCCCGCCGGTCACCTGCGCGGCGCCGTCTACGACGCCGTCTTGCCGTCAGGCCGCATCGTCACGCCGCTCGGCGAAAGCGTGCTCACAGGGATGAACGCGCTCGGTGCGGCGCTCACGCCCGATGGCCGCTTCGCGATCGTGACGTGCGATGACGAGCGTGAGGGCGCGGTGCATTCGCTGGTCGATCCGAACGCGACCGGCGGATTCTCGCTCGCGATCGTCGATGTGGCGTCGATGCGCGTGGTCGAGCGCTATCGCGCGGCGAACGAAAAGTTCTGGGTCGGCGTCGCGGCGCTGCCGGACCCGCAGCAGCCGGCGCGCACGCTCGTCCTGGCGTCGGGCGGCCCGGCGAACGTCGTCTACGCGTTCGACCTCGACGCGAACGGTCACCTCACCGCCGATGCGCAGCACGTCATCCCGATGCCCGCGCCGGCCGATGCGGCGTTCGCCGACCGCGGCCACAGTTATCCCGGCACGATCGTCCTCTCGAAGGACGGCCGTCGCGCATACGTCGTCAACGAAGCCGCGGGAAGCGTCAGCGCGATCGACACCGCGACGCGTGCGGTCACCGGTCCCGCGCAGAGCGTCGGCTTCTTTCCGTTCGGCGCGACGCTGGCCGGCGAGCGGCTCATCGTAACGAACGAGGGCCTCATGCGGTACGCGAACCTGCCGCAGCCCGCGACCGCTCCGCCGTTCCGCGCCGTCACCGCCGACAAGGCACATGCCTCGGCGCTCTCGTTCGTGCCCGTCGCGCCGACCGGCGATCTCGCGGCGCTCCCCGATCCGAATTCCGCGCTCCCGATGGATCCCACGCCCGACGGCGTGGCGACGATCGGCGGCGCGCATCCCACCGCGATCGTCGCGACGGCCAACGGCGCGTACGCCTACGTCGCGATGACCAACGTCGACCGCATCGCCACCGTCGCGCTCACCGGGACGCCGCGCGTCGTCGGCGGCACCGAGCTGCGCTTGTTCGACAAAGGTCCCTACGGCATGCAGCCCGCGGCGCTGGCGCTCTCGCACGACGGCACGCGGCTGTACGTCGCGCTCGCCGGCGTCAACGCGGTGGCGGTGATCGATGCGCGCGATCCGATTCACCTGCACCGGCTCGGGCTGATCCCGACCGGCTGGTATCCTACCGCGCTCGTTCTGGCCGGCGTCGATCGCACGCTCTTCGTCGTCTACACCAAAGGCTACGGCCACGATCCGGGCTACACCGGAGATCCGCCGCAGGCCGATTCGAACGCCGTCTGGTCGACGCTGCAGCGCGTCGACCTCAGCGCGGTGCGGCTCGGGGCCGCGACGATGCACACGCTCGCCAACACGCGCCAAGTCGTCCGCGCGCCGGTGCGGTATCCCAAAGGCATCACGCACGTCGTCGTGATTTTGGAAGAAAACAAATCGTTCGACGCGATGCTGGGGGATCTCGGAGCGCCGCATGGCGATCCGTCGATGACGTTCTTCGGCCGCAGCGTCACGCCGAATCTGCACGCGCTCGCGGAGCGTTACGGGCTCGCCGCGAACATCTTTGCCGATGCGGAAGAATCCGACGCGGGACACCAGTTCTTTGCCGGCGGCATGGCGACGCTCTATTCCGAACGGACGCTGTACGCGAAAGGCGGCCGCACGCCTCTCGTCAACAAGAACGAAGATCCCGAGGACTATCCGCGGCTGGGATACGTTTTCAACGCGCTGGCGCGCCGGCGCATCCCGTTTCGCGACTACGGCGACCTGATCCGGGTCAGCGGCTACGACGAAGGTCAGGCCCTCGATCCGAAGACCGACGATCCGCAGTACGCCGGCGTCGCCGATGTCGACGCACCGACGCAAGGTCTCGGCGGCCAGTACTCGCTCGACGTTCCGGCGCCGGCGGTGCTCGCCGGACACGTCGATCTCAACTATCCGGGCTGGAACTTGCGCATTCGCGACGAGCGGCGCGCGAAGGAGTTCATACGCGATTACTCCGCGCTCGTCGCACAAAACCACCAGCCGCGCTACACGTACATCTGGCTGCCGGCCGATCACGGCGGGTTCGGGCCCGGCATCCCGCCAATTCCGGAGGAGGTCGCCGACGGCGACCGCGCGCTGGGTGCGATCGTGCAGTACCTCTCGCACCTGCCGTCATGGAAGCAGACCGCGCTCTTCGTGATGCCGGACGACGCGCAATCGTCGCGCGACCACGTCGATGCGTACCGCACCTACGCGATCGTCGCGGGCCCGTTCGTCAAACGGCATTTCGTCGGTACGCGCCATCTCTCGACCGTCAGCGTGCTCAAGACCACGGAACAGCTGCTGGGCCTCGGAACGCTCGCGCTCGGCGATCTGCTCGCCACCGACATGAGCGATTTCTTCACCTCGCGCGGCGGGGACGCCGCGCCCTACGACGCGATCCCGGTTCCGACCCAGACCGCCAGCGTCGAAGGCGCTCGTATCGCGGCGCTGCTGGCGCAGACCGATCAGAGCAAGGCCGACGCGGACACCGCGCGCGGGGCGCGGCTCGTCGAGTACTCGCGTCGCGCCGACCTGCTCGCGGCGCGCCGGACGTCGATGACGCCGGCGGCATACGGGCGCGCGCAGGGCGAATTGTTCGCGCTTGCAACGGCGGTGGTGCGGTAACGCTCACTCGGCGGGTAAGAGAGCCGCATGCGCGACACCGCGTTCTTGATCTTGCGGCTCGGCTTGGCGATCGTGATGTTCCCGCACGGCGCGCAGAAGGCGCTCGGCTGGTTCGGCGGTGAGGGGATCTCCGCAACGGTGACCGGCCTGACCACGGGCATGCACTTGC
>JAQBPM010000433.1 GCA_028287525.1 Vulcanimicrobiota bacterium | reverse complement strand
TGCGAGCGGGAGCGAGGCGTCGATGCGCTTCTTCTCTTTCGTCGTGCTGTTGGCGAGGGCGGCGAGGCGCGTTCGCAGCGAGCTCGCGTCGTTCGCGCGGGCGTAGGCGCCGTGCGCCGAGCCGGCGATCGTGCGCAGGGCGTCTTCGTCCATTCCCGCTTCTTGGGCCGTGCCGGGGATCAGCTGGCCGCTGCCGTTGGTGCCGATGCCGATCGTGTCGATCTCGATGCCGGCTGCGCCGACCTGCGGTGCGACCGTGAGCGGGTCGGCGCCGAGGTTGTTCACGCCGTCGGTGACGAGCACGATCGCGCGTTTTCCCGACAGCGGCAGGACGCGTCCGGCGATCGCCAGCGCATCGCCGATCGCCGTGCCGCCGTTCGGGGGCGGGATGCGGCCGATCGCGTCGCGCAGTGCATCTTTGTCGTCGGTGAGCGGAGCGACGACGCCGGCGCCGCTCGAGAACGCGACGATCGCGAGCCGCGTCCCGTCCGGCACGGCATCGACGAACGCGCGCACGGCGGCGGCCGCCGCGTCGGAGCGTGTCGGGGCAACGTCGGTCGCGCGCATCGAACCCGACGTGTCGACGCAGAGCACCACCGCGCCGCCGCGAATCGGCACGGTCGCCACGACGTGCGGCCCGGCCAGGGCACCGGCGAGGGCGACCATTCCGACCGCCGCGGCGAGCACGATCGCGAAGGCCGGATCGAAACGCCGCCGCGTCGCCTGCTCGAAGAAGTCGAGATTGCTGTACGCGAGTGCCGACGCGGCACCACGCCGCGCAGCGCGCCTCGCCAGGGCCAGAAAAAGCGCGGCCAAGACGATGCCCGCGACGAGCCACAGCGGATGTGCGAACGTCATCGCAGCGCGAACGCGCGCATCAGCGACGCACGCCCATCTTCTTCCTCGAGCGTGCCGACGCGCCAGCCCGCATCGCGAAACCGCGCGCGCAGCGCGTCTTCCCGCGCGTGCGCCGCTGCGCGATACCGCGCGCGTTCCCGCGCGCCGACGTACACGCGCCGCACGCGGCCGCTCTCCGCGTCGCGCAGCCGCACGAAGCCGCGCAGCGGAAGATCGTCGCGCCAGGGATCCCGCGCAAGCAGGACCGTGGCATCGAACCGCAACGCCGCGCGCTCGAGCGGCGCGTCAGCGGTCAGGTCGAACCCGTCGATGATCGCGAGCAGCGACGCACCGCGCGGCACCGCGCGCAGCGCGATCGTCAGCGCCGGCTCGAAACGGAATTCGCCGCTCGCCTGCACGAGCGGTGCCGCGCGCCGGTCGCGCACGACGCGGTCGTCGACGATCCGCGCCGCCCCGTCCTCGCCTTCCAACGCACCGAACCACGCCCGCACGGCTTCCGCGGCTGCCGCCGCGAGCGGACGCCGCCGTCCGATCCGCATCGAGCCGGACTCGTCGACGATCGCCGCCAGGACGAGCGCCGTCTCTTCGAGGTACACGCGCGTCTGCAGGGCGCCGACGCGTGCGGTGGCGGCGTGATCGATTCGCCGCGGGTCGTCGCCCTCGACGTACGCGCGCAGTTGTGAGAATACGAAGCCGTCGCCCGGCCGCGTCCCGCGCGTCGCGCCGCCCAGCCGCGGCGTCGCCCGCGCCCCGCGCAGGATCGCGGCGCGCAGCGCGTTCACGGCGCGCGCACCGAGCCGATGATCTCGCGCACGACGTCTTCGGGATCGCGGCCTTCGATCGCGATGCGGTCGTCGTACGAGATCCGATGGCGGAGCACCGCCGGCGCGAGGTCGCGCACGTCGTCGGGCGCCGCGAACCTGCGGTCTTCGAGGTACGCGCGGGCGCGCGCGAGCGCGACGAGCGCGAGCGCTGCGCGCGGGCTGGCGCCATGCGCGACGAGTTCGGCGCTGCGCGAGGCGCGCACGATGTCGATCGCGTAGTCGCGGACCTTGGCGTCGACGAACACGGCGTGGGCCTCGCGCCGCCAGCGCTGCACGTCCTCCAGCGTTGCCACGCCGGCCCGGAGCGCCGGTTCGTCGCCGCCGAAACGATCGACGATCGACTGCTCTTCCTCGCGCGTCGGGTACCGCACGATCACCTTCGCCAAAAAGCGATCGAGCTGCGCGAGCGGCAGCGGATAGGTGCCGTCGGTATCGTAGGGGTTCATCGTCGCGAGGACGACGAACGGCGCGGGCAGATCGTGCGTCTGCAAACCGATCGTCGCGCGGCGCTCCTGCATCCCTTCGAGCAGCGCGGACTGTACTTTGGCGGGCGCGCGGTTGATCTCGTCGGCGAGCACGACGTTGGCGAAAAGCGGGCCGAACACCGTCGCGAACTCGCCGGTCTTCTGATCGAAGATGCGCGTGCCGACGACGTCGGAGGGGAGCAGATCCGGCGTGAACTGCACGCGCCGGAAGACGCCGCCGACGGAGGCCGCGAGCGCGCGGCAGGCCAGCGTCTTCGCGACGCCGGGCGTCCCTTCGAGCAGGACGTGGCCGCCGGCGATGAGGCCGAGCACGAGCGCTTCGACGACTTCGTTCTGACCGACGATCGTCGCGTGCAGCGCGTCGGTGACGTCGCTCGGGCGGCTCACCGTAGCCACGTTTCGGTAGCGTCGAGCAGTTCGCGCGACGCATCGTCGCGCGCGTGCGCGGGCCCGAACGCGGCGTGTTCGGCCGCGCTGAGTGCCGGCCGAAGCGCGCCGTCTCGGGTGTTCGCGAGCGCGTCCCGCAGCGTTGCGCCGGGCGGTACGCCGGCCGCCGTGAACAGCGCGGCCCGCAGCCTGCGCAGCGCTCCGTCCGCCGGCGCGCTGCGGTAGGCACGCACCGCGTCGGCCACCTCGTCGCGCGGCGTGCGCGGCGGCGCCGCGGGGATGGGCGGCGGCGGGGGCGGAGCGCTCACCACGGGCTTGCGGTCACGGCGCAGCATGAAGACGACGAGCGCGACCAGCGCGAGGGCCGTCAGCAGGGTCCCGAGTGCGACCAGCGCGATCGCGAGGAGCGGATAGGCAATCACCCGAGGCGACAAGATCTGCACGACCGGCGCCGTCACCACGACCCGTACGGGATTCGCGGCGAACCGGGACGGCTTCTTCGTGTTCGCGTCGATCGCGTCGAAATACGCAGCCGGAAACGTATACGCTCCGGGCGTGGCCGGCTCGAGCGTCAGCGTCTCGACGATATCCGTGCCGTTCGGCGCGGCGAATGCGTGGCGCTCGTCGCCGAGCAAATGCATGGTGCCGACGTCGGGGACTTCCAGTTCGTCGA
>JAQBPM010000419.1 GCA_028287525.1 Vulcanimicrobiota bacterium | reverse complement strand
TCCAGCGGTTCTCGACTGTCGCCGGCGAGCGCGGCGCGGCCGACGCGGAACGCGACATCCGCGGGTTCGCGCTGAAGTTCTATACCGAGGAAGGCAACTGGGATATCGTCGGCAACAACACGCCGGTATTCTTCTTCCGCGATCCGCTGCGGTTCTCGGATCTGAACCACGCGATCAAGCGGGATCCACGCACCGGAATGCGCAGCGCGCAGAACAACTGGGACTTCTGGAGCCTCCTGCCCGAAGCGCTCCACCAGGTCACAATCATCATGTCCGAGCGCGGCATCCCGAAGAGCTTCCGCCACATGCACGGTTTCGGCAGCCATACTTTCGCAATGCGTAACGCCAAGAATGAGCGGTCCTGGGTCAAGTTCCACTTCCGCACGCAGCAGGGGATCGAGAACCTTACCGACGCCGAAGCGGCGGCCCTCGTCGCCGACGATCGCGAGAGCCACGGGCGCGACCTGTTCAACGCGATCGAGCGGGGCGACTTCCCGCGTTGGACGCTGTTCATCCAGGTGATGAGCGAGGCGCAGGCGCGCAAACACAAACACAGTCCGTTCGACCTCACGAAGGTGTGGCCGAAGGCCGACTACCCACTGATCGAGGTGGGCGTGTATGAGCTCAACCGCTACCCGGACAACTTCTTCGCCGAGGTGGAGCAGGCCGCGTTCTCACCGGCGAACATCGTCCCGGGAATCGAGTTCTCACCCGACAAGGTGCTCCAGGGACGGCTGTTCTCATACGGAGACACGCAGCGCTATCGCCTCGGCATCAACTTCAACCACATCCCCGTCAACGCGCCGAAGTGCCCGTTCATGAGCTACCATCGCGACGGCAAGATGCGGACCGACGGCAATCTTGGCGGGACGGTCTCCTATAACCCCAACAGCGAGGGACTCTGGGACAATCAGCCGGAGTTCGCGGATCCCGCGTTCGCGCTAGAAGGGGACGCGGAGCACTATGACCATCGCCTCGTCGACGATCATTGGGAACAGCCCGGAAACCTCTTCCGGAAGATGACGCCGGCACAGCAGCAGGTGCTCTTCGAGAACACCGCGCGTGCGATGGGCGACGCGAGCGAGCTCGTGAAGCAGCGGTACGCCGAAAATTGCCGGCGCGCCGATCCTCGATACGGCGCCGGCGTCGCAAAGGCTCTCGGCCTCGCGGAAGCCGTGCTGACGCGCTGAGCTACACGCTCAAGGGGCGATGCCGCAGCCGCGCGCTGCGGCTTCGCCCGGGCGCCGACCGCCTGCAACACCTCACGTCTTGACGCTCGGCAACGAGCGCACGAAAGGCATCATGTCCTGGACCACCACCGCCAGCGCCGTCGCCGGCATCATCATTCCCGATAGCCGTCTCGCGAAAGAGGCCGCGGAAATCCTCCGCGCGGACGGCAACGATCTGATCTGGAACCACTCGCACCGCGTCTACCTCTTCGGCGCGCTCCTCGCCGAGCGCGCGGGGAAGCGGTACGACCCCGAGCTCTCGTATATCGCCGCGCTGTTCCACGACCTCGGCCTCGTCCACAAGTACAGCACGCAAACCGAGCGGTTCGAGGTCGATGGCGCGAACGCGGCGCGGCAGTTCCTCGAGCAGCATGGCATCGCCCAAGACGCGATCGACGTCGTCTGGGACGCGATCGCACTCCACACGACGCTCGGAATCACGAAGTTCAAGAAAGCCGAAGTCGATCTGATCTTCAACGGCGTCGGGCTCGACGTCATGGGCGATCTCTACGATACGCTCTCCGATGCGACGCGCCAGGAGGTCGTCGGTGCATTCCCGCGCGACGGCTTCAAGTCGAAGATCGTTCCCGCGTTCTTCGAGGGCTTCAAACACAAGCCGCAGACGACATTCGGAAACATCAAGGCTGATGTTATGGAACGTCTCCAACCCGGCTACAAGAGCCCGAATTTCGTCGACCTCATCGCGGCTTCGCCCTGGACCGAGTAGACCGGAGGAAGAGGGTCGTTTGATGCATGCCAAGGTCGGAATTGTCGGCGCGGGTGCGGTCGGTTCGGCGTGTCTGATTTCGCTCATCGCGCTCGGTTGCGCACGTGACATCTGTCTGGTGGACAGAACCCCGAGGCGGGCGTTAGGGGTTGTCACCGATGCCCAGTACGCGGCTGTGTTATCGCCGCCAGTCGCATTGCACGCGGGGGACTACTCCGATCTTGCAGGAGCAGCGCTCGTGATGATTACCGCAGGGGTGAACGAAAAGTCCGGCGGTGCCACCGATCGCAACGATCCGGCGGGAAGGCTAAAGCTGCTCAAGACGAACGCCGAGATTTTTTCGGACATCGTTCCGCGAGTCCGGAGCGCTGCTTCCGACGCCATCGTCGTGGTGGTGACCGATCCGCCGGATCCGCTTGCCGACGTCGTCCGGAACTTGGGACACAAAGACGTCCTAAGTATGGGAACATTTCTCGATAGCTTACGCTTTCGCTTTCAATTGGCGCGTCGCCTCAACGTAAGTCCGGCGTACGTCGACGCGCTAGTCGTGGGTGAACACGGTACCTCAGAAGTGTTCCTGTGGTCGTCGGCGCGCGTCGGCGGCAGGCCGGTTCTCGACCTGCTGGCAGAAGATGATCAAGCGCGCGAAAAGCTGCGAGCGGAGGTCGAACGCGACGTTCGCTACGCGAACATTACGGTCATCGAAGGCATCGGTGCCAGTCAATATGGGATCGGGATGGCTTCGGCGCGCGTCGCCGAGATCGTCCTGCGGGACGAACGTGCCGTGATCCCGATCGGATCCTACAACGCTGCCTATGGCGTCACGCTCTCCGTACCAAGCGTCGTTGGCCGGGAAGGCGTTCGTCAGGTGCTCGAACCCGAAATGAACGAAGAGGAACGGCAAGGACTCGAGCGCAGTGCGAAAACGCTTCGGCAGGCCGTTGCCGGCATATGAAGCTTCAAGGTCGTCATGGATGGTGAACAAGCAAAGGAAAGCTTAGCTATTTGTCTTGTTCCGTCTAACGAATAGTGCCCCCGGACGGAGGTTCCGCGGAGGGCAGGCACGCGTTGTGTCTCCCTGCAACAGTAGTTGCAAACCGAGCAGCGATTCCAAGCTGAAACTTGGGAGATGACCGCGATGGCAACTGAGGCGCGAGATACGACCGCGATGGTGCTCGAGACGCGGAAGAGCGGAATCGAGGTCGTTGGCGACATTCCTTGGGGCACCCACTTTTGTTTCTTCTACGATACAAAAGAAGATCTGGTCGACACGTTGATCTCATACTGCAAGGCGGGACTGGAAAATGAGGAGTTCTGCCTGTGGGTTGTTGCTGAGCCCTTAACGATTGAAGAAGCCATAGATGCGCTGAGAGGCGCGGTACCCGACATCGATCGATACCTGGCCGATTCCAGTATCGAGATTGTGTCGGCGTGCGACTGGTATTTCCAGGGCGGCACGTTTGATCTCAAGCGAGTGACAGCCGGGTGGCACGAAAGGCTCGCTCGCGCATCGGCCAGAGGGTACGCCGGCGTGAGAGTCACCGGGGATACGGCCTGGATAGAAAAGAAAGACTGGAGAGACTTCTGCGAATATGAAGAAGGTCTCAACGAAGCTGTTGCCAATCAGCACCTCGCCGTGCTGTGCACGTACCCGCTTGCGGCGTGCGGAGCTGTTGAGATTCTCGATGTCGTGCGTACGCACCAGTTCGCTCTCGCAAGGCGACACCAGACTTGGGACGTTATCGAAACCGCCGGGCACAAACAGGCCAAGGCCGAAATCAAGCGACTCAATGAGGAGCTCGAACAGCGTGTCGCGGAACGGACCAGCCAATTGATGCTGGCGTCGGAAGCGTTGCGCGAGGCGCAGACGGAACTCGCGCACGTCAATCGCGTCACGATGATGGGGCAGCTGGCGGCCTCGATCGCCCACGAAATCAATCAGCCGGTCGCGGCAGCAGTCACCAATGCCCATGCGGCCTTGCGTTGGCTTGACGCCGAACCGCCCGATCTGTATGAGACCCGGCAGGCAGTTGCCGCTATCGTCAAGGACGGCTATCGAGTCGGTGAAATCATCAACCGTATTCGCAGCCTCATCAAAGGGGCACCGTCGCGGAATGATCCGTTGGACGTCAACGAACCGATCCTCGAAGTCATCGCCCTGATACGCAGCGAGGTTCAGAGAAATGGTGTCTCGCTGCTGACCCGGCTCGCAGAGGGTTTACCGCTCGTTCAAGGCGATCGAATCGAACTGCAACAAGTGATACTCAACCTGATCGTCAACGCCGTCGAAGCGATGAGCGGTGCCGGGGAAGGGGCGCGTGAGTTGCTGATCAGCACCGAAAAAGGCGCGTCGAATGCCGTGCTCGTCGCCGTACGAGATTCAGGCTCGGGCCTAGACCCGAAGGGGCTGGATCGCCTCTTCGACGCATTCTACACGACCAAGTCCAATGGCATGGGCATGGGACTTTCGATCTGCCGTTCGATCATCGAAGCTCACGGTGGACGTGTATGGGCTACTGCAAACGTACCCCAAGGTGCCGTCTTTACGTTCACCCTGCCTGGAGATGAGGATTGCACGACCTGAAGCTTACGCGCGTAGCCGCCCAGGCATCATAAGCGTCATTACAGGTTGCGGCCGCGTGCAGGCCATTACGGCAAGCGCGCCGCCTCAGGGCGTCTGCGCAGCGGCCACGTGCGTCGTCGTGCCGGAACTGCGAAGACATGGCGCGCCATCCCCGATGATCATGACGCAACGTGTTCGTACGGCGGCAGGACGAATTGTAACGTCGCACCTGGTCCGGCGTTGCCGCGAGCCGAGAGCCGTCCCCCGTGCGCTTCGATGATGGAACGGCAGATCGCGAGTCCCATGCCCATCCCGCTGGATTTCGTGGTGAAAAATGGCTTGAACAGCTGGTCCGCGTTCTCGGCGGCGATTCCGACGCCACCGTCCTGCACTGCGACGAGCACGTAGTGTGCCTCGTCCTGGTGCGTTCGGATCACCAATTCGCGCGACCGATCGGTGACCGGCTGCATCGCTTCGATGCCGTTCTTCACCAGATTGACGAGCACTTGCTGCAGCTGGATCCGATCACCGCTGACCCGAGGCAAAGCGGCTGCGAGGTCCTTGCGCAGCGATATCCGATAGCTAGACAGCTCGTCCTGGACCAAAGCAATGGCGTCGTTCACGACGTCGTTGAGGTCGAGCGGTGTTTTTTGGGTGTCGGTCTTCTGAAACAGCGCGCGTACGCGATGGGTGATATCGCCCGCCCGATGACCGTTCTTGATGATGGCTTGGACCGCGGCGCGCACCTCATGCAAGTTGGGAGCGCTGGAGTCGAGCCAGCGCCCGCAGGCTTCTGCGTTGCTGACAACCGCGGTGATCGGTTGGTTTACTTCGTGCGCGATCGAGGCGGCGACCTCGCCCAGCGTCGTGACGCGCGAGACGTTCGCGAGGTCGGCCTGCGCCTTACGCAGGTCCTCCTCGGCGCGCTTTGCTGCGGTGACGTCCATCAGCGCGCCGATGAATTCCAACTGGCCTTTTTGGTTCCGTACCGTTTGAGCGACGAGATGGACGTATTTGACTGAACCGTCCGGCATCAGCAATCGAGGCGCGACCTCGAAGCCCTGTCCGTCACGCGATGCTCGGTCGATTTGCCGTTGTACGATTGGAACGTCGTCCGGATGGACGCGTTGAAGACCCATCTCGAGGGTGGGAGAAACCGCTGGATTGTATCCCAAGATTCTGAACGTCTCCTCCGACCAGGACCGTTCTCCGGTCGCAAGGTTCCAGCCCCAGCTGCCGGTGTGGCTGACTCTCTGCCCTGCAGCCAGGAAGCCCTCGCTGTGCTGCAGATCGGAATAGAGGGTGGCATTCTCCAGCGATATCGCGGCTTGCGAGGCCAGCAATTCCAACACCGCAATGCGGCCGGCGGTGAAAACGCGCGGAGTCAACGTGTTCTCGAGATAGAGTGCGCCGACGAGTTTGGTCTGCTTGATCAAGGGGAGGCAGAGCACTGACCGAGGTCGGCGCTGCTGCATGTACGCATCCGCCGAGAACAGCGTCGACGCCGAGGCGTCGTCCAGGATCACGCTCTCGCGTGTCCGGATCACGTACTGGAGCACGGATTCGGGAAGATCGGCGGGGGTCACGGCCGCCGAACGCAGCGTCACGTCAACCGTTCCGTGACCCGTCGTCGCCTCCGCCGAGATCCGCGACTCGTCGCTGGTGAAAAGAATGAGCAGGGCCCGCTCGGCCCCCGCATGCTCGAGGGCGATCCGCATGAGCGTCTCGATCACCTTGTCGAGTTCGATCTCACCCGACACTGCTTGCGAGGCCTTGACCACCGTCCCGATGTCCAGCTGCTCGACGGGCGCGTCGATCGTCGCGGCAGGCGCAGATGAAGCCGATCCCTCGCCC
>JAQBPM010000418.1 GCA_028287525.1 Vulcanimicrobiota bacterium | reverse complement strand
ACGATGTGACGTCGGCGATCGTTCGGATCGCGCCGCCGCGACACGAGCTCTGCGGCTTCCAATTCATTAAGAAGTCCGACGAGCTGAGCGGCATCCGTGTGGACCGCCTCGCCAAGGGCTTGCTGGGTTAAAACCCCTCGCCTCAGCGCTGCGAGTGCGGCGACATGGCGCGGCTTGATGCCGGTCTGCCGCAAGTCTTCCGTGATGATCTTCGTCGCACTACGTCCCAGCACGGCCATTAGCATCCCTATCGTCAGATTCGCTGGAACGCCAGCCTCAGTAGCGCGCACGGGCAACATTATATCATGCATTCTAGCATTGACTGAGGCAAATGATTGTGTATACTCAATGATATATTTCGGTCAATCATCTCGCCCCTGTATCGTCGTCCTAGAAAGGCCAGACCGTGCGAATATTCACCTGGGTGCTCTGCGTCCTCATCGCGATCGCATTCTTATCTGCGTCTTTTTTTAAGTTCACCACGAACCCGATGGAGGTTCAAGCGTTCAACCTCTTCGGTTTGCCGATCTGGTTCATGTACGTGATCGCCGTTGTAGAGCTCGTCTCCGCGGTAGGTGTTCTTATTCCGCGATATGCTTCGATCGCGGCCGCTCTGGCAGCGTGCAACATGCTTGGAGCCCTTACGATGCACCTGACGCACGGTCAGACGGCGGCAGCAACGGTCCCATTTGTGCTGCTGATCGCCTCCGTCGCAGTGGTATTCTTGCGCGGCGGCTTCCGGCAATTCACGTTCGGCAATTCCCCTGGCTGAAACCGCGAAACGGTCGCGCTCCTAGGCGCGCGATCAGCCGGCTTTTCGCAGCGCCGCGTCGACGCGGCGGGTGATCGCCGCGATCCCGGCGTTCGCGGCGGAGTTGTCGCGCACGTTTCGCGTGAGGACGACGATGACGTAGGGCGTGTCCCCGAACGGGTCGACGATCCCCGCGTCGTTGCGGGTGCCGTCGATCTCGCCGGTCTTATGCGCGCACGGGGTGCCGGGCGGCAAGCCGCGCACGATCTTGGTGGCGTCGTCGTTTCCGAGCATCACGTCGATCATCGCGCGGCAGCTGTTCGGCGACGCGATCGTCGGGATGCCTTCGCGCGCGCCGCGCTCGATCTCGAAGAGCAGGTTGGCGACGTCCGCGGGCGTGACGACGTTCTCGCTGCGCTTCCAGGGCGGGACGACGTCGGCGAAGTGCCGTGCGAGCCGCGAAGACGTCATCCCGGCCGTATGCATCGCGGCGTTGATCGCGTGCATGCCGAAGGCGGTGATGAGCGTGTTCGAGGCGGCGTTGTCGCTGACGTGGATCATCGCTTTGACGAGCGCGTCGAGTGACCACGCACGTCCCGCGGGTGAGCCCGCCAGGACGTCCGATCCCCCGATCAAATCTTCGGCGCGGGTGCGAACGCGATCGCGCGGATGCGCCGTGCCGGCATCGTACGCGCGGTAGACGGCCGCCATGATCCCCAGCTTGATCACCGACGCCGCCGGAAACCGTTCGTGAGCGTGCAGCGACGCGATCGGCGGCCCGTTGCCCATCGTGCGCACCACCAGTCCGGTTGCGCCCGGGATGCCGCGGGCGGCGCGGGTCACGTCGAGCGCCGGCTGCGCGCCCGCCGCGCGCCCGAACGCGCCCGCGGCGACGGCGCCCGCGACGAACGCCGCGCGCTTCACCGCGGGACCTGCTCCTTCAGAAACGCGGCGAGCCGCGTGCCCATCTCGTGCAGCCGCGGCGCCATCCACGCGAATTGTGCCGGGCACGTCATCTCGCCGAATTCGATGAGCATCTTCTCCGGTGCGTCGACTTTGCGAAAGCCGTAGTAGTGGTGTTCGTTGACGGTGAAGTTCTCCCCAACGAAGCGATAGGGAAACCAAGCCCGGTACCGCTGTTCCCACGTGTCGACGAATGAGCGGCTCGTCGTCTCCGGAAAGCCGAGCGAAGCGCCGCTCGCGCACGGCTGCGCGCCGTCGAAGTGGATGAACACGGCGGCGCGCGCGGTGTCGCGGCCGTCGTAGTCGGCCGGCCGTCGCAGCACCGTGTAGCCTGCCGCGCGCAGAGCGCTGGTCGCCTCGTCGGCGACGATGACCGTCCACTCGCGTTCCTGCGCGCCTTGGGCGCCGGTCCCGAGGTTGCACGCGGTCACGTGATGCGGCGCGCAGCTCGCCGGCCGGCCTTCGTGCCCGGCCTGGATCAGCACGTCGCCGTCCTCTGCGCGGGCCGGCGCGGCCGCCGCGAACGAGGCGAACGCAAAAACCAGAAGCAGTGCGGGAAGGCGCATCGTTCGCCGGTAATCCTCGGATCCGATGGCCAGTCCTCTCGTACCGAGCGACCTTCTTCGCATTGTCCTCGTCTCCGACCCACAAATTGCTCCCGACGGCGCGGCCGTGTACTACCGCCGAACCTGGCAAGACGCCGAGGCCGACGAGGCGCGCGGCGCGATCCATCGGATCGACCGCAACGGCTCCGATCGTCCGTTCACCCGCGGCAAGAGCGATCGGCTGCCCCGCGTCGCGCCGGACGGCTCCGCGCTGGCCTTCGTCGCCGATCGCGACGACGCCGCGCGCCTCTTCGTGCTGCCCCTGACCGGCGGCGAGGCGATCCCGCTCGCCACGGGTTACGGAAAGATCACCGCGCTCGCGTGGTCCCCGGATTCGCAGCAGCTCGCGTTCGTCGCGACGGCCGAACACGACCCGGCGAGCGCACGCGCGTACCTCGATGAGAAGAGCGGCGCGCGTCACATCCGGATGCTGCCGTTCAAGAGCGATTCCGATGGCATCCTCGACGGCGTCCGCAAGCATCTCTTCGTCGTCGATGCGGCGGGCCCAGAGGCGCGCCGGCTGACGACGGGCGATTTCGACGTCAACGCACCGGCGTGGTCGCCCGACGGAACGCGCCTCGCGTTCACCGCACGGATCGACGCGCCGGAGGAGGCGACGGCGATCGCCGATCTGTGCGTGGTCGACGTCGCGAGCGGAGCCTTCACGCGGCTTACCCAGTCGACCGGACCGCTCTCGGCGCCGGCCTTCTCGCGCGACGGCCGCGAGATCGCCGTCATCGGACACGAGCACGGCGACGACGGCGGCGGCCGCTTCGACGAAGAACTGCTCGTCATCTCCGCGCAGGGCGGCGCACTGCGCTCGCTCTCGGCCGGGCTCGGGCGCACGGTCGGCGATTGTCTGGCCGGCGATCTGCGCAGCGGTCACAATTCGTCCGCGCCGACCTGGACGGCCGGGGATCGCGAGATCCTCATGACCGTCTGCGACGACGGGGCGACCACGCTGCGCGCGTTCGCGCGCGACGGCAGCGGGACGCGCGTCGTCTGCGGCGGCGAACGGCAGATCTTCGGCTTTTCGCTCGCCGGCGACGGCTCGATCGCCATCGCGTTCTCCACGCCGACGGTCCCCAACGAGATCGCGCTGGTCGAACCCTACGGCGCCGAACGCGTGCTGACCCAGACCAATCCTTGGCTGGCGGAGAAAATCGTCGTCGCGCCGCAACGCTACCGTCCGCGCGCAGCCGACGGCACGGTGCTCGACGCGTGGCTGATCGCGCCGGCCCAACCGCGCGAAGCGCGCCCGCCGCTGGTGCTCGAAGTGCACGGCGGACCGCACGGTGCGTACGGCGCGACGTTCTTCCTGGAATTCCAAGTGCTCGCCGCACAAGGCTGCGCGGTTGCGTACGGCAATCCGCGCGGATCGCAGTCGTACGGTCATGCGTATGCCGACGCGATCCTCGGCGACTGGGGCGGGATCGACGCGGCCGACGTTCTCTCCATCCTCGACGGCGCACTCGCGCAGGGAACGTTCGACACCACGCGCATCGGCGCCGCCGGCGGATCGTACGGCGGCTTCATGACGAGCTGGCTGCTCGGGCACAGCGACCGCTTCGCGGCCGGCGTGTCGATGCGGGCGGTCAACGACTTCGTGAGCATGGTCGGCGCCTCCGACCTCGGCTGGTTCCTCGAACGCGAATTGGACGCGCGCTTCGCCGACGATGCCGGTCAGCGGCTCTTCGACGGTTCGCCGATGCGCGCGGCGAGGGCGATCGCCGTACCGCTGCTGGTCGAACACAGCGAACGCGACTTCCGCTGTCCGATCGATCAAGCCGAACAGCTCTTCACGATCCTGCGCCGCATGGGACGGCTCTCGACCGAGTTCGTCCGCTTCGCCGACACCGGACACGAGCTCTCGCGCAGCGGCAAGCCGCGCAGCCGCGTGCTCCGCTTGCGCGCGATCGCGCACTGGTTCATCCGCCATCTCCATCCGCTCGGCGTGACGGCCGAGCCGGACGAGGCCGGCGCGCTGTTCCGACCGCTCCCCGGCGAACCGGCGGAGGCCTAGCGTGCGCGCGCGTTCGCGAATGACGGCGGCGCTGGTCGCCGCCGTGACGCTGGCCGTCGTGATCGAGCCTTCCGCCGGCGCGCGTGCCGGTGCGGGCGGCGCCGTCGATCCCTCGCTGTATGCAGGGTTGCGCTGGCGCAACATCGGCCCGTTCCGCGGCGGGCGTGCCGCCGCGGTAAGCGGCGTTGTGGGCGATGCGCGTACGTTCTATCTCGGAGCGGTCGGCGGCGGCGTGTGGAAGACCGGGAACGCCGGACGTTCGTGGACGCCGATCATGGACGGCGCCCCGGTCGCCTCGATCGGTGCGATCGCCGTCGCGCCGAGCGATCCTTCGACGGTGTACGTCGGCAGCGGTGAAGCCGACATGCGATCCGACATCATCCACGGCAACGGGATGTATCGTTCGAACGATGCAGGCGCGACGTGGACGCGCATCGGTCTGACCGACTCGCGTCAGATCGGCCGGATTCTGGTCGATCCGCACGATCCCAAGATTTTGGTCGTCGCTGCGCTCGGCCACGCCTACGGCCCGAGCGACATGCGCGGCGTCTACCGTTCGACCGACGGCGGAGCGACCTGGACGCGCACGCTGTTCCGCGACCGCGACACGGGTGCGATCGATCTCGCGGCCGATCCGTCGATGCGCGTGATCTACGCATCGCTGTGGCAGACGCGGCGCCCGCCCTGGAGCGTCTATCCGCCCTCGCGCGGCCCCGGTTCGTCGCTCTGGAAATCGACCGACGGCGGCGTCACGTGGGCGCGCGTCGAGGGCGGCGGATTTCCGGCGGAAGGGCTCGGCAAGATCGGCCTCGCGGTCGCGCCGAGCACGCCGGACCGCGTCTACGCGATCGTCGACGCGAAAGACGGCGGGCTCTACCGCAGCGACGACGCGGGCGCGACGTGGAAGCGCACGGCGAAAGATTCGCGCCTCTGGCAGCGCGGCTGGTATTTCTGCCACGTGAGCGTCGATCCGAAGAACGCCGATCGCGTGTACGTCTCGGACACGGCGCTGTACCGTTCGAACGACGGCGGCACGTCGTTCACCGCGATCAAAGGTTCCCCCGACGGCGATGATTTTCACCAGCTGTGGATCGACCCGACCGATCCCGCGCGGATGGTGCTCGGCAGCGATCAAGGTGCGACGGTGAGCGTCGACGGCACGGCGACCTGGTCGTCGTGGTTCAATCAGCCGACCGGCCAGTTCTATCACGTCGCGGTCGATGGCGCCCTCCCGTACCGCGTGTACGGCGCGCAGCAGGACAACGGCGCCGCGGCGATCCTCTCGCGCAGTACCCATCGCGGCATCGACGAGCGCGATTGGCGCCCGATCACCGCCGGCGGCGAGAGCGGGACGATCGTGCCGGATCCGCGCGACCGCGAGGCGATCTTCGGGCGCGACGGCTACGGCGTCAGCCGCGAGGATCTGCGCACCGCGCAGACGCGCGGGCTCTCGCCGCTGCTCGGGCGCGCCGGAATCTGGCGCACCGAATGGACGATGCCGATCGCGTTCGGCCGCGACGGCGCGTTGTACGTCTCGAATCAACGCATCTGGCGCAGCCGCGACCGCGGCGCGCACTGGACGGCGATCTCGCGCGATCTCACGCGCCCGGCGCCGGCGATTCCGGCGACCCTCGATCGAGCGACGGCGCGCGACTCCGACGGCGAGGCGTCGCGCGGCGTCGTCTACGCGCTCGCACCGTCGCCGCGCAACGCGCAGCTGCTGTGGGCCGGGACCGACGACGGGCTCGTTCATCGCACGGCCGACGGCGGACGCACGTGGCGCGACGTTACGCCGCCCGGCGCGGGAGCGTGGCAGCACGTCGCGGCGATCGACGCGTCCCACTTCGACGACGCGACGGCATACGTCGCGATCGACGAGCATCGGCTCGACAACGACCGTCCCGCGATCGCGGTGACGCACGATGCCGGGCGCACCTGGCGCGCCGCCGTCGCGGGTCTCCCCGACGGCAACGTCAACGTCGTTCGCGAAGACCCCGTGCAGCGCGGCCTGTTGTATGCGGGTACCGAAACCGGCGTCTTCGTGTCGTTCGACGACGGAGCGTCGTGGAGTTCGCTGCGCGCGAACATGCCGGTCGTCTCGGTTCGCGACATCGCGGTGCACGACGGCGACCTCGTCATTGCGACGCACGGCCGTGCGTTCTGGATTCTCGACGACGTCGATCCGCTGCGTCAGCTCGCCGCCGGCGCGTCAGCCGGGGCTCGGCTGTTCGCGCCGCGCGATGCGGTCCGCTATCGGCCCTACGGTGATGAAGGCGAAGCGATGCCGCCGGAACTCTCGCGCGGCGAGAACCCGCCGTACGGCGCGATCCTGGACTACGTCGTGCCGCACGGCGCAAATGGCCCCGTTACGCTCGCGGTCCTCGACGCACACGGCACCGTGCTGCGCCGATGGTCGAGCGCCGAGCGACCGAAGACCACGGACGCGAGCGACGTCGACTATCCCGCGTACTGGATCGCGGCGAATCCGGTTCCGTCAGGCGAACCGGGGATGCACCGTTTCGCGTGGGACTTCCGGGTCGGAGGCGGCGACGACGCACCGTTCGCCCCGCCGGGCCGGTACCGAGTCCGTCTGGCGCTCGACGGCCGAACCTACGAGCGGCCGCTCGCGGTTCGCCGGGCGCCCCATATCGCGGCGCGCGATGCCGACCTGGTCGCGCAATACGCGCTCGCGCGTCAGGTGTACGACCTGCGCGGCCGCCTGCGTGCCGCGATCACCGCCTCCGACGCGCTGCGCAAGAAGCCGAACGCGAACGTCGGCCGCATCACGGCGATCGCCGGGCAGCCCCCGACCAACGGCGAACGAGCCACCGGCCGCATCGACACGCTGCGCGCCGTCTCGGGCGCCCTCGGCGATCTGCAAGGAGCGATCGAAAGCGCCGACGCCGCCCCAACCCCGACCGAACGCGCCGCCTGGGCAACACTGCGCCCAACCGCCGAACGCCTGCTACAACGCTGGAGCGCCACTGTCACCCCGAGCTTGTCGAGGGGCCTTTAAGCCGCGCCCTACCGCTTACGTTGCACCGCAGGAGGCGTGCCACCGTGCGTGACGAGGGCTCCTCGACAAGCTCGGAGTGACAAAACTACCCCAAGAACTCCGCGATCGCGGGATTTGCGCGCAGTGCGGCGAGCTCGTCCGCGGTCGGCAGCTGCGGGCGGTCGCGCTCGATCGGGACCAGGCAAAGAAACCCGAGCGGCGCGTCGGCGGCGGCGCGGAATTGATGCCAGGTCAGCGGCGGGACGC
>JAQBPM010000413.1 GCA_028287525.1 Vulcanimicrobiota bacterium | reverse complement strand
TATGGCACGATTCAGAGCGAGGGACGGCACGCACTTCTTGAAACGATGCGCCCCGAGCAGCGCACGCGCTCCGGCTCCGCTTCCGCACTGCTGCGCCCCGCCGATAGCCGGACGGGTCCCCGGGCGGCGTCGCTCACGTCCTGTTCGCTACCCAGGACGCCGAAGGTAGCCGTGCGACGCGCTGAATTTTCAGCTCGTCGGCGAGCGCGTCGAGGTCGTCGATGACGGGCGCGATCAACGGGATGCCGTCCCGACGGAACGCGATCTCGTTCTCGTATTCGATCTCGCCGGCGACGTAGATACGATCTTGCCCGGGCGCCGGCGTGCTGTCTTTGAACGCGCGCAGCTCACGGTCCATGTCGCGCTTGAACTCGTCGGCGTCCCGGAGCGCGTCGATGCGAATCGCACCGAAGAAATGCGACGTGATCCCCGACTGCGCGGTCGGGCTCTCCCCAATCGTCAGCGCGGCGCCGAACCAGCCCGCAGCGAGCACGCCGGTGAGCATCTCGGCGAGCGCGCCGAGGCCATACCCCTTATGGCCGCCGTTCTCGGTTCCGAAACCGCCGAGCGGGAGCAGCGATCCGCCGCCGTGCCGCACCGCCGGATCGTCGGCGGGCCTGCCTTCGCCGTCGACCGCCCAGCCGGGTTTGAGCTTGAGTCCTTTGCGTTCGTAGACTTCGAGCTTGCCGTAGGTGACCGTCGTCGTCGCGAAATCGAGCACGAACGCCGGCTCGTTCCCCGCCGGGATCGCGAACGCGAACGGGTTCGTTCCCTGCATCGGCGTGCGGCCGAACGTCGGAACGGCGAAGTGCGCCGAGTCGGTCGAGCAGATCCCGATCATGTTGTGCTCGAGCGCCATCATCGCGTAGTAGCCGGCGATCCCGTAGTGGTTGGAGTTCCGGACCGCGGCGAAGGCGATCCCGCTCTCGTGCGCCTTCTCAATCGCCAGCGTCATCGCGCGATGCGACGCGGGATGTCCTAGACCGTTGCCCGCATCGAGCAGCAGCGACGTTGCCGTCTCGCGCGCGATCGTGTACGCGGGACGAGGCGCGATGCGGCCGTTGCGGATGCGGTCGACATAGAACCAGCGCAACCGCGCGACGCCGTGCGATTCGATCCCGCGCCGATCCGCTGCGACGAGCACGTTCGCGACGATGCGAGCCTGTTCGCCGTCGACGCCGACCGTGGTCAGCGCCCGCTCGACAAACGCCAGGAGGTCAGCTTCTCGAACGCGGGCGGTGGTAACGGTGCCTTCTGTCATCAGAGTATGGGCTGCGTGGCGGTCGCAGCGGCGTCCTTCCGCTTCGGACGCCGGAAATCAGTACTACTACTGACGTGCGCCGTCACCAGACGTGCGACGGTAGCACCATGACTGACGCAGCTCGTTCCAGCACGTTCGCGATTCTTAGCGCCGGCAGCGGAGTTCCGGCCGCCGGGTACGGCACGGTGCTCCTCATCGACACACTGCGCTGCAATGTCGGCCACGCCATCTTCTTGGGCATGTTCGGGCTGATCTGGCTCGTACCGTTGGTGGCCGGCGCGATCGCCGTGTCGACGCTCGTCCTTGGCCTGTTTCCCACGGTACGAGTTCGCCCGCACTGGTGGTACGCGACGTGCGGCGTGCTGGCGACAGCCCTTGTCGTGACGGTCGCGGTATGGTTCGGGCACGCGTAGAGCAATCCCAACTTCTGCCGGATCGATCTCTGAGCTCTACGAGATTTCGAATCGCTCGAGCTTGGGGATCCCGAGCCGATCGGCGAGGCCGTCGATCGTTTCCCACACCTTCGGGTCGATCGGCACGCCTTCGCGGCGGAAACGTTCGGTGTTGAGGCGTTCCGGTTCGCCGGCCGTCATCACGCGCTCGGCACCGGGCACCGGCGCGCTGTCCTCGAACCCGCGCAGCTCGCGCTCGAGATCGGCACCGAACCCGCCGACGTCGCGCAGCGCTCCCACCTTGAACGCGCCGAAGAAGTGTCCGACGGTGCCGCCGTGCAGACCGCGTTCGTCGAGACGCAGTGCCGTGCCGAACGCGCCGCCGGAGAGCACGCCGCAGAGGATCTCGACCAGCGCGCCGAGGCCGTAGCCCTTGTGGCCGCCGCCTTCGGTCCCGTATCCGCCCAGCGGAAGCAGCGCACCCTGCGTCATCGCGAGCGCGGGATCGAGCGTCTCGCTGCCGTCCGGGCCGACCGCCCAGCCGGGTTTGAGCGCCTTGCCTTTTCGGTCGCTGACCTCGAGCCGGCCGAACGTCACCCCCGTCGTCGCCATGTCGAGCACGAACGGCGGCCGGCCGTTCGCGGGGATCGCCACGGCGATCGGATTCGTTCCCTGCGTCTTCTGCCGGCCGAACGTTGGCACGGCGAGGTGCGTCGAGTTCGTCATCGAGAGCCCGATCATGTCGTGCTCGAGCGCCATCATCGCGTAGTAGGCGGCGATCCCGTAATGGTTCGAATTGCGGACCGTCGCGAACGCGACGCCGTGCTCGCGCGCCTTGGCGATCGTTGCCGCCATCGCGTGCTTCCCGGCAGGGTGACCCAAGCCGTTTCCCGCGTCGAGCGCATACTGCGTCGGCCGGTCGCACAGGACCGCGTACCGAGGGCGCGCGCTGACGACGCCGCCTTCGATGCGCCGGCAATAGAACGTATCGAGCCTCGCGATCCCGTGCGACTCCACCCCGCGCAGGTCGGCCGCGACCAGCACGTCGGCCACGTCTCGGGCGTCATCTTCGGAGACGTTCAGCGCGGTGAGGGCATGGACGATGAACGCCCGCTCGTCCGCTTCGCGCACGCGGATTTTCGAAGGCTCTTCGCCGATCATTGCGCGTCCGCGTTCGCGCGCGTGACGGCGCTCACCCTGCGGAGCCGGGACGGTTTTCGAGGACGAAAGACCCCGCCGACAAGTACGCTAGCGTACTGACCTCGCGTGACCGGGTGCATACCATCGTCGTAGGGTGCCCGTCCCCTCGGACGGAGTGGAGAGGAGACCCTCGGATGAAATATCTCGTCTACTGCACGTGCGAGCACGGCCTCGACCGGCACACGCCGGAAGGTTGCATGGGCGGGCGGACGCCTTGCCCGTGTCCGAAAGATCAGGCTGCCGCGTTGGAAGCCGCGATCGCCGAGGCACGCTCCGCCTCGTGGGCCCAGTCCGGGGAAGAAGCGACCGCGACCCACTCCGCCTGAGGCGCTGCGCTCAGCGCGCCACCAGACGTTCGGAGACCCTCGCCAGCAGACGGTCCGCCGCGTATTCGTCGTAGCGCGCCCGGTCGTAGCACAACGCGAGCCAGCACGCGCCGTCGACGATCGCGCCGGGAGCGAGGATCGCCGGCTCACCGGGAGCCACCAGCGGGAACGCCAGCAGCGTGCCGGTCGCGCCGACGTTCGTGACGGTCGCCGCCGCGCCGCCGACGTCGAGCGCGGTCAGCGCGTTCGTTCGCGCGCGCTCCGCGAGATCCGCGATGCGCACGGTGATGTCGTGCAGCGATGCGTCCCGCGCGTCGGGAACGACCGGGACGATGAGGCCGCCGGGGATCTCGACGGCGACGCCGATCCGGTCGGCCTCGAGCGCCTCCGCGAACGCTTTCACGAAGATGGCCGTCCAGGATGCGCCGCGGCGCTGGATCGACGAGAGGTCGACCCGCTTCGCGCACGAGCCCTGCGCGATCGTCGCGCGCGCTTCCGTCATGCGCTCGGCGATCCGCTTGCGCATCGCGCCGAGACCGCCGCCGCTCGCCGATGCGGGCGCGATCGGGCGCGATACGGCGGTGTGTTCGCCGGGTGCGTTCGCCTGTTGCGGCGGCGATGCCGTTTCCTCGCCGCCCGCGAAGCGGGCCAACACCGCTCCGACGTCCGCGCGCTCACCCTCGGCGACGAGGATCTCGGCGAGCGTGCCGTCGTAGGGCGATTCCACGTCGGTGTTGACCTTGTCGGTCTCGACCGCAAAGAGCGGCTCGCCCTTCTTCACCGTGTCACCGGGTTTTTTGTACCAGGCCGAGACGAGGCCATCGACGAGGGTGTCGGCGAGCTTCGGAAACTCGACGTTCATGGGGTCTGCCCTGCGGTGTGAGCGTCGGGGCGGGCGGACGAGGGCCCTTCGACAAGCTCAGGGTGACACTGGCGCTCAACGTAACGGTGGCGCTCAGCGTGATGGGGGCGTTCAATCGCGGTTTTGAAGGCGGCGAGGAAACGGCCGGCGTCGGAGCCGTCGATCGCGCGGTGGTCGACGGCGCACGTGACGAAGGCGCGTCCGTTGCGGACGGCGCCGATGCGCAGCGCGGCGGTTTGGTTGGGACGGACGAACGGGACGGCGAGATCGGCGCCGTCGCGGCCGTAATCGACCAGCGTGATCGTACCGCCGCCGCGGGCCGGTGCGGACGCGCCTAGGTCCAGGTCGACGACGACGCCGTCATGTTCGGTGATGCCGCTCCACGCGAACGTCGCGTTGAAGCGCGGGAACGCCGCGCACGCTTCGACCACCGCGTCGAGGGCGCCGCGCAGGTGTTCCTCGGCGAGCGCCACTTCGATCGTGCTCGACGCCTGTGGGATGGCGGGATCGTATGCGGCGCGCGACGCGCCGTGCGTGCGTTCGCGCGCGGCGAGCCGCACCAGCGCGTCGCGGATCGTCGCGCGGTTCGGCAGTATCGCGTCTTCGAGCACGTCGTCGACCGGGATACCCGGGATGTCGGGCATCGCGACGCGCACCGGCGGGACGTCGAGCACGCCGGCCTCGGCGGCGAGCGCGCACAGCTCGGCGCCGAGGCCCATCGTGATCGTGTCTTCATGGACGACGCACAGCCGGCGCGTTTTCGCGAGCGACGTCAGGATCGTTTCGCGATCGAGCGGGAGGAGCGTGCGCAAGTCGACGACTTCGACGTCGATCCCCTCATCGGCGAGCGTCGCGGCGGCGGCGAGCGATTCGTGCAGCATCATGCCGTAGGCCAGCACGGTGACGTCGCTGCCGGGACGCGCGATCGCGGCCTTTCCGATCGGGACGACGACGTCGCCGTCGGGGACCGGTCCGCGAATCGCGCGGTAGGTGCGTTTGTGTTCGAGGAAGATCACGGGATCCGGATCGCGGATCGCCGAGAGCAAGAGTCCCTTGGCGTCGGCCGGCGTCGACGGGGCGACGACTTTCAATCCGGGCGCGTGCGCGTAGTACGCCTCGACGCTTTGCGAATGGTACGGTCCGCCGCGAAAACCGCCGCCGTACGCCGTTCGCAGCACCATCGGGCAGCTCCAGTCGCCCCCCGTGCGCCACCGGATTTTCGCAGCCTCGCCGACCAGATGATCCATCGCCGCGTGAATGAAGTCGGCGAACTGGATCTCCGCCACCGGACGCAAACCGCGCATCGCCATGCCGACGGCGACGCCCGCGATGCCGGTCTCCGCCATCGGCATGTCGATCACACGCTGCGCGCCGAACCGGTCGTACAAGCCTTCGGTCGCGCGGAACACGCCGCCGAGTCTGCCGACGTCCTCGCCCATCACGATCACGCGCGGATCGCGCGCCATCTCCTCGGCCAGCGCTTCGCGCACCGCTTCGAGTACCGTCAGCTCACGCATAGGCGTGCTCCATGACGGTCGCCGGATCGCCGAGCGGCTGCGCTTCCGCCCATTCCGCAGCCTCCTGCGCCGCGGCGGCGTTCTCGTCGTCGACGCGTTGCGCGAACACCGGGTCGACGAGCGCCCGTGCGCGCACCAGCGGGTCGCCGGTCGCGAAGTCCGCTTCGAGCGCACCGCGGTCGCGATAGCGGGTGTCGTCGTCGTTCGATGTGTTGGGCAGAAACCGCACGCAGTGCGCGTCGATCAGCGTCGGCCCGCCGCCGGCGCGCGCGCGTTCGACGGCTTCGGTCGTCGCGGCCACCATCGCTTCGATGTCGGTGCCGTCGACGGCGATACCCGGCATGCCGTAGCCGGCGGCGCGCGCGACGAGCGTCTCCGTCGCGTACTCGTCCTCACGCCTGACCGACTGCGTCCAGCCGTTGCGATGGACGACGAAGATGCACGGCAGACGGTGGACTGCGGCGAGGTTCATCGACTCGTGCACCTCGCCTTTCTGCGCGCCGCCGTCGCCGAAAGCGATCACCGAGACGCTGCCGTCGCCGAGGATCTTCGAGCCCCACGCGCAGCCGACGCCGTGCGAGCAGTGATTCGGCTGCGGTCCTTGCTGCGAGAGCACGTGCAGGCGGCGCGAGCCGAAGTGCGCGTACGGCTGTCGTCCCGCCGCATTCGGATCGCTAGGCCGCGAGAAGAAACACAGCATGACGTCGCGCGGCTCCATGCCCAGCACGAGCAGCGCGGCGAGATCGCGGTAGTGCGGGGAGACCCAGTCCAAGCCCGGCTGCAGCGCGAGCGCGTAGCCGGCACCGATCGCTTCGTGACCGCTGCACGGAACGGCGAAATGCGCGCGGCCCGCCCGGGCGAGCCGCCACATCCGCTCGTCGAGTGCCCGGGCGAGCGAGAGCGCGCGATACGCACGCTCTCGCTGGGCTTGGGTCATCACTTCGCGACGATGAACTTCCCGTTCTCGACCTGGGTGACGACGGTCGAGAACACCGAGAGGCCGTTGTGGTCGGCCGGCGTCATGCTGAACGTCCCGGAGACGCCGGTGTAGGTGAGGTGCTCGAGCGCGTTGCGAAGCTTCTCCGCCTGGGAGGTCTTGGCGTTCTTCAGCGCCTCCGCCAGCACGTAGACGCCGTCGTAGCCGAAGCCGCCGAAGATGCTCACCGGTGCGTCCTTGGGGTAGTTCTGCACGAACGAGGCGACGTAGTGCTGCAGCAGCTTCTTCTGCGGATCGTTGTTCGCCAGCGTGTCGACGACGTTGATCTTCGTGCTCGCGATGTACGCGCCGTTGACGCTCGCGCCGGCCTGAGTCAAGAAGACGCCGGTCGCCGCGCCGTCGGAATAGAGGATCGGATACGGCATCGAGAGCTCGCGGTAGCCCTTGATGACGACGTTCGCGCTCGGCAAGGTCGACCACACGACGACGGCCTGCGGGTTCGCCGCCTTGATGTGGGTCAGCTGCGTCGTCGCATCGCTGGCATTCGCGGCGATCGGCTCGGCGTCGACGACCTCGAAGCCGAAGTTCTTCCCCGCGTCCTTGAAGTGCGAGAGCCCGGTCTTGCCGTAGTCGTCGTTGCGATAGATGACCGCGACCTTCGTCCAGCGCTTCTTCTTCATGAAGTCCTGCAGCGCCTGAGCCGTGTGGAAGTCGGTGATCGGCATCTTGAAGATCCAGTGACGGTCCGACACCGGCTGGATCACCTGCGCGCTCGACGCGAAGGAGATCATCGGGATCTGCGCCTGCGTCGCCAGCGGCACCATCGCGAGCGACGTCTGCGTCAGCGATGAGCCGAGGATCGCGATCGGATGCTGGTCCATCAGCTTGCGGACGTTGTTGACCGCGGTCGTGGCGTTGGACTCGTCGTCGAGGATCGTGATCTGCAGCGGATGACCCTGCACGCCGCCGGCCTTGTTGATCTCGTCGACCGCCATCTGCATGCTGTCGGCTTCCGGCCGGCCGAGTGACGACCCCGGACCGCTCTCAGAGACGGTCGCGCCGATGACGTACGGCTCGGCGGCGGCGCCGGCTCGGCGCGGCGGTGCCGCGCTGACGATGAAGATCAGACCCAGCGCGAGCGCGCCGGTACGAGCGAGGATCGAACGCAACGTGATGCCTCCTTCTGTAGTGCGATATACGTTCTGCATGGCGCAGCCCTCACCCGTGCGACTCCAAGTAGACCTTGCGAGCCGACTCTGCGAGCTCTTCCGGCGTCGCGGTGCCGACGATTCGGCCCCGCTGCATGAGGTAGGCGCGCTGGCAGATCTTGGCGGCCAGCCGCAGATTCTGCTCGACCAGCAGGATGGTCACCCCGCGCTGCGCCAGCCGGGAGAGCGCCCCGAAGATCTCGCTGCGGATCTTCGGCGCGAGCCCGAGGCTCGGCTCGTCGAGCAGCATCAGGTCCGGCTTCGCCATCAGCGCCCGCCCGATGGCGACCATCTGCTGTTCGCCGCCCGAGAGCGACCCGGCGATTCCGCCGATATAGCGCTGCAGTGCGGGGAAGAGTTCGAGCACGCCCGCGACGTCGGCATCGAGCTCGGCCCGAGGCGCCTTGCGCGCGTAGGCGCCCATCAGCAAGTTCTCGCGCACCGTCAACGGAGCGAAGATGCCGCGCCGCTCGGGAACGAGCGCGACGCGGCGTGCGGCCAGACGTTCCGGCGCGCTTCCGGTCACGTCGGCCCCCTGGATGCGGATGCGGCCCGCCGACGGCGGTAAGAGTCCCGTGATCGAACCGACCAGCGTCGTCTTGCCGGCGCCGTTCGGCCCGACGATCGCGACGGTTTCGCCGAGCCGCACGGTGAGGCTGACATCCCACAGCACCTGCACGCGGCCGCGCATCGTCGAGACCCCCTCAACCTCGAGCATCGGCGCATCGTCGCGTGTGTCACCCTGAGCTTGTCGAAGGGTCATTCGAGTTCGTCTCCGATGTACGCGTCGATGACGATTGGATCGGCGGCGACGTCGGATGGCGTTCCTTCGGCGATCTTGCGCCCGTGGTCGAGCACGACTACGCGGTCGGCGACCGAGAGCAGTTCGCCCACGGCGTGTTCCACCAGCAGTACCGCGACGCCGGCGGTACGCGCTGCGCGCACCAGCGTCAAGACGTCCGCCACCTCGTCGGGGTTGAGTCCGGAGAGCGGTTCGTCCAAGAGCAGCACGACGGGTTCGACCGCGAGCGCGCGCGCGAGTTCCAGCAGACGTTCTTCGCCGAACGCCAGCGACTCGGTCGCGCGATCGCCCATGTGAGCGAGGCCCGCGCTCGCGAGCAGCGCATCGGCGCGATCGTTGAGGACGGCGTCGGCGCGGCGGCGCCCCGGCGTGCCGAAACCGGCGGGGAGCAGCGCTCGCAGCGGCGGCGGCGGGTACGAACCGCCGAATTCGCGCGCCGCGAGCGCGACCGCGATGCTTTCGCGAACGGTGAGGCCCCAGAACATCACCGGGGTCTGGAACGTGCGCGTCACGCCCAGCGAGGCGACGCGATCGACCGGACATCCGGTGAGCGGGACCCCTCCGAGCGAGACCGTCCCCGCGGTCGGACGCTGCACGCCGCTGATCACGTTGAAAAGCGTCGTCTTGCCGGCGCCGTTCGGTCCCATCACGCCGAGCACTTCGCCGGTCCGCGCGGTGAACGTAACGTCGTCGAGCGCGAGCACGCCGCCGAAGCGCATCGAGACGCCGCGAACGTCGAGCGTCGTCGCCGTCAACGCCGCCGTCGTCGCAGCCGTCATGCGCGCCGCGCCGCGCGCCCGAGCAGCCCCTGCGGGCGCAGAACGAGCACCAGCACGAGGATCAAGAACCCGACGCCTTGTTCCCAACCGGGCGAGAGGAGGCCGCCCGCGACGTGCTCGACGATGCCGAGTACGAAGCCCCCGAGCAGCGCGCCCGGCAAACTCTCCAGACCGCCGAGCACGGCGGCGACGAAGCCGGCGAGCCCGTAGGTCAGGCCCGCGTCGTACTGCACGCCGGGGATCGGCGTGATCACCACGCCGCCGATTCCACCGATCGCCGCCGCGACGACGAAGCTCGCGAACGCGAAGGTGCGCAGCGGAATCCCGAAGGTCGAGGCGATCGGCGGGTTCGCCACCGCCGCGCGCACGGCCGTCCCCACGTAGGTCTTCTGGAAGAACAGATAGAGCGCGGCGAACACGAGCAGATCCGTCCCGAGCACCCACATCGCTTGCGGCGGGAGCACGCCGCCGAACAGTTTGACGGCATTGCCGGCGCTGAACGGCGGAAGACTGTACGGGTTCGTTCCCCACACGAAGAGCGCGAGGCCGCGCAGCGCGACGTCGAGCCCGAGCGTGATGAAGATCAGCGTCACGCCGGTCGCGCCGCGCGCCGGACGGATCGCCAGCAGGTACGCGAGCGCTCCGACGCACGCCGCCACCACCACGGCGACCGCGGCGGCGCCCAGCGGCGGCATCCCCGCGGCCGCGAGCGATGCTGCCGTCATCCCGCCGACCATCACGAACTCGCCTTGCGCGAAGTTGATGATCCCGGTGACCTGATAGATCAGCACGAAGCCGGCGGCGACCAGCGCGAAGATCGCACCGTCGACGACCCCGCCGAGCACGTACTGCCACACCTGAGCGATCACGCGCGTCCCCCTTCGCTCACGCGGCCGGCGAGACCGCGCGGCAGCAGGATGAGGATCGCGATCAGCACCGCGCCCAAGAAGAACTGCTGAAAATCGCCGCGCGCGCTCGGCAGCACGACAGGCACAACCGCCTGCAGAATTTGGCCGAGCGCCACGACGATCGCCGCGCCGATCACCGCGCCCCAGAGCGAACGCAGCCCGCCGATGACCGACATCAGCACGAAATTGACCGAGAGCAGAAAGCCGAACGACGACGGATCGATGTACGATTGATACGACGCGTACACGGCGCCTGCGATCCCGGCGTACACCGCGCTCAGGACGAAGGTCTGCCGCTTCAGCTTTTCCGCATCGACGCCGAGCGCTTGCGCGCCCAGTTCGCCGGCCGAGATCGCGATCAGCGTGCGGCCGAAACTCGAACGCACGAGGTTGCCCGCGAACCATATGCCGACCGCGACCAGGGCCCAGCTCAAGATCGCGTACGCGCGCGGATCGAAGGTGAACGCGCCGAGCTTGAAACCGGGAATGTCTTTGAAACCCGACGATCCTCCGATGAACTCCCACTCGTTGAAGACGACGTTGATGACGATGCCGAGCGCCAGCGTCGCGAGCGCGAGCAGGTTCTCGCGCAGGCGCAGCGCCACGAAGCTCAGCACGTACGCGACGAGTGCGGCGACGGCCGCGCCGCCGGCCGCGCCGAGCCACGGCGTGACGTGGAGGTAGACCGCCAGCACCGCCGACGTGTAGGCGCCGATGCCGACGAACGCCGCCTGGCCGAGCGAGACCTGTCCGGCGTAGCCCATGAAGAGGTTCAAGCCGATCGTCACGAGGCTGTAGATGCCGATCAGCGTCAGCAAACCCGTGTAGTAGGCGGGGAGGAACCATACCGCCGCCGCGACGACGGCGAGGACGATCAAAGCGACCCGCCCGTAAGCGTTCTGCGGGGCGAAGCTCACCCGGCGTAACGCTCGGGGCGGGGGGTGCGCTGCGGGTCGTCGTTCTCGGAGGCCAAGCAGGGTAGGACCTTCGCCCCGGACGGCACGCTGGTCCCGCCGATTGCCGCAGACTTGCGGGCGGCGTCAACGAACGGGCGGTTTAGCCGGGCACTCCGGGCCCAAGCATTCGCCGCTCGCCGGCACAGCCGCAACCGGCGAGCAGTCGAAGCCCATCTTGCACGTGGTCTGGGGGTGACCTACGCGATCCCGTTACGGATTGCGTAGATCGCGGCTTGCGTGCGCGCCGTAATTTGCAGTTTCGAGAAAATCCGACTGATGTGGTTCTTCACCGTCTTCTCGGAGAGGCACAGCCGGTCGCCGATCTCCTTGTTGGACAGACCGCCCGCGATCAGGCGGATGATCTCGCTTTCGCGCAGCGAGAGCTCGTCCTCAGCGGGACGTTCGGACTTGAGCCGCCGCAGCAGCCCACCCGCGACGCGGGGATCGAAGTAGGTCTCGCCGCGCGCCACCGCCTTGCACGCGCGGATCAGTTCACCGGGAGAAACGTCCTTGACCAGGTAACCGTCGACGCCGCAGGCGAGGCAACGCTGCATCGACTGCTGCTGTGCGTGCGATGTCAACACGATGATGCGCGTGGCCGGCGACGCCAATCGCGATTGGGAGATGATCTCGTCGAACTCGGCGGCGAAATCGTCCATATCGATGATGAGAAGGTCCGGCTGGTGTACGGCGATGCAGCCTTCGTCCAGCGTACGCGCGTCGCAGATGATTTCGAGTTCGCGATCGCTGGCGAGCAGATGGCACAACGCTTTACCGACAATGCTCTGACTTTCGACGACGATAAGCCGGTAGTGTCGCGCCACGGTCGTATTCATTCGATCCTCCTGCTTTGATAAAAAGCAAAGTCCCGGGCTTTCGTAGGACTCCGGTCCCCGCATAGGGAGTCGACGCCCAACAAAGGTCTCACGCAATATTGACCAATGTATGAAGAGTCTCGCCGAATTTTTCTGGACAACATTCGCATCTTTGCGAACCCTAAAGATTTCGGGGACCGCGATGGTACGGTGGGACTACGCCGAGTACTTGTATCCTACGCCGAATACCGTGACGACGAAACGCGGCCGCGAGGGATCGTCCTCGATTTTTTTGCGCAAGTTCGCGATGTGTTTGTCCAGCGTTCGATCGAAGACGTCGCCCTCGGACGCCACGCAGTCGAGCAGTTGGGCGCGGGTCAGGATCTGGCCGCGGTGGTTCGCGAGCGCTTCGAGGATTCGGAACTCGGTGGGCGTCAGCTGAACGCGGCGCCCGTTCCGGCGGGCCTGATACGAACCGCGATCGATCTCCAGGCCCGGTGAGACCACCCGCAGACGCGCGCTGCGGACCTGGCCGCACGGACACTGCGAGCGGCGCAGCACGGCACCGATGCGCGCGACGAGTTCCCGGGGGCTGAACGGCTTCGTCACGTAGTCGTCGGCCCCGAGCTCCAGTGCGACGACCAGATCCGTCTCCGACGTGCGCCCGCTGACGATGACGATCGGGACGTCGCCCTCGCTGCGAATCTCGCGGAAGATGTCGCGCCCGTCGCGCTTGGCGACCGTCAGGTCCAGGACGATGAGATCGGGGGCCGTCTCGCGCGCCAAGCGCAGGCCTTGCTCGCCGTCATACGCGCGGACGACGGAGTAGCCTTCATCGCCGAGGTACGCGACGACGACGTCGACGACGTTTCGATCGCTCTCGACGATCAGGACACGGGGTACCGGACGGACGCTCATGGCGCGGCGTCCGCCGGGCCTGCCCTGCCCCGCATCGTCAGAATCGTACCGCCGAAGGTGCCCTCCACGCAGACGGCATCGCCGATCGCCGCGGCGGAGCACGCGCCGGTCCCTCCGCCATCCAGTGTCTCCATCGCGGCCGAAAGTCTCTCCGCCGGGGTATGCTCCGCGGCCTCGCCGTTGATGATGATCAGCTGCGCGTCGAGCAGAACGATCGCGTGCGTCGTGTACGCCGGGCCCGCGTAGACGCCGATCGGCGGTCCGCCGCCCGGCAGCCGCCGCACGCCGTCCTCGGCGCCGAGGAAGACGCCGTCGGCTCCAGCCGTCGCGTACTCGAGCACGCGGGTGGAGCGGTCGACGTAACCGCATAGCGAAGCGAAGCTGCCGCTGCGGCGCATCAGCATCGCGACGTTGAGCCGGTCGAGCACGGCGCCGGGGCGTCTCTCCTCGATCGCGATCTCCCAGAGCAGACGGCGCGCGTCGCGCACCATCTCGGCGCCGGCGCTCTCCGAGACGCCCGACGTGCGGCCGAGCGTGACGAAGACCCGACCGTCCGGTAGGACGAACACGTCACACCAGTCGTCGTCCGTCCCCGGTTCGCTCCGCCGCGCGACATCGAATGCAACCTCTTCAACCTGCGGCAGTAACGGCTGCGCCGGAATCGGGGGCAGCGCGCGTCCCGTCGAGTCCGCGGCGGCAAGCATGTCGAACGTCGCCGAGCGGCCGCGACGGCCCTCGATCGAGGACGAGCATCCGAACCAGCTGATGATGCGCTCCTGTGAATCACGCAGGGGAAGTCCCGACGTACGGAACCACCGATATACCCCGTCGGCGCCGCGAATGCGGTGTTCGACGTCGTACGGACGGCCCAGTGCCAGCGAATTTCGGAAGCGGCGCTCGGTTTCGTCCCGGTCTGATGAATGGATCGCTTCGAGCCAGTTCGTGTCCCCCAGCATCTCCGCGGTCGGCATTCCGGTATAATCTACCCAGCGCCGCGAGAGATACGTGACCGAACCGTTCGCCGACGTGCACCACAGCAGGACGTCGACGAGATCGCCGATGGCGTGCAATTCAGCGACGCGGCGGCGCGTCTCGACCGCGAGCTTCGCCGCGTGCCGGCGCTCAGCTCGCCAGAGCAGCCAAGCGCCGAGCACGACCGCGGCGAAGGCGACCAGGGCGATCGCGGCGCTCAAGCGCAGCCACATTGAGCGATCCGTCTCGTACGCCGCCGCCACGCAACCGAAAAGCAGCAAGCCTAGCGGGCCGAGGACGAGCAGCACGGATCCGTCGCGCCACCAACGTCGCCTAGGGTGCATTCGAGCGATCATAAAACGATCGTCCTCCTGGCATCACCCGCTTTAGTTGAACGGACGTTCTACGATTGCGCGTACCGTCTGCCTTTCCTGTTGGCCGAACATTTACGAAGAACCCGGCCCACCGCTCAGAGCGAACGCGCGTCCCGCGGCCGCATCGGCGGCAACATCGGCGATCCCTCACCCGTGAATCCATACGGACCGATGGTCGTCCGACGCACGATTGTTTTGTTGAGCACGACCCCGACGATGTTCCGTACCCCGGCATTTTTCAGCCGCACCAGGCCGCGCTGCGCGCGCGTCGCGTCGGTTTCTCGAGACGCGACCACGTAGACGGTACCATCAGCTCTCGCACACACGACCGCCGCGTCCATGACGGACCCGCACGCGGGCGTGTCGATCAGGACGGTTTCATAGCGCTTTTTCGCTTCCTCCAAGAAGCGTTCGAATGCGGGTGACTGCAGCAACGCGAACGGGTTCGGGACTTTGGTCCCGGCCACGACGACGTCCAGCCCCGCATAACCGGTCGAACGCACCGCTTCGTCGAGGGTGATCGAGCCGACGAGCACGTCCGAAAGTCCCGACGCGCGGTGCATGTTCAGATTTTTGTGCAGCGAGGGGATGCGGAGGTCGGCGTCCACCAGCAGGACGCCCGGGCGCAGTTCCGCCATTGCGACGGCCGTTCGGAAAGCAACCGAGGACTTGCCTCCTTCCGGGTCCGCGCTGGTGAACGCGATCGTGGCCAGCGGTTCGCTCGAGGCGTAGCGCAGCGAGGTCACCAGCTGGAGGAAGGAATCGACCATCGCGACCTGGAGCCACTGCGGGCGGCCGGCGCGGGCCGGCAAGCGCGGAATCGAGCTGAGCACCGGCAGTCCCAGACGTTCTTGAACGTCCCGGTCGGTGCGGATCGAACCGTCGAACCGGTCCACCGCGAACACGACCCCCAAACCCAGGAGCACCGCGAAGATCAAGCCGATCCCGATGTCGACGAGGACGTTGGGCGACACCTGCGCGTCGGCCGCTTCGGCACGCGCGATGACCGAAACGTCACTCAGGGTCGTGGTCCGTGCGATCCGGGCTTGGCTCAGCTTCTGGCTGAGAGCGTTGTAGACGTCCTCGTCCTGCTTCGCCTGGCGTTTGAGCGCAACGAGCGCGCCGATCTGCTGGGGCAGCGCGCGCAGGGCGGGCTTCGCCGCCTCGTGCTGCGCGCGCAGCTCCTTCAGCTGTGCCGCATCGGAGGCGATCTGCGCGCCGAGGGTCGCCGCACTTTGCGCGAGCGCTTGATGGACCGGGTTGGACATGGTGTTGGTTTGCGCGATGACCGTCGCAGGAGTCACAGCGAGCTCGCGCCGGATTTGCGCGTCCTGGGTCCGCAGCGCTCGTACGGCCGGATGTTCGTCCGTGTACTGTGCCTGTGCGCTTCGCAGCTGGACGTTGACTTGCGCAAGTTGCGTCTGCAGCTGAGCGACGGCCGGGTTCGGCGCGATTTGGTGCCCGCCGTTTACCGTCGTGGGCGCGCGCGCCAGCTGTTCGCGGACCACCGAGAGCTGCGCGGCTGCTTGCCGCGCGTCGACCTCCGCGTTGGCGGTCTTGCGGTCGGTCTCGGCCAGTGAGCCGATCAGCGTCTGGGTCTGCTGGTTCTCGTCGGCGAGGCCGTTGCGCGACTGAAACGATGCGAGCGTCGCCGCGCTGCGCGCGAGCTTCGCGCGCGCTTCGGGCAGCTGTTTGGTGATGTAGCTCGAAGCGGCGTCCGCCTGCGAGGTGACCAAACTGCGGCGCACGTCGACGAACGCGTCGGCGAGCGCGTTGGCGACGCGCGCCGAACCCTCGGGATCGCTCCACGTGACGCTCACGTCGAGAATCGACGTATTCGTCACCGGCTTCACCTTCACGCGCGACTGCAGCTGGGCCGGCGTCACGTCGAGATGTTCCGCCGCGATCGTCCGCTCCAGCGCCGGCGTCTGACGCAGCATCTCGGCGTATGTCTCGGACGATTGCGCGTTGGAGGCGTCGAGGATCGCGTTGAGCACCGGCAGGATCGTCTGTCCGGAGGCGCCGGGAATGGACGGTCCGGCGGAACTGCCCGCGATGAATTTGACGTGCGTCGTGTACATCTTCGGGAGCAGCACGACGACGACAATCACCGTCACGACGAAGAACGCAACCGTCGCGGCGAACACCGCGATGCGCCGCCGCAGCACGTCGAGGGGCGAGCGCGGGGCGGGCTCGGCGGACGCTCCCAACGCGTAGTCGGGGGGGCCGAGAGCGAGCATGTCCATCAGTACGGCAGCACGAGGCGGCGGATCGCGCCGAGGATCATGCTGAACCCGTCGACCTTCTTCTTCGCCTCCGGGATGAACACGACGTCGTCGGGCTGGAGCACGAGATCGGTGCTGAGGTCGCCGTCCTGCAGCGCGCGGTAGAGGTTTACTTCGACCACCGTCGGAGCGCCGCCGGGCGGGACGCGGGTCACCTTGATGTGGTTGAGGTCGGCGCTGGAGTTCGTACTGTTTCCCGCTTTCGCGACGGCGACGGCGAGGCGGTCACCCTGGTTGACCTCGACGTCGCCCGGGTGGTCGACCGCGCCGAGCACGCGCACGCGGATCGTCACCGGCGCCGGCACGTAGACCGCCGAGGCGTCCGCGAGCGGCAGATCGGCACTAAGATCGCCCTTGCGCAGCAGCGCGTCCAACGACACTTCGCGGACCACGTCGTGCACCGAGACGCGGGCCGGCGGCAATGGCCCGCTGACCGGTCCCAGTCCGCCGGCGGCGGCGAGCGCGTCCGTGACGCGGCTCCCGGGCTGCACCGTGTAGCGCCCCGGCGTTTTGACGTTGCCCAGCACGAGCACGGTATAGAGACCCTCCGTCTTTATGCCGACGGCGACGATCGGCGAGCGGAGATAGCGCTTGAGGCCGTTGGCGATGGCGCTGGCGCTCTGCGTCGTCGACATGCCGCGCACAATCACGCGGCCGACCAGCGGCATGCTGATGCTGCCGTCGCGCGCGACCGTCAGCTGCTGCGAGAGCGTCGGCTCACCGAACACCTGCACGTCCAGGATGTCGCCGGCGGAGATCGACGTGTCGGCGAGGGCACTCTGCGCGCCTAGCAGGGCGACGAGCGCGAGCACCATCCCGGCGAAGCGGAGCATCAGCGTCCGGCCTCCGCGCCGGTGTACACGAACTCGCCTTCGACCGCCAGGCGGTCGTCGTAGGCCCGCGCGACCTCTTCCGGCATCGGGCTGCCGTCGCGCATGCGCACGAAGTCGCGCAGCGACGTCCCGGTCGGATGGGAATCCTGATTCGACGCGCCGCGCAGCGCGATGACGTGGTCGAGGCTGACCGTGCGAAAATCGACGCTCCAGCGGCTCTCGCCGCTCGTGTTGGGGCAGGTCGAGTGCAACTGCGCCGCCGAGACCGCGACGAGTCCGCCCGGCCGCACCACGCTGCGCAGCTCCGGATCGAGATCGAGCGGTTCTTCCGCATGCGGCTGAACCCGCGTATCGGAGCGGACGTGCTGCCGCGCCTCCTTGCGTCCCTTGGCGTTCCAACGGTAGTAGTCGAAGGCGTCGGAACCGTTGCGGACCGCTCTCGACCAGTACTGCGGATGAAACGCCATTCCAGCCGAGGTCGCGTAGTCGTAGATCGGCAGCCACCAGTTCACCTGCGCCATCGGCGCGGAGTACCACGTATCGCGATGGGGATGGTGTGCGTACGCGACGCCCGAGGTCAGATAACCGCCGCTCGTCGAGACGCGCATCCGCGGCACGTCGATGTAGGTGTCGTCCGGATCGAAGCCTAGCTCCGTGAGGATTGCGCGCATCCCGTCGCGCGAGCGCGGATCGTGGATGAACG
>JAQBPM010000373.1 GCA_028287525.1 Vulcanimicrobiota bacterium | reverse complement strand
CGACCGCGGCGGACCGGCGCTCTTCGACGCGGTGCTGCGCGGCGCGTGCCGGCTGCTGAACCCGCCGTCGGCGCTGGCGCTGCAGTCGAAGGCGACGCAGGCGCTCATCTGGGGCCTCTACGAGCAGAACGCGTACTTCAGCGAGGCGGAGCGAGAGGCGATTGCCCGCGTTTTCTTGCCGACGTACCTCGACCGGCCCGGCGACGGCGGCGCGTACGTCCGCAAGCCCGTCCTAGGACGCGAGGGCGCTGGGGTCGCGGTCCTCGATGCGCACGGTGAAGTCATCGCGCGCGGCGCGGGCCGGCGTTTCGACGCGCAGCCGTGCGTGTTCCAGCGCTACGTCGCGGCACCGTTGCGCACCGTCGACCGCGGCGACGGCACGTCGTTCAACGGTACGGAACTCTTGACGTGCTTCGTCGTCGCCGGCCGCCCGAGCGCGATCGGAATGCGGATCGGCGGCCCGGTGACCGACGTCCGCAGTCATTTCGCTCCGCTTGGAATGCGGTGATTACGGTTTCACGGCGCCCATGATCTGGGTGTAGCCGGTGCCGTTCGAATAGGCGTGCGACATCCAGATGGTGCGGTCGTCTGACGGATCGACCGCGATTCCGCTGAGGTCGATCGTTCCGCCGCCCCCAGGATCGCCCGGAAGCGGCGAGCCGTTCGTCCAGACGCCGCCGTGCAGCAGGGCGCTGCTGCTGATGCTCGTCTTGTCGTGATAGAAGGCCGAGTACCGCACCGCGAACGGGATGAACGTGCTGGGCGGCAACCGTCCGACCTGGAAGGCGACGATCATGTCGCCGTTCGCGTTCGCCTCGACCGACGGCACTTCGTAGGAGAGTTTGGTTTTGGGCGCGGTCATGCGGTAGCTGAGGAAACCGGGTAAACCGCTGCCGGTCGCGACGATCGCCGTTTTCGTTTTGTTCAGCCCCGCGGGGACGCGCATCACGCGCGCGTCGTAGTGCGTGCACGGCGTATCGCACGCGAAGTCGGTGAGGTACAGTTTTCCGCTGCGGTAGACGGGGTTGTGGCGCAGTAAGCCCAGCGGCGTCGCCAGCATCACGAGCGCGCCGGGCACGACCTTCGGTTTTCCCGACGGTCCGACGGCGATGGCAGAGACGAGCAGCGCGTTGCCGTTGCTCGAGACGAGGTAGAACGGATCGGCCGCCGTCCCGTGTACGTTCGCAAGGTACACCGGACTTGCGGGCGCGGTCGAGCCCGCGCCGAACGCGCCGGAGGGGAACGTCGCAAGCGGCTTGACCTGCATCGACGTTTTGTCTTTGACGCCGTTGGCCAGCGCGTCGGCATCGAACACGGAGAGCGCCTTGCCCGCGTCACGGTGGGTCAAGATCAGGAACTTCCCGTGCACGCCCAGCAGTGGCCAATCTGCGTAGTCGTCGACGAGTGCGAACTGATGGAACGGCTTGCTCAGGTCTTCTTGACCGTTCGCACCAACCTGCGACACGGCGAGTGCGATGAAACGGTGCGCCCACGAGGTCTTCCAGTCGGCGTGACACTTCACGTTCGTCGGATTGCTCGGATCGGGATCGAGCAGCGTACCGTCGGACTTCTTGTAGCCGCCGATGTTCACGCCCCCCGCAGCGCACTGCCAGAGCGGGTTTCGAACGGCGGACGCGATCCAAAAGCGATGCCGCGGCGCGTCGTACACCACGCGCGTGTCGTATGCTTCTTTGATGCAGCCCGGGATCGCTTTGTTCGGGTTCGCCGGGTCGAACGACGCGTCCCAACCGGGCTTCGTCGCGTCGCACACGTTGGAGGGCAGCTTCATCTGCGCGTCCATCACCGTGAAGAACGATTTGAACAACGCGCTTGCGCTGATCGGGTTGCTCGCGAGCGCAAATCCGGCACCGGGCGCGACCTTCTGCATCGTCGCTTTGTCGTAGAACACGATCGTGCCCGTGTCGATCGCGGCGACGTACTTGTGGCCGACGGCGATCTGCGGGTCGGGTGCTCCAATCCCCGACGCGGTGATCGCCGACACCGTCAGCGCCGGAGTCGGCGGCGGCGCCTCGCAGGCGGCGAGCTGCGCCTGAAGCGTCCCGAGCTTGATTTGGAGCGCCTTGAGCTCCGCCTTCTGTGCCGAGGTCAGCGGGAGATTCTTCTGCGGCTTGAGCGGTTCGCCGGGGTGCCCGTAGGGTCCGACGTCGTGGGCCTCGAGGTCGGCGATCTGCGCGTCGACCGCCGCAACGGCGGCGGCGATGCCCTGACAGCTGCCGGCGTGCGCGACGCGCGCCGGGACCCCGCCGACGCATACCAGCGTCAGTGCGGAAACGAGTAGGAGTGAGCGGACTGAACGCATTTGGTGTACCCCCCGGTCGGTACCGAGGGCCCGGTTTTTCGAGCCCTCCGGGCTTTACCATACGCTAGCCTGCCTAGCTCACCTTCTCAGTAGAGCAAGCGTGAGGCACGACGCGCAAAGGCGCCCCGCGGAATCTCCGCAAGGCGCCTCTGTGCCCGGTTCTTCGAGCGGTGAAGGGCCCTAGGGGCAGCCGATTACGTAGTAGTTGGTCCCGGTTTTCTTCAGCGTCGTCTGGTAGTACGTGTTGTCGAGGCCCATGTTCTGGTTCGAGCCGTTGGCGAGCGCGTAGCCGAGGCTGTCGTGCGCGCGCCCGGCCTGCACGTGGTAGTAGTTCGCCGCGGTGTAGCAGACCGGTGCGGGCGTCGGCGTCACGACCGGCGTCGCGGTCGGTGCCGGCGTTGCCGTCGGCTTCGGAGTCGGCGTGCCGACGGGGGTCGGGGTGGGCGAGCCGCCCGGTGTCGGGGTCGGTGAAGGCGTCGGCGTCGCGCCGCTGCCGGACTGCACTTGGTCGACCATCTTCTTGATCGCGGCCATCTGCGGGCCGCTCTTGAGCGCGTAGTTCGAGCCCTCGAAACCCCACCAGTCCCAACATCCGTTCGGGTTGCTGGGCGTGCTGCTCGAGACCTGATACGGATAGAGGATCAGCAAGTTGTTCGTGTCGGCGTACTTGTTGAGCCCCGCTTCGGTGATGAACTTCGTGCCGATGTTCGCCTGCGTCTGCACGCAGCCGTCGAGCGCGACGATCAGCCGACACTGCGTTCCGCCGGCGCAGGTGTTCGGGACGTAGAGATAGCCGTTGGTATCGAGATCGCTCGAACCGCCGCCGAACGGCGTCTGATCGAAGTTGACGAGCGTCCCCGTCGGCGTGCCGGTGTTCTTCGCGTTGACCGAGCCGAAGAAGTACGTGAGCCACGTGTTCTCGGAGTCGTAGCCGCTGCAGTTGATCATGTACGGGCTGGCGGTGGTGCCGCAGGCGACCTCGCCGTCCGGCGACTCCCAGCCGTGTCCGGCGGCGTACGTGTTGTCGTACTTCGTCGCGACGCCGTAGTGCGCGTACTCGCTGTTGAGGTCGTTCATCGTCTTCGGATAGACGGTGTAATCCGACGTGCCCGACCACAAGTACGCTTTCTGGCCGTTCAAGTTGCTCTTGTTGTCGATCGTCCCCGCCGAGGATTGGCTGTCGAGATAGCTCTCCGATGCGGAGAGCGAGCTCGCCGTTGCATACTGACAGGTGTTCTGCGCCGTCGTGAGGCTGTTCTGCGCGCAGTAGTACGGCCCGCCGGCGTAGATCGCCGCGTAGTGGAACGTGGTCGAGAACGCGACCTGCAGCTGCACGGCCATGAAGCCGCCCG
>JAQBPM010000474.1 GCA_028287525.1 Vulcanimicrobiota bacterium | reverse complement strand
GGCATCTTGCGCGACGAGAAGCTGGCTTCGGTCCAGCGGGCCGCGTCGTACGTCGATTCACGAAAGACCACCGAGTGGTCCGACGTCTTGCATATCGGACAGGGCCGCTCTTCGAGCTCGATCATGCGGCCGGCTTTGCCTTATGAGCGACGACGCTGTATCCGAGACAATCGTCGCCGCCTTCGGACTGCAGTGAGAGATTGCCGATGAGCGCCAGCGCAACGAACGCCGGCGCCAGCGCAAGCCCGATCAACCGGAAGAGCGCGGAGCGCAGTCGCGATTTCTCATTCGGCATGATGAACCGCATGCAGAGCGCCATAGCCTTGTAACACGCGACCGTAAGCGCGTTCCCGCGCGCGTGCACAACGACGCGCGTGAAGCCGGCGGCGCTCAGCAAATGCAGCAGCCCGGAAGGCGTGAAGCGCCAGTAGTCCGCCGGGATGAAATGCCAGCGCGCCGCGAACGGCACCGTTAGGATGAGCCGGCCGTCCACCCGCAGGCTGCGATGGGCTTCGCGCAGGAACCGATCTGGTTCTTTGACGTGCTCGAGCGTCTCCGTAGCGAGAACCACGTCGGCCGACTCGTCGTCTATCGGCCAATGCTCGCCGTCGTAGTACCGTGTGTCCGGGGTATGATAGCCAAACAAGTGCAGGGAGTCGGCCATGTCGATCCCGATGTATGTCACCGCTTTCGGCACGAGCGTGCGATAGGGCTGCGCACCGCAGCCGACATCGACCAGCGTACCTCGCACCTGCGAGATCTCGCCGCGCAGGTCACGCCAAATCGTCCCGGATTGCAGGTCGAAAAAACGCCGCACCGGCGTGACGTCGGCGCACGCGATCGGCCTCCACCCTTCCTCAGCGGAGGTCCGCTCGACTTGGTTCTTCCGTTCCCGACGAGACGTCACAGCGAAAGCTGCTCGGGCTACAACAGGTCCATGTAGTCGCGGCGCAGCGCGCGGAACACAGCGTGCCCCACCAATGCGACGGCGATCGCGACGATCAAGAACACAAGGATCGTCCCCCGGTGAAGCGGCCCGTGGCCAAGCGTGACCTCGCGCAAGGCGGAAATGCCCATCGCGACCGGGTTGAGGGCGATCCAATGCCGCACGCCCTCAGGCACCAGCTCGGCCGGATAGAACACCGGGCTCGTCATCCAGAACACGAACCCGATGATCGCCCATAAGTACGAGAGATCGCGGAAGAACACGTAGAGCGCTGCCAGCACGAGTCCGAAGCCCGTGACGAGCGCGACGACACCCGCCAGCACGACCGGCACCAACAGCACGCGAACCGGATCGTGCGTCAGCAATGCGGACAGCACGAGGATGACCGGGAATGCCGTGACCAATTGCTGGAACGTGTTTGCCGCGACCGAAGCGATCGGAAAGATCTCGGGGTCGATCGCGATCTTGTTCAGCAGACCGCCGTTCGTGACGACGGCGGCCAGCGCTTCACCCGTCGCTTGCAGGAAGAACGTTGCGACGACAACTCCGAGGAACGCCGAGAGGACGTAGGTCGTCTTCGACCCGTAGTACGAGGCGAACGCGGTTCCGAAGATCGCCGTATAAAGCACGGTCATCAAAAGCGGGTTTGCGAACGACCACATCACGCCGAGCGCAGTACCGCGATAGCGCGCCTTGAGCTGCCGGAGCGCCGAGATGCGGATCAGGTCGAGCTGACGGCGCCACGGCAATACGGAAGGCAGAACTCGAGTGTCGAGAGCGGCGGACATCGCGATTGATTGCCGTGCCGGTCGGCGCCGCTCCTCCACGACCGGGGCGGCGGTTGCCGAATCGGGGCGATGGATCGTCCCGCGCCGCAATCCGCGCGGGTTGACCGGCACACCGGAGGGACCGGCGCGACGTTGCCCTCAGGCGACCAAAATCTCGCCTTCCGCCACCTCAAAGATGATCGCGTCGTCGACGACGATGACGTCCTCGGCCGCGTACCCGTGACCGATGATCCACGCCGGCGACGCGATGGCGTGGCGCCGGCCGTCGCGGATAAGATAGATCTGCGGATGGCCGGACGTCCCCTGGACGATGATCTCTCCGCGCGAATGAGACCGTGCGAGTTCCACAAGGTCCCGGCTGCGCGCGCTCACGGTGCTCGACATCAGGTCTTGGAACCGGTCGGCTGCCTGCTCGGAATCGCCATCCCACGCCGAGATGGCGGACTTGGCAAGCGTCGCGCGAGCGACGTTCGGCCCGTCACCCTGCCGCGAAAGCTGGACGTAGAACTCGTAGCCCTCGGTGTCGTGCCACGAGCGTTCGCGCAGGGAGATGAGCCCGAGCCGGTTCAGGTCTTCGGCGACGAGACGGAAGCTGGCGGGCGTGAACGCCCACGCGTGAACGTCGTGGAAGGCGCCGTCCTGCGCGATGCTGTCGTAGAGACTTCGCGCCTGTTCGGCCGTGTGCAGGAACTTCGGTGCGGACTGCCCCGCCGTGAGGTCCCACGTAATCGCACCGTTGACCGTCGCCGCGTACATGATGTGCTCCACGACCGATCCGGCGGTCGTGCGCGTGTCGCCCGCGACGAACGCGTCGATCAGTCGAGCGAGTCCGCTCGGCGGACGATAATAGTCGAAGCAGAACCGCTTGTCGGGAACGACGAGCGAAAGGATGCCGTCCTCGGTGAGGATCTCCGTGCAATCGTTCAAGAACTGGATCGGATTCGGCACGTGCTCGATCACGTGCGAGGCGATGATCCAATCGTAGCGCTTTTCACCCACGAGTTCGGCATACGTCTGCCCGGACCACACGTAGTCGACGGTCTGAATGCGCGACGTGTCGATCCCTTGCGAAGCGAACTTCTCGATCAGCGTGTCGCGATCGGCGTGGTCGAGATGATCGACGCGGAACTCGTCCTTACAGGTAATGGGGTTGTAGCCGCCGCCGATCTCCAGTCCGGCGCCGGCGAGGTTCAGGTCCGAGAGAATTCGATCTCGTCGGTCGGCGGTCACGGGGCCAGGATCTCACCTTCCGCGATCTGCAGGATCACGGCGTCGTCCACGACGACCACATCCTTGCCCGTGTACTCGTGACGCACGGTCCACTCGGGCGAAACGATCGCGTGACGCCGGCCATCGCGGATGAGATAGAGCTGCGGATGCCCGGACGTCCCCTGCACGATGATCTCCCCGCGCGAATTGGACTGCGCCAGTTCTACGAGATCCTGACCGCTGCGAAAGTTCGCCGTACTCGGGATCGTTGAGAGGTAGAGATTCGCCGCCTGCTCCGAGGGCCCGTCGAACCGGATCGCACCGCGGTCCATCCAGATCACCCGGTTGCACGTGCGCGCGACGGTGAACAAATCGTGGCTGACCAAAAGAATGGTGCTGTGCTCGTCCCAAAAGCGGTCGATGCGCGCCGCGCACTTCCTGCGGAACCGTTCGTCGCCGACGGAGAGCACTTCATCGACGAGGAGAATCTCGGGGCGGAACTCCGTTGCGATCGCAAAGCTCAAGCGGGCCGACATCCCCGACGAAAGCGTCTTCGTGGGTTCGTGGCGATGCTCGG
>JAQBPM010000365.1 GCA_028287525.1 Vulcanimicrobiota bacterium | reverse complement strand
CAAGGGATGAGCCGGGCGCTGCATCGACCTCACCTGCGCACTCGATTCCGAGGATGCGCGGAAACGTCACTCCCGTGGAGAGGCCGAGCCGCGTCATCAACTCCGAACGATTGATACCGAACGCACGCACGCGGATCCGGACCCATCCCGGCCGTACCTCAGGAACGGGGATCTCGCGCACCTGCAACTCCGCCGCGGGCCCAGGTGCGTCGAGAACGATCGCTTTCATGCGGTGATCTGCGTCCGAGCCGTGCGGACTCCTGTGGCCTCGCAAATGGGTACGGGTCTACGAGGGCGCTCTCTCGTCCGCGAGGTTCCGTGTGATGGCCGATTTCGTTCTTCCGACGCATGCTCGGTTGCGTGACGCGTTGCGCGACGTGCAGCGCACGAACAATGGCGGGCTGGGCTTTCACATGTGGGGCAGCGTCGTCGACCGGAGCGGGATCGTCGTGGCGATCGCCTACACGGGAGAGACGGAGGGCGATCAGTGGCCTGCCAGCCGGCTCATCTCTGCGCAGAAAGCGAACACCGCGAACGCGCTGAGCCTCGACGCTTTCGCGCTGTCGACGGCGAATTTGTACGCCGCGACGCAGCCGGGCGGATCGCTGTTCGGATTGCAGGCGTCGAATCCCGTCAATACCGGCGTCGCCTACGAAGGCGATGCCGACCGGTATGGTACGCCCGCGGACTCGCTCGTCGGAAACCGTGTCGGCGGAATCAACGTCTTCGGCGGTGGGCTCGCACTCTACGATAGCGCAGGCAACGTCGTCGGCGGTCTGGGCGTCTCGGGTGACTACTCGTGTGCCGATCACATCATCGCGTGGAAAGTCCGGCACGCCCTCGAGCTCGACTACGTTCCGAGCGGCGTCGATCCGACGGCCTTTCCGGGGAAGCCCGGCGACGACAACATCATCTACGACATCGACCCCCAGACGGGAAAGAGCGCGAGCGGGTGGGGCCACCCATCGTGCACCGCCGCGACGACGGAGATCGGAAGGAGCCTGCCGACGACGTTCGCGGTTCGGCGGCGCACGGGCTAAAAAGGCCTCGGCATCTCGACTTTCCACGTCGCGAATATTCGGATATTCGCATACAGTCAGGCTCATGCCCGACGCGCTGCGACGATTCAAGGCCGAGATCTTCCAGGCGCTCGCGCACCCTACGCGCATAGCCATCGTCGAGGCACTGCAAGAAGGCGAGCAACCGGCTGGAAGCCTCATCGACCAGCTGGGCCTCGAGCAGGCCAACATATCCCAGCATCTTGCGATCCTGCGCGCCAAGCAGGTCGTCACGACGCGCCGCGCCGGCAATCAGGTGTACTACTCGCTGCGCGATCCCGTGCTCTCGCAAGTCCTCGTGCTGCTGCGCGAATATTTCTATTCGCATCTTTCCGAATCGGTCTCGATGCTCGACGCGATGAGACCGCCCGAACCGCTGAGGAAATGAGGCGTTTCGCGTCGCTCCGCGCGATGAGCTACCTGCGACCGAAATTCATGGACCTTTGGTCGTCGTACTCGCGGCGCGATTTCGGCGCCGACGTGATCGCCGGTTTCACGGTCGGGCTCGTCGCGCTCCCGCTCGCAATGGCATTCGGCATCGCGAGCGGGGTCACGCCGCAGGCCGGCCTCTACACTGCGATCGTCGGCGGATTGATCGTCGCACTTTTCGGCGGATCCAGAACCCAGATCGCCGGGCCGACGGGCGCGTTCGTCGTGATCGTCGCCAGCGTCGTCTCGAGACACGGCGTTTCCGGCCTGCTGATCGTCACGATGATGGCCGGCGTCATTCTCATCTTCCTCGGACTCACCGGATTAGGCAACGCGGTAAAGTTCATCCCGCGGCCGGTCGTCATCGGCTTCACCAACGGCATCGCGGTGCTCATCGCCTCGACACAGATCAAGGACTTTCTCGGCATCACGATGCCCGAGAACCCGAGCGAGTTTTTCGCGCGCATGGAGGCGATCTGGCGCCACCTGGACACCGTGAAGCCGCAAACGATCGCGATCGGAGTCGCAACCGTCGCCGTCGTCGTCCTCTTGCCGAGAATCTCGAAGCGCATACCGGGAGCCATCGTGGCGCTAGCGGCGGGAACGCTCGCCGTCGTCCTCTTCAAGCTCCCTGTGGAAACGATCGGGTCTCGCTTCGGCGGTATCCCGGCCGGTTTGCCCCACATCGACGTGCCCGCATTTCGTCCAGACCTAATCCTGGCGCTGCTTCCATCAGCCATGACCGTCGCGATCCTCGGCGCGATCGAGAGCCTGCTCTCCGCGGTGGTCGCAGATTCTGCGACGGGCGACCGCCACAACTCGAACGCCGAACTCGTCGCACAAGGCGTGGCGAACTTCGTCGTTCCGATGGTGGGCGGCATCCCCGTAACGGGTGCGATCGCGCGAACCGCGACCAATATCCGTGCGGGAGCAAAGAGTCCCATCGCGGGCGTCGTCCACTCGCTCACCCTCCTGGGGATCGTGCTCGCGTTCGCGCCGCTGGCTCGGTTCGCTCCGCTTGGGACCCTCGCTGCCGTATTGCTCGTCGTCGCCTATAACATCGGCGAATGGCGCGAGATTCCGAAGATCCTGCGACTCGACAAGACCGACAAAGCGGTGTGGTCGGCGACCTTTGCGCTCACGGTCTTCGCCGATCTCACCGTCGCCGTCGGCGTCGGCATGGCACTGGCCGCCCTGCTCTACATCCACCGGGTCTCGCAGACGACGACGGTCTCGCTCGTGACGCCCGAGGATCTCAGGGACGGTCGCGCGCACGCCCTTCAAGACAAGACCATCCCCCCGTACGTCACGATTCTGCGCATACACGGCCCTTTTCTCTTCGGAACGACGGACAAGCTGCTCCAAGAGACGAGCGACATGACGCAGTACGCTCCGATCGTCATCCTCCGTTTGCGCAACATGACGGCGATCGATGCCACCGGCCTGTACGCGCTCGAGGCCCTCTCCGATCGAATGAAGAGCTCGGGCCGCACGATGCTGCTTTGCGGCGCGCGCTTTCAACCCGCACGGCTGCTGCAGCGTGGCGACCTCATCGACCGCGTCGGCGAAAAAAACATTCTCCCGAACGTCGACGCGGCACTCCAGCGCGCAGCTGAAATCCACGAATCCGCGGCTATGTCTGACGGCGCTGCACCTCAGCTCTCAGCGTCGACTCCCTCGCGGGCGATCATCTCGGCGTAAATCTCCGCCACGCGTTCGAGCGTATCCGCGTCTTCGGGGCGCTTGTCCGGGCGCAGCCGCACGATGCGCGGAAAGCGCAGCGAGTAGCCGCTCGCGTGTAAGTCGCTGCGCTGAATGATGTCGAACGCGATTTCGACGACGACGCTCGGTTCCACGAGAATTTCGCGCCGCTTGAGGTCGAGCGTTTCGTACGCGGAGCGGGCCTCGTTCGGCGGCAGGCGGTGCGCTTCGAACCACTCCGTCATCTCGGCGATCTCGACGTCGGTCAGCCCGCTGTACGCCTTCCCGATCACGGCGAGCCCCCTGTCATCCTGAGCTTGTCGAAGGGTGGCGCGGACGGCAAACGTGTAGTCGGAAAGCACGTTCACGCGCCGGCCGTGTCCGCGTTCGACGGCGACGACGACGCAATCGAGCGTCGCGAGCTCGCGCTTGAGCTTGAGCCACGACTTCCCGCGCCGGCCCGGCGTATACGGCGAGTCGGTGCGTTTGAACACCAGCCCCTCGTTGCCGCGCGCGCGTGACGCTTCGAAACGTTCGTGCACGACTTCGGCCGTCGTTCCCGCTTCGAGCGTGGTCCACGGCGCGTGGACGAGGGCGCTGCCGGCATTCGCCAGCAGCTCGGCGAGTTGCGCGCGCCGCTCCGCGAGCGGAGCGTCGAGCAGAAACTCCTCGTCGCGAGCGAGCAGGTCGAAGGCGACGAAGCGTACCGGCACCTCGCGCAGAAGCTCCGGCGAAACCTCTTTACGCTGCAGACGCGCCTGCAGGAAGCGGAACGGCAGCACTCGGCCGTCGCGCACCGCGACGAGCTCCCCGTCGAGAACGCTGGAGCCGGGCAGTGCGCGCAGCGCTTCGACGACTTCCGGGTACGATGCCGCGACGTCGTTGAGCGTACGGGAGAAGAGCGAGGTGCGTTCCGCGGTGACGTGCGCCTGCGCCCGGATACCGTCGTATTTGTCGTCCACCAGCCACGTCGCGGTGACGAGCTCCTTGTACTCCGTGCCGTACGCGATCGGCGACGCGAGCATGAACGCCACCGGCGCGTGGTAGCCGATTGTCACTTGATCGAGCGCGTCGTGCTTCGCGGCGAGGGCGACTTGGCCGACGTCGCCCGCGGCGCTCGCCGCGCGCCGGACCGCGCGCGGGTCGCGCGAGAAGGCCTGCGCGATGGCGTCGACGACGAGGCCCTCGCGCAGGCCGATCCGCAGCTCGCCGGTCATGATCTTGATGACGTACGTCGCTTCGAGCGCCTCGGTGCACGCCGAAAAGATGCGCTCGCACAGGATGCGGCGGCGCTTCTGCGCATTTTTTCCCGTCGCGTCCGCGATCTCGACCAGCAGCGCATAGAGCCGCGCCGGCGTGAGCACCTCGCGGAAGAGGCCCAGGTCGTGCGGCGGCCGCACGAACGGACCGAGCGCCGCCCCCAGGTCGCCGGTCGCGCGGTATGCGCTCGAGAGCGCGGCGTCGTCGACTCCCCACGTTGCGGCGGCCGCGTCGACGATCGTGCGGCCGCCGACCGCGAGGCTGCGCTCCTGCGCCTGCGGGAAGGGGTTGCCGGTGAAGAAGCGCGTCCCCGGCGCGAGGTCGGCGTCGTCGAGGCCGCGCAGGTACTCGG
>JAQBPM010000340.1 GCA_028287525.1 Vulcanimicrobiota bacterium | reverse complement strand
TGACGCTGGTGGTTCGGCGTCCGCAGCTCGGAGGGATCCTCACCGACGGGATGATGGATCAGTGGGACCTCAACGTCGCCCCGGACGGGGGCACGATCGAGGGCGGGATCTTCGCGCAGATCCACGCTGCGCTGGGGGACGCGTTCACGCCGCAGGCCGCTGCGCAGGCGTTCGGCGCGCTGGTCGCCGCCGAGCCGCGGGTCCGCGTCGTCACCGATGCGCGGGTGACGGACGTGCAGGCGGAATCCGACGCCGGTGTCCGCACGGTCCGCTCGGTGCGATTCCGCCAGGCGAACGGCACGACGTTCGACGTCGCCGCGCAGTACGTGATCGACGCCACGGATAACGGAGACGTCGCGGCGCTCGCCGGCGCGCGCTACAATATCGGGCGCCAGGACACGGGGATCGACGAACGCGCGCAAGCGGTCACGCTGATGTTCTCGCTGCGCGGCGTCGCCTGGCGCTCGGTCGCGAACGGATACGATGCGGCACGCTACGGACCGGGCGGGGCGTCGCCGCGGCGCGCCTGGGGCTACGCGAAGCTGCTCGCGGGATACCGGCCGCTTTCACCCGACGTGCTCGTGCGCGATCTCAACGTCGGACGCGAGCCGGACGGCAACGTTACCCTCAACGCGATCGACGTGCTCAACGTCGACGGCCTCTCCAACGGCGATTTGGCGCGGGCGCGTGCGATCAGCATCCGCGAGACGCCGCATCTGCTGGCATATCTGCGCGAGCGGCTCCCCGGCTTCGAACGCGCCGCGGTCGATCGCTTTGCGGACGAAGTGTACGTGCGCGAAACGCGTCACTTCGCCGGCGTCGAGCGGCTCACCGCGACCGACGTCTGGGACGGCAGCATCCCCGACGACACGATCGGGCTCTCGTCGTATCCGCTCGACCTGCACCCGGTCACGCCGACCGAACGGCTTGCGTACGCACCGTCGCGGCACGTCTACGGAATCCCGTTCGGCACGCTGGTGCCGCGCGATCTCACCAACGTGATCTTGGCCTCGGCGGCGATCAGTGCGACGCACGTCGCCGCCGGCAGCGCGCGCGTCATCCCGACTACGATCGAAGAGGGCGAAGCGGCCGGCGACGCCGCCGCGCTCGCTCAGCGGGAAGGGCAGAGTTTCCTCACGGTGGCCGGCGATGCTAGCGAGGTCGCGGAGCTGCGGGCGTTGCTCCAGCACGACGGCGCGATCTTGAGCTATTCGCGACGGACGGCTCACAGCTAACCAGGGGCCGTCTCTTCTTCTGCTCGCCGAGCGGGGCTAGGGGTTCGGTCGCGCGAGCAGCGGGCGCACCCGCTCGTACGGCAAGTTGAAGACCGTCACGCCGCCGCGTCCCGTGACGGTGTGCGCGCTGAAGAGCGCGTCGTCGATCGCCGCTTCGGTCGCGTCGGCGGTCGCCTCGAACAGCCCGTTGATGCGGCTCTCGTCGGTCTCGAGCGCCGGTCCGGCGATTCCGCCATCGCGCGGATAGCGGTGCGTCGTCGAGAACGCGAGGAACAGATCGCCGCTCGAGACGCGCGACGTCGAACCGGTGCGCGCCAGGCCCATCGTCGCGCGTTTCGCGATGTCGCGCAGCCGCGTGTGGTCGAGCGGCGCGTCGGTCGCGACGACGATGATGATGCTGCCGTCCGCCGCGCGGCCGCGAGCCGGCGGCACGTATCCCGCGCGGCGCGGGAAGATCGGCTTCAGCTCGTTCGCGAGCGCTCGGCCGACGGGGACGCCGTCGATGCGCAGCGTGTCCCGCGGCTGCGAACCGATGTTGACGTTCACCATCACGCCCAGCGTGTAGCCGCCGAGGTTCGGCGGCAGCACCCGCGACGCCGAACCGATCCCGCCGGCGAGACCGAAAGCGATCATCCCCGTCCCGGCGCCGACGTTGCCGCGCGCGAAATCACCGCCCTTGGCGGCGTCGAGCATCGCGACGACGTCTTCCGCGTGAACGACGCGTCGCTGGATGTCGTTCAACGCCTGGTCGTCGCATTCGGCCACGACGGGCAGCGGAACGTCGTCGCTCCGGCCGATCTGCGGGTGTTTAGCGATCAGCCACGACACGACCCCGTCGTCCGCGCGGCCGACGTCGAGCGTGTCGGTGAGCACGATCGGCACTTCGAGAAAGCCCGCTTGGGTAACCCAATGCGCGCCCGTCATCTCGCCGTTGCCGTTGAGATCGAACGTCGCGGCCGCGACGCGATCGTTCCACGTGTCCGCGTTCGGCACGATCCCGGTCGCGCCGGTCCGCACGTCGGTTCCTTCGACTTTCGTGACGTGCGCAACGCGCACGCCCGGAACGTCGGTGATCCCGTCGACCGCGCCGCTCGGAAACCGGCCGATCGCGACGGGCGAGCGCGCTTCCGCCGGCAGCATACCGCACGCGAGCGCGGCGAGAAGAGCGATCGTTCGGCGCATCCGCGCGAAGTTCTCAGTCGACGATGCCGACACCCTCGGATTCGATCGCCGAGAGGACGCGGGTGCGGAACTGCGTCGCCGCGGCACCTCCGGTCACTTTGCTGCGGACGTTGAGCACGTGATAGCGCGTGCCCATGCGCATGGTATAGCCTTCGAAAGCGTAATCAAGGGAAGCTTGCAGCCGCGCTGATAGGTGAGGCGGCCCGCGTCCGCCAGCGCCTCCGCGATGCGATGCTGCTTCTCGGCCGAGAGCAACCTGTCGCGCAGCCCCGGCGTGAGCACCTTGCCGGGATCGACCTTCGCATCGTCTTCGACGGAGAGGCGCATGAGAAAGTCCCAGTCGCCGTCGGCCATCGTCTTGAGCCGCGGGCCGTGACGATAGCGCCGGCCCTGCGGGCTGAGGCGGACGCGGCGAGCTCGCGGGCACTCCCTAGGCTTGGCCGACAGGGATGGCGGCCTCGCCGCCCCGCGCTTTTTCAGCCGGCGGCGCCCCCGGCGGCGAGCGTGCGTTCGAGCGTTCCACCCAGGTGGTCGCGGAGCGCGCGCGTCGCTGCCTCCGCGTCGCCGCGCGAGACCGCGTCGAGGACCGCGCGGTGTTCGGCGTCGTGCACGCGCATCTCCGCGAGCGCCAGATCGGGCGTCATCGCGCGCGCGAGGCTGATGTAGAGCGACTCGATGATCGCCAGCAGCCGCGGCCGTCCCGCGCCTTCGTACAACAGACGGTGGAAGGCTGTGTGGTGTTTCCCCCAACGGGCGGGATCGCTTTCATCGCGCATTGCAGTTAGCTCGCGCTCAAGCGCCCGCAGCGCTTGCGGCGTGTGGTTCGCGATCGCGAGACGCAACGCGAGCGGTTCGAGTTCGCCGCGAATCTCGAAGCGCTCGCGAATCTCCGCGGCCGTATAGGCACTGACGACCGCGCCTTGATTGGGAACGTAGCGGATCGTTCCGTCGCTCTCGAGCTGGCGCAGCGCTTCACGCACGGGGATGCGGCTGACCCCGAAGCGTTCGGCGAGCTCGTTCTGGTTCAGCGCCGAGCCGCCGGGGAGGTCACCGGCTTGGATCTGCTCGCGGATCGCCTCGGCGATGAGCGACGGCGTGCTTCTTCGTTCGAGCGGCATCATGGCACCGTACTGGTCGAAGCGGTGCCCGCTGCAGCGCTCGGCGGGAGGATGACGCCGGGGATCTTGAGCCCGCCGTGCGCAGCGAACCAGCCGGCGATGTGCGCGAGATAGTCGACGTATCCAAACGTATCGCTGGGACCGTGTCCCGCGTCGGGGTAGACGAGCATTTGCACGTCCTTGCCGGCTTCGTGCAGCGCCCGGTAGAACGCGATCGCCTGCGGGTACGGCGCTTGCGCATCGTGCAGTCCGGCGGCCACCAGCAGCGGCGTGCGCATCGTGTCGGCATACGACGACGGCGACTCGGCTCGCAGCCGCTCGCGGCCGGCCGCGGTCGCGAGCGGCGCGGAACCGAAGAAACGTCGGACGATCCCCGGGCTGCGCGAGAGAGCCGAGAACATCGGCAGATCCACGACGGGAAATCCGGCGACCGCGGCGCGGAACTCGTCGTCGTGCGTCACGGTCCAGCCGGTGAGGTACCCGCCGTACGAGGTGCCTTCGACGAACATGCGGGTCGCATCGATCGTCCCGGTCGCGCGGGCGGACGCCACCGTCGCGCGCACGTCGTCGAACGGGCCGCCGCCCCAGTCGTCGACGATCGCTTTGTACGACCACGCGCCGTACCCGTCGCTGCCGCGCGGGTTCGGCCGCAGCAGCGCGTAGCCGTTCGTCGCGAACCACTGCGCCGTCGGTGAGAACCCGATATCGTCCGAGCACTGCGGTCCGCCGTGCAATTCAACGACGAGCGGAAGCTGAGTCCCGCGCGGTTGGGTGAGCTGCGCGACGAGCTCGTGACCGTCGCGCGTCGCGGTGCGCAGCAGCTGCGTCGGGGCGATGTCGACGCCGGCAGGGATCGACGACGCATGCGTGAGGCGCGTCGCGTGCGTCCCGTCGGCGTCTGCGACGAAGACCTCCGGCAGCACGTCGGGTGCGCTTGCGACGTACGCGATCCGGCCGTTCGGTGCGGCCGAGTACGCCAGTACGGTGCGGTCGGCCGGCGTGATCGCGCGCGGGGCGTCGCCGTCGAGCCGGTACACGCGCATCGCGACGCCGTCGAGGGCGCTCGCGTACAACGCGCTCCCGGCGGTCGTCACGCGCGACGCACCGCAGGACCAGAAGTCACGGTCGAGCGGCGCGCTCGCGTTCCGGTCGCCGACGAAGACGTCGGTCCGGCCGCTGGTCGTTCCGTCGGCGGTGTGGACGTACGCGATCCGCCCTGCCGCGTCGATCGCCGGCGGTGAGGATCCCGGCAGAACGCCGTACGCGCCGCCGACGGGCGTCGTTCGGTCGTCGCGGGTGTCGACGACGACGTAGCGTAGCCGCTCGTAGTCGGCGTAGTACGCCGATGGCTGGAGCCCGATCGCGAGCCGCCGGCCGTCCGGAAACCAGGTGGGCGCGGCGGGCGCGGCCTCGCCGCCGAACGAGCCGTTCGCGGCGATCCGCCGCTCGGTGCCGGCCGCGGCGTCGACGATCCACAGGCCGATCGGGTCCGGCGTCGTCACCGCGACGCCCGACGCGAGCGGGTCCAAGAAGTACGAGACCGCCTTTGCGCCGCGAACCGCCGCCGGCTGTTCCGTCACGGCGATGCGCTTGCTGTCCGGCGACCACGCGAACGCGAGGGCGATCCGCGCGGCGCCGGTCAGCGGACGGCGCCGGTGGGAGGCGACGTCGTACCGCCATAGTCGCCCGCCGTCGGTCCACGCGAGCGCGTCGCCGGCCGGTGACCACTGGAGGTCGTCCGGCGCGGCGCCCGTCGGAACGTCGAGCGAGGCGTCGTCGGCGCGGCCCACCGATCGCAGATACCAGACCGTTCGATCCGCGTGCGTTTTCGGGTCGACCGAGGTGACGGCATAGGCGATCCGGTCGGCGCGCGGCGCCAGCCGGACGGCGCTGACGGTTCGCGTTGCCGCGACGTCGGCCAAGGTCCAAGGCCGAGCGTCGGCCCGCGCAGCGAGCGCTGCCGCCGCGAACGCCGCCAGAATCAACGCCCAGGTAAGCCGTCCTCGCACGTTCCGCTCCTTCTCTTCACGGTCGGTCATATACGTGTATACACGCATCCTCACGAAACGGCAAGCGCCCACACGATACGTCGTCTAGGCGAGCCCGACGGGGACGGCCGACCCGGCTTCGCGGCGCAACGTTTCGTAGGTCGCCCGCAGCTCGGAGAGACGCTCCGGATCGATCCGGCGCCCGGCGTTCGAACCTTCCGGGATCGGTTCGGTGAAGAACCGCTCGGGCAGCGTGTCGTCGGCCGGGGTCCAGCCCAGCCGCGCGTTGATGGCGCGCTTGCGCTGCCACGTCCGCTGCGCGGCCTCGCGAAGTCCGCTCGCGTCGAGCGGAACGCCGCTCACGGCGCTCCACAGCGCGGCCGCTTCGCTCTCGAAATCCTCGAAGCAGTCGCGCACGAACTTGCACAGCACGAGGCTGTCCCACGCGACGGCGCGATCTTCGGCTTCGATCGCGTCGCGCGCGCGCTCCGTGTCGTCCCGCTCCTCGCTCGGGTTGCGCAGGTCGCGATCGTACGTCGCGGCACGATTGTGACACGCGCCGCGCGTGCACGTGGAAAGACCGAGCGCGTACGTCGGCAGCGTGCGCGGTTCGTAACCCGGCAGCTCGAGACCCTTGGCGTGCATCGCGAAACGCTCGGCGCCGCCGCCGATCCGTTCCGCCGCGGCGCGAACTCCGTCGGCGAGCACGTCGCCGAGACCGTGCCGCTGCGCGATCGCTTGGATCGCCGGCACGAGCACGGCGCCGTTGCCGAAGCGGAGCTCCGGACCGAACGCATCGCGCGCGACCAACCCGTGTTCGGCGCACTCCATCGCGAAGGCGATCGCCGACCCGGCGGAGATCGTGTCGAGTCCCAGCTCGTCGCAAAGGCCGATCGCGTCGAGCACCGCATCGAGATCGTCGACGCCACAGTTCGGCCCGAAAGCCCACACCGATTCGTACTCGCTCGCCGCGGCCGAACGCCGGTCGCGGTCTTTGCGCACGTACAGATGCTCGCACTGCACCGGGCATCCCGCACAGCCGGCGCGCAGTTCGAGATAGGAACCGCGCGATTCGCGGGCGCGTTCCGGCGTAACGCGCTCCGCGCCGTCGAACGTCGCCGCGGTGAAGTTGCGGGTGGGCAGTTGCCCCATGCGCTGGAGCACGCGCAGGTTCGCGCCGGTCCCGAGCACGCGGTACTTCGCGGTCTTCGGGCCGACGGCGCGCTCGCGCAGCGTCGCCGAGATCGTCGCGGTGCGCTCCGGATCGGCGATGCGCACTTCGCCGCGGCCGCGCAGCACGACCGCTTTGAGGCGTTTCGCGCCGAACACGGCGCCGGTGCCCCCGCGTCCCGCTTGGCGGCCGTCGTTCTCGACCGCCGCGTACCGCACGCCGCGCTCGCCCGCGACGCCGATCGCGCACACTCGCACCGAACGATCGCCGTAGCTCTCGCGCAGCGCGCGCGTCGTTTCGCGGGCCGAAAGTCCGACCAGCGGGGCGGCGTCTTCGAAGCGTACGCTGCCGCTTTCGATGACGACCGTGGTCCACTCGTCCGCGGTTCCGGTCACCACGATTGCGGCGAGGCCGCAGCGCCGCAGGACGGCGGAGAAATGGCTCGACGAGAGCCCTTCGTTGAGCAAGCCGGTCAGCGGCGAGATCGTCGCCAGCGCGTGCTTGTTCGCGGCCGGGACCGGCGTCGAGGCGAACGGGCCCGCGGCGAACACGATCGGGTTGTCCGCGCCGAGCGGGTCGAGCGGCCCGCGCACGCGTTCGTCGATGAGGCGCACCGCCAGGCCGACGCCGCCGAGCGCGTCGGCGAAGACGTCGTCGCCGAGGGCGGTGCGGCGCGCCGTGCACGCGCTCAAGTCGATCTCGAGGAGATCCCGCGGACCCGCGTACCTCATCCGCCGCTCGCCAGGAAGAGCACGCACGGACGATCGTCGTCGCCGAAGCG
>JAQBPM010000472.1 GCA_028287525.1 Vulcanimicrobiota bacterium | reverse complement strand
GGCATCTTGGCCTGAGCGATCTCGCGGACCTGAGCCTGCGTCAGCTTGCCGACCTTGTTGCGGTTCGGCTCCTTGGAGCCCGACTCGAGCCCGAGCGCCCGCTTGATCAGGAACGACGCCGGCGGCGTCTTCGTGATGAACGTGAACGTCCGATCTTCGAAGACCGTGATCTGGACCGGGATGATGAAGCCTTCTTGGGCCTTCGTCCGGTCGTTGTACTGCTTGCAGAAGTCCATGATGTTGAGCGAATAGGGACCCAACGCAGGACCGACGGGAGGCGCAGGCGTCGCCTTCCCGGCGGGAAGAGCGAGACCGATCTTCCCGACAACTCTTTTAGCCATGATGTCCTTTCGACGAGGCTTCCGACAAACGTCGGACAGCCGTCTCCCCCGCGAGTGAAAACGCCGGCCGCCGGGGTGCCGCGGGCGGGCGCAACGCCTCATGATACCACCGTCGCGGGGTGGCGGGCAAGGACGTGCCGGCGCTTACGGCTGATTCAGGCTCGGTGAAGCGATCGTTTCGGCTCGAGGCGTTCGGCGCGCCGCTCGTGGCGGCGAGCGAGGAGCTGCCGGTTCCCACCGGGCGCGGCGTCCTGCTGCGAACCTTGGTCTGCGGGGTTTGCCACAGCGATCTGCACATCGCCGACGGACACTTTGATCTGGGGAACGGAAACCGGATCGACCTCACGCGCAGCGTCGCGCTGCCGCGGATCCTGGGCCATGAGATCGTCGGCGAAGTCGTCGCACTGGGACCCGCGGCCGAGGGCGTCGCGCTCGGTGATCGGCGGGTCGTCTTCCCGTGGATCGGCTGCGGCACGTGCGGCGATTGCCGCGCCGGGCGCGAGCATCTCTGCGGCGCACCGCGTGCGCTCGGCGTGAATTGCGACGGCGGATACGCCGACCACGTGCTGGTCGACGACCCGCGCTATCTGTTCGACTTCGCGCCGCTGACCGATGGGCAAGCCTGCACGCTCGCGTGCTCGGGCCTGACCGCGTTCAGCGCGCTGCGCAAGGCCGTTCCGTTTCCGGCCGGAGCGCAAGCACTCGTGATCGGCGCCGGGGGCGTCGGCCTCTCGGCGGTGCGCATGGCGCATGCCCTGCTGGGGACGGCACCCATCGTCGCCGACCCCGATCGCACGAAATGGGCACTCGCGATGGAGGCCGGTGCCGCGGCGACGATCGATCCGCGCGAACCCGGCATCGCTCGCGAGCTCGTGAAAGGCACCGGCGGAGGCGTCGCGGCTGCGTTCGATTTCGTCGGCAGCGGCGACTCGTTCGCGTTCGGTTTTTCGGCGCTCGCGAAAGGCGGGCGAATGGTCGTGGTCGGGCTCATGGGCGGCGCGACGCAGTTCTCGCCGGCGCTGCTGCCGATGAAGTCGGCGACCATCTGCGGCTCCTACGTCGGAAGCTTGACCGAGATGGCCGAGCTCATGCAGCTCGCGCGTTCCGGCGTGCTGCCCGCGCTGCCGGTGACCGCGCGCCGCTTAGACGAGGTCAACGACGCGCTGGACGACCTGCGCGCCGCGCGAATTCACGGACGCGTCGTCGTCACGCCCTGACTAGCGCGATCGGTTCTTGTTGCGCGGAGCGGTGCTGAGCTCGACTCCGAGCGGCGCGAAACCGCTCGACGTGGACGACTCCGACACTGCGGCGGCGGCGGCCGCACCGTGCATCGTGGTGAGGACGATGCGGCGCGTCGTGCGATCGGCGGAACGCACCGCGACCTCGATCTCTTCGCCGATCTCGTACTGCGCCGGATCGGCGTCGCTCTCGCGCACGATTCCGACGATTCCCGGGGCGAGTTCGACCTGCAGCCGCGGTTCTTTTCCGACGACTTTCCCTTGCACGACCGCGCCGCGCTTGACCACGTCGGCGTTATCGCGCCAAGGATCGGGGAGCGCGTTCTTGCGCGAGAGCGAGATCTTCTTCCCATTCTCCTCGATGCGCATCACCTGCACCGGAAGACGATCGCCGACCTTGAGGACGTCGCCAACTTTGTCGACGCGCTCGAACGCGAGCTCGCGCATCGGGATGAGGCCGTCGATTCCGCCGAGATCGACGAACGCGCCGAAATCCGCGAGCCGGACTACCAATCCTTCGCGCGTTTGACCGACTTGCAGCGAGCGCAGCAGCTCGCTGCGACGCGAGCGGCGTTCGTCTTCGACGGCCCGGCGGTGTGACACGACGGCGCGACGTCGCGCCTGATCGACGTCGATGATCTTGAGCGGCACCTTCGTCTTCACCAGCGTCTCGAGCGCCGTGCCGATCGGCACGCGCGCCTGCGAGGCGGGGAGAAATCCGCGGATCCCGGCCATGTCGACGAGCAGGCCGCCCTTGACGGCCGTGGTCACCATCGCGGTGACCGTATCGCCGGCTTCGTGCGCGCTGACGACCATTTCCCACGCTTGCTGCGCGCGCTCGCGACGCTCGTCGGCCTTGGTCGGACCGGCCGGCGCCGGAGGCGGCGTGCTCGCGTCGACGGCAGCCGCGGGGGCGGCCGACTCCGGCGCAGAGGTCGCGGCTTCGACCGTCGCTGCGGCTTCCACCGGGGCGGCTGCTTCTGCCGGGGCCGTTACCGGAGCGACGGCTTCCGCCGGAGCCGGGGCTTCCGCCCGGGCTTCTACTGGAGCGGCAGCTTCTACCGGAGCCGCGGCTTCAACCGGGGCTCCCGCTTCGACCGGAGCCGGGGCTTCAACCGCTACGGGCTCCTCAACGGGCACTGCGGCGTCGACCGGCGCTGCGGCTTCGACCAGAGCAACCGCCTCGACGGGTGCAGCTTCCGCCTCGACGGGTGCAGCTTCCGCCGCGACGGGCTCGGCGGCCGAACCCTCCGTGCTCGTCTCCGCCGCAGGCGGAGCGATCGCGACAGCTTGCTCCGCCGCTACGGGGAGGGATGCGCTTGGCTGAACTTCGTCGTGGCCCTGGAACTGGTCCGTCATCGTCCAACGGCGTTTCGCGCGCGGGCCGAGAAATTCTCTTTGTGCGAAACTCGACCGGCGCGAGTTGTGCTGACGACGCCCTTACTGCGGCGGATAAAGCATGTTGTGATGGACGATCTGGTTCGCGTCGTCGACGAAATCGAGCGTCAGGGCGTGGTCCTGGACGCCGTTGTGGTGCGCGGCATAACTGCGCCCCCACAACGTCGAGATATCCGCGAAAGCCCGATCCTGGTCGCCCGGGCCCAGCGCTTCGTAGGCGGCCCGGTTCACGACGACGGTGAGGCTATCGTCGCCGATCGTAAAGTGCCGAACGAGACGGCTCACGTCGACGGGCGACGTCAGCGCGAGAATCCCGGTCCGCACGTCGGCGCCCTCCGCCCGCTCCGCCGCCGTTCCGCGGGCGGGGTCGAACATCGCAACCGGCGTCGCGGCAGCGCTGGGCCCGTCGTGATGCCGGCTCAAACCCACGTACGTCGCGACGGCGAGAACCGCCAGCAGAACGATCCAACCCACGGGTATACTGCGTGCGCGCTGCTCCATGCATGGCCCGTTCTCCGCCCGCGTCGCCGAACCCAATCGGGGTACGTAGTCCGCGATGCCGAAGCAGCCAAAGAACCGTAAGGCCGAGTTCGGCGCCGGGATCGTCGCCGGCGCGTCGGACAACGACCCGACGACCGTCGCCACGCTGGCTGTCGTCGGTTCGACGACCACCTACCAACTCGGCTGGCTCACGCTGCTCATCATCCCGATGCTGATCGTCGTTCAAACGATCGCGGCGCAGGTTGGGACCGTGTCGAAGAAGGGCCTCGAAGACTGCGTGCGTTCCGTCTACGGACGGCCCGTCGCGCTCGTCACGCTTGCCGCGCTGCTCGCGGTCAACGTGCTGACGCTCGCGGCCGATCTGGAAGGCGGCGGTGCGGCGCTGCACATGCTCACCGGTATCGAGTACCGCTGGTGGCTCCTGCCGCTCGGCGCGCTGACCGTCGGCATGCTGGTGCTCGGAAACTACCGCACGATCGAACGCGTGCTGCGGTATTTCGCGCTGCTGTTCCTCACCTATGTCGGGGCCGCGTTTCTTGCGCGGCCCGACTGGGGCGCAGTTCTACGCGGCTCGTTCGTGCCGCAGTTCGACTTTCGCGCGACGACCGTCGCCGGCGGGCTGGCGCTGCTCGGGACGACGCTGACGGCGTACGCGTACGTGTGGGAGACGATCGAACTCGCCGAGGAAAAGCCGCCGCTGCGCCGGTTGGGGCTGGTGCAGGTGGACGCGGCGCTGGGCATCGTCGTCGCCGGGCTGACCTTCTGGTTCATCCTGATCGCCACCGGCGCGACGCTCGGGGTCCACCACAAGACGGTCGACACGGCCGAACAAGCCGCGCAAGCGCTCGCGCCGATCGCGGGAAAATATGCGGGGTTGGTGTTCGGAATCGGATTGCTCGGTTCGGCGCTGGTCGCGATTCCGGTCATCGCCGGCACTAGCGCGTACGTCGCCGCCGAGATGTTCGGCTGGCGCCACAGCCTCGACGCGAAATTCTCCACGGCCCGGCGGTTTTATCTGACGCTGTCGGCGTGCGTCCTCGCCGCCGTCGCGATCGGCTACGCCGGCGTCAAACCGATCACGCTGCTCTTTTTCAGCGGCATCGCCGGCGGGATCGCCACGCCGTTCACGATGGCCCTCATGTTGCTGATCGCCCGCAATCGCACCGTCATGCACCAGCGGCGCATCAACGTTCGGCTCGCCGCCGCCGGGTGGTTCGTTACGACCGTCGTCAGCGCCGCGGCGCTCGTCTACCTCTACCAGACCGTCACCGGCCAGAGCGGTTAGCGCACCGCCACGGGCGCGTAACCGTCGCGCGTCGGGACGTGCTGCGCGCCGATGATCGCGGCCGCCTTGGCGCTGTCGGCGTCGGAGCACGGTCCGGCCGCGAACTCGCCGCCGTTCGCCGAGACGATGCGGAAATATTCCTCGGGTGCGCGGCGTTTCGCGCGCGGCAGCATCTCGGCGCAGAACGTCTCCTGCACCGCCTGATGATCGCAGCTCCGAAAGTATCCCGGCTGCGCCTTCGCCGCGTCGTAGCGATGGTTCTCGAACGCGCGCACCAGCGTGTCGGTGTCGGTCGTCCCAGCGGCCTCGATGCGATCGACGATGTTCGCGACCGCCATGTAGCCCAAATACTGGCGCCAATTCGGGGGAAAGCCTTTGGCGGCAGCGACGAACCGCTTGTGCAGCGCCGCCGCGCGGCCGCCCGCGTCGGGACCCCAGACGTATCCCCACAGCGAGCCCGCAAGCTCTTCCGCCGGGAATCCGGCGGCGAGCTCGTTCTCGCCGGTGACGCCGGCAGCCAGCATGCGCTTGTGCAGGCCGAACTGCACGAACGCGGTCGCTGCGTTCTGCGTGTCCGTTCCGCCGTTGAGCAGCAGGAACGCGTCGGCGTCGGTGCCGCGTGCTTTGACCATGAACGACGAGAAGTCGCTCGTGCCGACGGGGTGCAGATCTATGCCGGCGATCGTTCCGCCGTGCGCGAGCAAGATCGTCTTGAGGCGATCGCGCGCGTCGGTTCCGAACGCGTAGTCGGCGACCAGAAAATACCACCGCTTCGCGCGCCGCACCAGCTCGGCGCCGAGTGCGGTCGAGAGCATCGCGAGCGAACACGTCTGACGAAAACAGACGCGATTGGCGCGCGCGCCCGTCATCGCCGTGTCGTGCGTGCCGACCGCGACGTAGAGAATGCCGGCGTTCTGCGCGTACGCCGAAACGGCGTTGCCGACCGCCGAGGACGCACCGCCGAGCAGCACGTCGACCTTCTCGTTCTCGACCAGCCGCCGCGCTTCGGTCGTCCCGACCGCCGGCTTCGTCGTGTCGTCGGCGACGACGAGCTCGTATCGTGCGCGACCGCGACGGTTCGCGTCCTCGAGCGCCAGCCGCGCGCCGTTGAGCTGCGGAATGCCGCCGACCGCAAACGGGCCGGAGAGCGAATCGAGATATCCCAGGCGAATCGTCGGCCGCAGGCTCTGCGCGCAGGCCGCGGCAGGCAGCGATGCGGCCGCGCCGGCCGCGATCGCGCCGCCGAGAAACGTGCGCCGGGACGCTGCGTCGGACGTCATCGCGGCGTATCCGCTGCCTGGGCTACGCGTCCCTCCGGCAGTTGGATACGAAACGGCCCTCGCATCGTGGATGCGAGGGCCGCTGGGGTTCACGCCCGCGTGCGAGCGTCTAGACCTTTTCGATCTGGTAGAACTCGAGCTCGACCGGCGTTTCGCGGCCGAAGATCGAGATGAGCGCGCGGACTTTTTCCTTCTCGGGCTGGATGTCGTCGACGATCCCGGTGAAGTCGAAGAACGGTCCCGAGGTGACCTTGATGCGGTCGCCCTTCGCGAAGTCGATCTTGAGCTTGGGCGTTTCGATGCCCATCTGCTTGAGGATCGTCTTCACTTCTTTGTCTTGCAGCGGGACCGGCTTCTCACCGGAACCCGGCGAGCCGACGAAGCCGGTGACGCCCGAGGTGTTGCGCACGACGTACCACGAGCCGTCGTCCATGTCCATCTCGACCAGGACGTAACCCGGGAACACCTTTTTCGGGGTGATCTTGCGCTTGCCGTCCTTGAACTCGACTTCGTCTTCCATCGGGACGAGCACGCGGAAGATCTTGTCCTGCATGTTCATCGAATGGATGCGGCGCTCGAGATTGGCCTTGACCTTGTTCTCGTAGCCGGAGTACGTGTGGATCACGTACCACTTCTTGCGATCGTCCTGCTTCTTGGCAGGGGACGGTGCAACCGGAGCGCTCGCTTCGTCGGGTTCGGCCGCGACGGCGATCGATTGATCTTGATCCATCAGCGTGAACCTCCGGTCAGCCAGCCGAAGACCAGGCCGAACAGGTAGTCGCAGCCCGCGGTGAACAGACCGACGCCCACCACGAGCGCGATCGTCAGCAGGGTCGCGGCGATCCATTCCTGACGGGTCGGCCAGGTGACGCGCCGCATCTCGGTGATGACGCCGCGAACGAATTCCTGCGTCCGCTGCGCGTTCGCCGCGCGCTGAGCCGGGGTGACGGGGGGCCGATTCGCCGGCGGACGGCCCGCTTGAGGGCGAGCCGCTCCCGCTCGGGCGGGGGAACCGGGACGGGGATTGGACTTCATAATGCCTTGTACCGCAAAAGTTTGGCAGGGCGGACAGGACTCGAACCTGCAACAACTGGTTTTGGAGACCAGGACTCTACCAATTGAGCTACCGCCCTAGGGGCTTCAGCTTTGCTGAAGCCACTCCGTGTTTCGTCGAGACGAAACACGGAAGATGTGGAGAATTGTTGGAGAGTCAATGTCCGGCTGGCGCCGGACGCCAACCCTCCGCGAGGAATAGAGATTACTTGGTCTCGCGGTGGCCGCGGTGGCAGCGGCACCAACGGCAATACTTGCTCAACTCGAGCCGCTCGCTGGTCTTCTGCCGGTTTTTGAACGTGTTGTAGTTCCGTCGCTTGCACTCCGTGCAAGCCATCGTGACCATCACGCGGTTTTCTTTTTTCGCCATCGTCGTGTTCTCGGTGTGGGAGCCGGGGCGCCGGAAAACATGAAGAAAACGGACGCTCGGCCCGTTCCAAGGTGAAAGTGTAGCATAGGGACGGGCCTCTGTAAACCGAAGGGC
>JAQBPM010000330.1 GCA_028287525.1 Vulcanimicrobiota bacterium | reverse complement strand
GATTCCGGCACGGCGAGCGCGACGACCGTCGTCTCGCTGCGCGGTCCCGATCCGTCGGAGACGCGCATCACGCTCGACGGCCAACCGTTGAACAACGCGAACACGGGCGATCTCGATCTCGCGTCATTCCCCAGCAGCGTCGTCTCCGCGGTCGACATCAGCGAGGGATTGGGACCGGAAGATCACGGCGGCGCCGACACGATCGGCGGCGAGATCAACCTCGTCTCGCTGCGGCCGACCGCGACGCCGCAACGCATGCTGCGCCTTTCGACCGGCTCGTTCGGCACGACGTCTGCCGAGATCAACGCGACAGGCCGCGTCTCGCGGTTCGGTTACGCGCTCGCACTCGGCAGCACGCACTCGAGCGGCTACGTTCACGACTATCCGGTCATGCTCGGAGACGTGCCGGTGCGGCTTGGATCCGCGACGTCGCTTGCGACCTCGCTCGTCAACCTCAGCTACGATCTTTCGCCCGTGACGACGCTGCGGGTGCGCTCGCTCAGCGTGAACAGCGTGCGCGACGAAGGCGCGGCGCAGACCGCGCCCGTCGATCCCGCCAACGACGCGCCCGGTGCCGCTTTCCAAGGCAGCGGACCGGAGACGTCGGGGCAGAGCATTCGGGCAACGCTCGCCAGCCTGACGACGCCGTTCGGTGCCGGGACGCTGGCACTGAGCACGGGGCTTTCCAGCAACGCGACCGCGATCACGCGCTCGCTGCCGGACGCCGGCGGATCGTCGCCATACGACTTTTCGCTCGTCGACAAGCTGGCGACCGTGAAGGCGGAATGGACGCACGAGGCCGGCGGGTCGACGTTCGCGCTCGGTGCACTCTCTCGCGCCGAATCGTTGTCGTCTCCCGATCAGTTCGAGCCGACCCTGCACGAGCACGCGACGCAAGCCTGGATGCGCGCGAGCACCGACCTCGGGCCGCGCGTTCGCTTGGGTGCGAGCGTCGTCTCATCGCATTGGTCGACGTTCGGGAACAGCACCGACGGCCGGATCGGCGTCGCCGTCGACGACGGCGCGAACGGAACGTTGCGCTTTTCGATCGGCACCGGCTACCGCACCCCGCTCTTGTCTGAACTGTACACGTTGCCGCTTGCCGCGCTGTCTCCCGATGCGAATTGCGTCGGAGCGAATGGCAACCCGAACGAGCGCGCAGAGCACGCGACCGAGTACGAACTCGGCTACGGCAAGCGGTTCGGCGCGACCACCGCCGACGCGACGGTGTATCGGACGAACCTGCGCGATCCGATCGAGAACTTCTATCCGTTGGAAGCGGCGTGCGGTGCCGACAAGACACAAGTCGTCGCACAGGCGTTCCCGGTGAACGTCGGCAACGTCGTGTATCAGGGCGGAACGCTGCGCCTCGCGCATCGCTTCGGCTCATGGTTCGCGACGGCCGAGTATGGCGTCAACTCAGCGTACCCGACCGCGGTGCCGGACTTCTTGTCGAACCCGACCTCCGGCTCGAACATCGTTCTCGGCCAGCAGTTTGCCGGGATTCCGTTGCAAGCGTTCACCTTCGGCCTGCGCTACGCGCGTGCGGGACTGCACGGCGCGGCGAATCTCACCGCGAAGAGCGCGAACAACGAGCTCGCTCAAGGGCCCTTCGCGAGGCTGGACGCTGCGCTCGGAAAGACCTGGGGGCGCGTCGATCTCACGCTCGCCGGTCACAATCTCACCAACGCCGTGAGCGGGCGCTTCACGCGCCTCGGCATGGGAACGCTGTACTCGACGGCGTCGGGCCTGGTGGCGCGCGACGCGCTCGTGCTCGAGCCCGCCTCCGTGCGGCTGATCCTCACCGTGAGGTAGAACGCGATGGAAGACGACGGACTCATTCGGCTGGCCATCCCGGTCAACGAAGACGATCATATTCGCGGACCGGCCGACGCGCGGGTGACGCTGGTCGAGTACGGCGACTTCGAGTGTCCGTTCTGCGGGCTCGCATATCCGGTCCTGAAGGAGCTCGAAGCGCGGTACCCGCGCGACCTGCGGCTGGTGTTCCGGCACTTTCCGCTCGAACAGCATCCGCACGCGGAGAAAGCGGCCGAAGCCTCGGAGTTCGCGGCCGACGCCGGCCGCTTTTGGCCGATGCACGACCGCCTCTTCGAGCACCAAGACCAGCTCGACGTGCCGCACCTCGAAGCGCACGCTCGCGCGCTCGGCCTCGACCCGTACGCGCTCGAGATCGCGCTGCGCGAGGGGACGTACCGCCCGATCGTCGAGGAGATGAAAGAGGGCGGCGAAGAGAGCGGGATCCCCGGCACGCCGGCCTTGTTCCTCAACGGGGTGCTCTTCGAGGAAGAGGTGACGGTCGGAAACCTGGTGCACGCGGTCGACTGGCTGCTGGAGCACGGCCTGGTAAACTGACGCGACCGCGCCGTGCGGTCAGTTGAAACGCAGGTTCGGGTCGGCGACGAGCGCGCGCGGATCGACTCGCGCGATGCTCGCGCGGCGTTCGGCGGCCGCGGCGATCATCGCCGCGTTGTCGGTGCAGAAGCGCCGCTCGGGCACGAACGTCGCGATGCCCCGTCGTTTGCCGAGCGCGACGAACGCCGACTGCAGCGCAGTGTTCGCCGCGACGCCGCCGCTAAGCACGAGCGCTTCGTACGGCGTCGCGTCGATCGCCCGCGCGGCGCGGTCGATCAGCACGTCGACGACGGCCGCCTGGAACGACGCGGCGACGTCTTCGCGCCGGGCTGCTTTCCCCTCGGGAGTTTCGAGGAAGTAGCGCACCGACGTCTTGAGCCCTGAGAAGCTCATGTCGAGCGTCCCGGGATCGGGACGGTGGCGCGGGAAGGCGAAGGCGCGCGGGTCGCCGTCACGCGCGAGCGCGTCGAGCGCCGGGCCGCCGGGGAACGGCAGGTCGAGCAGGCGCGCGGTCTTGTCGAACGCTTCGCCCGCCGCGTCGTCGCGCGTCTTGCCGATGATGCGCAGTGACGACGGCGATGCGACCTCGACGAGCTGCGAGTGTCCGCCCGAAACGAGCAGCGCGAGAAACGGATACGGCGGCGGCTCGTCGCGTTCGAGAAACGCTGCGAACAGATGGCCGTGCAGATGGTTCACGGCATACAGCGGCAAGCCGGTGGCGAACGCCAGCGCCTTGGCGGCCGCCACGCCGACGACGAGACTGCCGATGAGCCCCGGACCCGCGGTGACCGCGATTCCGTCGAGCTCGTCGAGGCCGACGTTCGCGCGGCTCAGCGCGTCGTCGACCGCCGCGGAGAGCAGCGCGGCGTGCCGCCGGCTCGCGATCTCGGGGACGATGCCGCCGTATTTTGCGTGGAACGCATCTTGGTTCGTGGAGACGTTCGAGAGCACGCGCACGCCGTCGCGCACGACGGCGGTCGCCGTGTCGTCGCACGACGTCTCGATTCCCAAGAGCAGCACGCTCACGACGACCGCTGCGGAAGGCGACGAGTTGCGCCTGGCCCGCCCCCGTTGTCACCCTGAGCTTGTCGAAGGGTCAGGGTGACGGAGGGGGGCGGCGAGAAGGGCGGCGAGGTATGCTGCGGCGGTTCGATCTACGCTATCTCGCCGTGGGTGCGTGCGGCGGAAGCGCGTTTCTCGACATGTATGCGACGCAGCCGCTCTTGCCTGGATTGCGGGTCACGTTTCATGCCGACGAGGCGGCGGTCGGCGCGACGATCTCGGCGCTGACGTTCGCGTGCGCGCTCGCCGCGCCGTTCGTCGGATCGCTGGCCGACGCGATCGGCCGCAAGCGCGTGATCGTCGGTGCGATCGTCGGGCTGGCGCTGGTCACGTTCGCCGCGGCGACGGCGACGTCGCTGCAGAGCCTCGTCGCGTGGCGCTTCGTGCAAGGCCTGTTCATGCCGGCGGTCTTCGCGGTCACCGTCGCGTACATCGCCGAAGAGTTTCCGCAGCAGACCGTCGGCCGCGCGATCGCCGCGTACGTCACGGGCAACGTCTTCGGCGGATTTCTCGGGCGATATGTCGCGGCGCTCGTGGCCAGCCGCTGGGACTGGCAAGCCGCGTTCGTCGTGCTGGGGTTTCTCAACCTCGCAGGCGGTGCGATCGTGCTCGCCACGCTGCCGCGTGCACAACGCTTCGTGCGGCAGTCGTCGACGCGCGGCGCGCTGCGGGCGGTGCGGACGTTCGTGCGCAATCCGGCGCTGCTCGCGACCTACTTCGTCGGCGGCAGCGTGCTGTTCTCGTTGACCGCGGCGTTTACGTTCGCGACGTACTACCTGGCCGAGCCGCCCTTCAACTTGAGCACGGTTGCGCTCGGCAACATCTTTTTCGTCTATCTCATCGGGGTTGCGGTGACGCCGATCGCGGGACGCCTGATCGACCGCGTCGGCCCGCGCAGCGCGGCATTGATCGCCGTCGGGACGAGCGCGTGCGGCGTCCTGCTCACGCTCGTTCCGTCGGTGCCGGTCGTGGTCGCGGGTCTCGCGGTGATGTCGACCGGCGTGTTCGCGGCCCAGGCGTCTTCGCAAGCGCACATCGGAGCGGTCGTCACCGAACGCCGCTCGATCGCGGCCGCGCTCTACCTCACCGTGTACTACCTGCTCGGCGGTCTGGGAGCAGTGCTCCCCGCGGCCGTGTGGAGCCGCGGCGGCTGGCCCGCAACGGTCGCCCTCATCGTCGCGGTGCAGCTCGGAAGCGGGCTAATGGCAGCCGCGTGGTGGGTTCGACGGCGCACCGCATCACAGTGAGATAACCGCGCTGTCACCCTGAGCTTGTCGAAGGGCCCCCGTCAACAATCGTGCCTCGCGATTTACGTTGATCGCGAGGCACGATGCGTGACGGGGGGCCTTCGACAAGCTCAGGGTGACAGCGGTAGGTCACCGCAACAGCGGGGATTAGCGGCGGGAGGCTATTTTCTCTGCGAGTTCGTCGGCGAAGGCTTCGATTGAGATCGTGCGCTTTTCGTCGACGCCGCGTTCGTTGATGTTGACGGTGCGGTCGGCGAGCTCCGATTTTCCGACGACCAGAATGTACGGCACTTTTTGCGTCTTCCAGTGGCGGATCTTGTAGCCGAGCTTTTCGTTCGACGAATCGGCGTCGACGCGGAAGCCGCGCGCTCGCAGCGCGTCGCGCACTTCGTACGCGTAGTCGAGCTGGTGCTCGGAGATCGGCGCGACGACCGCCTGCACCGGAGCGATCCAGGCGGGAAACGCGCCGGCGAAG
>JAQBPM010000325.1 GCA_028287525.1 Vulcanimicrobiota bacterium | reverse complement strand
GCCGCGCGTTCCGCCGCGGCGCGCACGCGCGCGCCGACCGGCATGCCGTCGAGCAAGGTCGCGATCATCGCGGTATCGCCTACGCGCTCGCGCCGCGCGCCGCTTCGGCGCGCTCGTACACGCGCACGAACGGGAGCCAGACCGCCGCGGCGAGCGCGAGGTTGACCGCGACCAAAACCGCGGCGCGCCAATCGAGCGTCGCCGCGACGGCGTTCACGAACGCCGGCAGGGTCGAGGGAATGTAGAACAGCGGTTTTCCGACCAGGCCCAGCGCCATCGCCGCGTAGGTGGTGCAGGCGAGCACGACCGGCGCCAGCACGAACGGCACGGCCAGCACCGGATTGTAGGCCAGCGGCAAGCCGAAGATCACCGGTTCGTTCACGTTGATCAGCGACGGCAGAATCGTGGCGTACGCGAACTTGCGCAAGCGCGGAACGCGGCTGCGCAAGAGGAGCGCGACCAGCGGCAGCGTCGCGCCCGCACCGCCCGGAAAGACGAACAAGAACGTCGACACCACGACGATGTGCGGGATCGGATCGTGGTGCTGCTGCGCGGCGGTGTTCTGCAGCTGCAGGTGGAGGTACACCGGCAGCACCAGCGCCGCAAGCAGTGCCGGTCCGTGAATCCCCACCAGCCACAGGGCCGACTCGATCGCCGTGATGAGTGCGAGCGCGACGAAGCTGTCGCCGAGCGTCGCCAGCGGCGCGATCGCGGCCGCGATCAGCCCCGCGATCGAGAAATTCAAAACGTTCAGCAGCGCGGCGACCGCGAGCAGCGCCACGCCGCCGGCGAGGTCGCCCCTCACCGGGCCGAAGCGCCGCCGCCCCAGTACGATCGCGCCGGCGGTAGCGAGCGAGACGAGGATCGCGGTGAACAAACCGCTCGCGCCCAGGGTCGTCGCGAACGTCCCCCAACCGGCCTGGCCCTGCGAACCGATGAATTCCAGCAGCGCGCGAACGGCGTGGCGCGGCAGCGCGGTCCAGAAGACGGCGAACGCGAACCCGACCATCGTAATCACCGGATAGTGCAGCCGCACGGCGAGCCGGAACGAGAGCACGACCGTCATCACGATCGAGGCGAGCGCGAAGGCGGGACCGATGCCGTCGCGCAGGTGCGCGAACAACCCGGCCCAGTCGACGAACGGAAAGAACCAGCACAGCACGATCAGGTACAGCAGCACCACGCCGAAGGCGATGGGCAGCGATTCGCGCAGCGCCTTGACCGCCGCGGCTTCGGCGAACCGGTGCGCGTACGGCGCGACGGCGCGCTCGAGCCGCGCGACGAAGCCGTCGCCGGTCGGCAGCTGCAGCTCCGCAGCGCCGACCGCCGGTCGAGCCTCAGAGCCGGCGGATGACCGCTTCGACTCGACCGACGATGGTGACATCGTCGGCGTAGATTGGCGCCATAGCCGCGTTCTCCGGCTGGAGCCGGAAACGTCCGTCCTCGCGGTAGAACCGCTTCACGGTCGCCTCGCCATCGATCATCGCGACGACGATCTCGCCGTTCTCCGCGTTCGGACGCGGCTCGACGACGATGAGGTCGCCGTCGAGGATCGCCGCGTCGATCATCGAGTCGCCTTTGACGCGCAGCATGAAGCCGCCGCGGCGCGGAGCCCATGCCGCCGGCAGGATGAAGTGGTCTTCGAGATTCTCGGTCGCCGTGATCGGGACGCCCGCGGCGACCCGGCCCAGCACCGGCAGCGTGACCGCGTCGACCACCGGCGGCGCATCCGCATCGGGCGTCGCCACCAGCGCGCGCGGTTTGGTGGGATCGCGCTTGAGAAATCCGCGCCGTTCGAGCGTCTTGAGATGCGACTGCACCGTCGAGGACGACGACAGGCCGACCCGCTCGCCGATCTCACGAACCGACGGCGGGTAGCCGCGGTCGGACGTGAACTCGCGGATCACCTCGAGGATCCGTTGCTGCTTCTCGGTCGTGGCCCCATCGGCCATCGCGTCCCCCTTTTGACAATGCCACCCTGTAGGCACAGCGACCTGAGACGCTGTGGATCGGCGGCACCGGGTAGGCGCCGCCCTCGTTGCGGCGACTATACCATAGAATCCGAGCGAGAGGCAAACATACGTTCGAATATCCCTTGACGTGCAGGACCAGCCTTGGTACCATATGGGGGACGAACGAGCGTTCGGCACAACATCTGGGGGTACGATACACAACATGCGCGGGACCAAACGGAAGCTGACCCTCATGCCGCTGGTGGCCCTAGCCGGCCTCAGCCTGGCGTTCACGCTCCCCGCCCTCTCCTCCACGGTACACGCCGCACCGCCGGTCGCCTACGCGACCGTGAGCGTGCAGCCCGGTGAGACCCTCTGGGCCTTGGCCGAACGTGAAACGGCGGCCGGCGGCGATGTCCAAGCCACCGTCGACCAGATCATCGCCGTGAACCACCTCGCCGGCGCCGAGCTCAGCGTCGGGCAGCACTTGCGCGTGCCGACCAAAGCGCTCTAACCGCAAGCCCCAACTACAAAAAGAGGCGCCCGGCCTGAGCCGGGCGCCTCTTTTTGTTCGCGGTACCGCGAGCGCCTAGACCTTGATGCGCGCCTCGAGGTACATGTTGAACGGGTTCGTGGTGAAGTAGCTGCCGTAGGGCACCGTCAGGAACGGCTGGAGCGTGTCGCCCGGATTGTAGCCGTTGCCGATCGGGTTGATCCCGCCGCCTTGGCCTGGGAGCAATCCATACGAGCACGCGCCGGCGGTCGTCCAGTACCCCTTCGAACCGCCGAAGCAGCGGCTGTAGAGGTTGGCGAAGTTGCCGACCAGCGTGATCCGCTTGCTCACGTCATACGACGCCTGCAGGTGGAGCTGGACGATCGACGGCTGCACGTACTGTCCGAGTCCGTCGAACGCACCCGTCTGCGGGTTCGGAAGCGCGAACGACGTGGAGCCGACTGCGCAGTTCGCGGCATTGTACGGCGAACCGCCCGGCGCGCCGTAACTGTAGCGTGGGTCGTTCGCTACGGAACTGCCCAACGTCGCGCCGCAGGCGTCCGGGAGGACGCCCGGCAGATTCGCGGGGGCGCCGTAGCGCTGGCCGCCCGAGAACTGCAGCGCCGGCGTCAGCGCCAGCTTGTCGTGCTTCCATTGCACGATTGCCGTCAAGACGTACGGAGCGCCGTACGTGGCATACGACGAACCGATCCCCGCCGGGAACGTGTCGAACGTCGCATACTTGGCGTTGGGGTCGAGCAGGGGCTGGACCGGAGCATTCCAGTACGGGTTCGCGACGCTGCCCGATGCGCACGTCGGATCCGGTTTGTTGGTAGTCGTCGAGAAGCACGCCGCCGCCGAGACGGGATTGGTATTGGCGTTGTACGTGCTGATCTTGCCGCAACGCGCATCGTTCGGGTTGGACGCGCAGAACGACGTGTAGGCGTTGTAGCCCTGGATGTTCTGGTTGATGCCGTCGACGACGTTCGAGCCGTTCGGCGTCTTGGTGTACTGGATGTAGCTGTTCGTGTAGGTGAACGAGAACCGGCCCGCGAGCCCGTTCCGGCTGAAGTCACCCTTGTCGACTTCCAGCTCGACGCCTTGCGAGGTCTGGCGCCCGACGTTCAGGCCCGAGACGAAGCTCGTCTTCTGATCCAGATAGAACTGCTGGATCTGGTCCTGCGTCTTGCGGAGGAACGGCGTGATCTTGACGGCCGTATCGCCCTTGAACTGGTGCTCGAACGAGAAGTCGAAGTTATTCGAGACTTCGGGCCTCACGTTGTGGCCGTTCGTGTAACCGAGTCCCTTCGAGCCGAATGCCAAGATGTTCGAGAGGTCGTTCGGCTGGAGGTAGTTGTACTGCTCGAACGCGCTGTTCGGCGCCTGAGCATAGCGGCCGTAGCTCGCGCGGAGAACGGTCTTCGGGTCGATCGTGTACGTGGCACCGACGCGCGGCTGGAATTCCGGGAAGCCGACCACCTGGCTCGGGACGTTCACGAGATTCGCGCCGGGATTCGCGGCGTTGTACGCGTTGTAGAACAGCGTGCGAGCCGGCGAATTCGTCGTGTCGCTGCCGAAGTACGCGTAGTAATCGTAACGCATGCCGAGGCTGATGTTGAGCTTGTCGGTTGGGCGCCAGTTGTCGGTGATCGAGAGGGCGCTGAACTTCGGCTGTACCTGGTTGTACGTCGCGGTTGGACCGCCGGCAACGAGGACGTATTGGCAAGGGCCGCCGCCGCAATTCGCCGCAGTGATCGTCGGCGCAGGGCTCGTGCCGAGCAACTGGTTCATCGTGAGCGCTTGAAATGAGTTCGCGCCGTAGTTGCAGCCCGGATCGGCGGTGCCGTTCGCGGCATAGCACGTTCCGTTGTACGGATTGTTGCCGTTGACGAGGTACCCAACTTTGGTATTCCCGCCAACGCCGTAGAACGAGTTGTTATCGCGCAGCACAGTCGACGTCGTGTAGGACGCCTGCACGGAGAGGAGGTGCTGCGAGTTGAGCTGATCCGAGAACAACGCGCTCAATCCGCGGGTATGCGCGCTCAGCTCGTAGTCGGGCGAGCAGAAACCCAGATAGTTCTGTTGCGTCGACTGCGGGCATTGGTTGAGCCAATTCGAGTAGTACGTGTAGCCGTACACGCGCAGGAAGGCACTCGTGCCGAAGTTGTGCTGGTACTGCACCTTCGTAATCGCCTGGTTGTTGGGGGACATATCCTCGGTGTTCGCGCCAATTGGAGCACCGAACGCCCGGCCCGTCGGCGAGCCCGGGAAGAGGTAGGTCCCGGCATAGCCGCCGCCGCCGGCGTAGCCGACGGGAAGCACGGTACCGTAGGGTGCGGTGAGGGCGTGCGTGTCGAGATAGGTCGGAGTACCGACGCCCGCGAGATTGAGGAACGCCGCGCCGCCCATGTCGTTGGTCGACGTGTACCCGTAGTTCTTGAGCAGCGTGTTATCGTACAGCACTTGGATGTCATCGCGGGTCCCATCCTTGCGGGGGAGACCGAAGTGCAGGTTGACGATGCTGTCGTTCTGACGAGACTGTGATTCACCGTCGACGTTGTACGGTCCGAGAACGTACGCCGCCGTCCCGCCGCCGTTCGTGTAGTCGGCACCGGAGGGGCTGTAGCATGACGGGAGCGTGTTGCGGTTGACCGTCGGGGTCTCTATCCCACCGGGGCAAAGGCCGAGCGGCTGGCCGTTGTAGCGGCTGAGGCTGGCGCCATTGAACTGGTCGCCGTAGCGGAAGCTTTGCGCGTATCCGCCGAGGCCGAGGTAGTACGAGAATGTCCGCGACGGATTCGCTCCGCCGGTTTCGAACGTAGCCTTGTTGTAGAACGTCGGCGCGCCGACCGCGAGGTCGAGCGAGCGCGTTGCCGGCGCGGTTCCGGTCCGGATGACCTGATTGATGTACCCGGAGATACCCTGCGCTTCGGCGCTGGCCGGAGCTGCGCCGGTGTAGACCTGCAGCTCTTGCTGACCGAGGGCCGAGAGCGAGTTCGACGGATAACTGTCGAAGGCGCGGTTGACCGGGATGCCGTCGAGTTCGTATCCGATCTGGTCATAGTCGCCGCCGCGGATCGACATCGAAGCGCCGGCGCCGATGTACCCGTTGAGTCCCTGCGCAACGTAGACGCCGGGGACCGACGAGATCGCGGACCAGGCACTGTTGAGCGTGCCCCCGCCGCCGAGGTTCGACGCCTTGTCCTGCGCCGAGGCGCTGATCGAATAGACGTCCGCCGTCGTACCGGGCTTGACCAGTGACGATGCCGCACGAGAGGTGACCGAACCGATGGTCCTCAGCTTCGTCGGCTGAGCGATCGTCACGGCTTGGTTGGCGTCGGCGAGGACGCTGATGCCGCTCACCGAGGACTGTTCGTACTTCGAGCCGGCCGCCACCGTAACGGTGTACGTGTCCGGGCTCAGCGAGAGAAACGAATAGCGCCCGTCCGGCCCGCTCGTCGTCGTGGCCTGCTGGGAGGGACTCAGCGCGGTTACCTTCGCGCCAGGAATGGGTTGGTTGGAGGTTGCGTCGATGACGGTTCCGCTAATCGATCCCGTTGTGCCGGCCAGAACGCTTGTCGTTCCCTGGAGCACGAACGAGAGGATGAGGAAAGCCGCTACGACACTTCGCTTCATCAGAAGTCGAAATGTCACAGGCATGATCCTTTCGGTAGAAATGGAGCGCCGGCCAGACCCTTTTGGCAGGATCGGGCTTTAAGGCAAACGTCGCATTCTGGCAGTCCCATGGCATATCCCTTGGGACAAACTGAGCGTTTCGCGGCATACCATTTCATCGAAAGGTCTATTGGAAGGGCAGCCTTTTCGGGCGCCTCCTCGGGCACGACCCTCAAAAAGAAAACGGCCCCCGCCGGAGCGGGAGCCGTTTCTCGTGTTCAACCTAGAGGATCAGAGCTTGATCCGAGCCTCGAAGTACATGTTGAACGGG
>JAQBPM010000086.1 GCA_028287525.1 Vulcanimicrobiota bacterium | reverse complement strand
AGCTGCTGGCGCGCATCGCCGCGGAGAACGACATCGCGATCACCGGCATCGGTGATTGAGGAAGCTGCACGTCGTGCTGTACGTACGACGCCGTCCGGCTCGAAGAATCGGGGATTCCGACCGCCGTTATCGTCACCACCGTCTTCGAGCACGAAGCCCTCGTGCAGCGCACTGCCCTCGGCATGGAAGCGCTCGAGCCGGTCGTGGTCACCCACCCCTTGAGCACGATCACGGCCGAACAGCTCGACGCGCGCGCGAGAGAAGCCGCCCCGCAGGTGCGCGCGAGGTGGCTCGGCCGCTAGCCGGCAGCCCCAGGGAGGATCAGACCGGCGCCGGTGGGCGGCGCGGAAAGTCCATCAGATCGGGTACCGAAAGGTCGCGGAAGATGCCGCCCACGGGCTCGTGAAACTGGAACTGCATGCCATATCGCTGATTCGGCACGTGCTCGCTGATAGGTGCGACGGCGTGGAAGGAATGACGCGTCTTGAAGAACAGCAGAAAGCCGTTCGGCCGGTACGGCACCACCTTCCGGACGACGAAGTCGCCCTCGCTATGATGGTCGGCGCCCCAGCATCGCACGAGCCGGTCCTTGTGCGCTAGCAGCTGCGTTCCATACTCCTCGAAGCCGTCGAGTTCCGCAAACGAGAAGATACAGGTGAAGATCCGAGTCGGGAGATCGGTGTGAGGCCCGATGCGGAAGCCCGCCTCGTGCCGCTGCAGGAACAGCTCCGTCTGCATCAACTCGTAGAAATCGTTCTCGCCGACCAGATCGCCGAATCGCAGGCGAAAGTAGTCGGGATACTTCACGACGACGAGACGCGTGAACCAATGGTCCGCCAGGAAGCACTCACGAAGCCCACGCCAGAAGGCGCCGACCGCCGACGATACGTCGGACACCTCTGCCGCGCGCAAATCGATCTGCTTGCGGGCATGGTACGGCGTCCGCGCCGAGACGTTGCTCGAGGCCTCCCGCGGCAGCCATTCGGCACCCGGCGAATCGCGGAAAGGATTCAGCCGCGTAATCTCTGCGAATACGGCGTCCGGGAAAATTTCGGAGATCACGACGTGCGGAAACGGGCTTTGCTGAACGCCGGACCGTTCGAATGCGGCTTCGATGTGACGTCTGACGGCGCCGATCTCGTCCGGGCTCATTCCGGCCGCGTTCCACGGCCGCCATAACGCAACCTTGACGGTCCGGACGCATGGCTGAACGTGCGCCTGTACGAAGTATTCACCAGGTGGGGACGCAACGGCTTTCGATCATACTCGCGACGCCGCCCGGCTTCAACCCGGGCATGGCAGCGACGGAATTAGCGCTGCGTGCGTTTCTGCGCAGGCACGATTTTGAGTCGGAAGCGCAGTGTTATCGGCTCATACCCTTCGCCGACCGGTTGACGTCCATGCCGCCCGAGCGTCGCGCCGCCGTGGAGCGGCGCGCCGACACCGGAATCCACTTCCGTTCGGCATTCGACGAGGCCGACGTCATCTCGGCGAGTGCGGCCCGCTTGTTCTGGGCAGACTACCTCCACATGGGCATCTACCTGCGAGAGCTCCAGCCGATCGTTGCACCGCACGTCGACGGGAGCGATGCAGCCGGACATCTGGCGCGATTGCTCCTACTCGACGGTGCCGACGACGCGGCGCTCGCACGGGCGGTGAGCTTCGGGACGACGCTGCTGTTCAACACGCTTGCCGACGAACGTGACGCGTCGTATGACGTGCCGCTGCGTCGGTTCTTGACGCAGGCGAAGCGGGTTTGGGTACGGGACGCGCTTTCGGCCGCGCGCGTCGCCCACTTGCGCGGCGACTACGAGACCGGCTACTTCGGTGTCGACTGCGCGCTGCTGCTCTCGCGCGAAGACGTTCTTCGCAATGCCGGCGAGCACGGGCTGCCGACGCCTCCGCACGCCGGATCCGTGCTCGCGTTCTTCGGCCGTGAAACGCACATTCGCGAACAGCTCCTTGCAACCGCACTCGACGTTGGGCGAACGCTGGATCGACCCGTGCGTTGGCTGCAGTGGGGCGACGGCGGCGCGTTTCCCGACCTTCAGGCGCGTCCTGAGGGGCTCGCCGAAACGGGCGCCGTGACGGTGCACGAGCTGTTGCATGAGGTCGCACACGCGTCCGCCGTGGTCACAGACACCTATCACCTCGCCGTTTGCGCGTGGAATTTCGGCGTCCCGGCCGTGACCGCTTTCACCGGTCACCGGATGCTCGCGAACGACGTGAGCAGCGGACCGGAGTTCAACTGGCGCGACAAGCGAGAAGTGTTCTACTCGCAATACGACGCACTCGACTTCTTGATTCGGCCGGAAGAGCTCCTGGACCAGGATCTGCTGCGGCGCCGCACGGCGCACGTCCGCGAAGCGCTGCGCGACGATTCCCTTTGCGCCGGCATCACGGCCCGCATTCACGCGCACGTCGCATCCGTAGAGTCCGCGCTCGCGCGAGAGCTCTCTCTGCTGCTCGCGGCCATGGCGTGCCGATGAGAGTGGTCGCGATCGTTACGGCACGGAACGAAGCGATCCACATCGTGAGCGCGCTGGCGGCTCTCATCGCCGAGGGACTCGAGGTCATTCTGATCGATCACGAATCGACGGACGAGACGGTAGCGCTGGCGCGTCTGTTCCTTGGCCGAGGATTGCTCGGCATCGAACGGCTTCGGTGGACCGGGCGCTTCTCGCTCGTCGAGCAGCTCGAGGCTAAAGAGCGAGTTATCGAACAGCTCGATTGCGACTGGATCGTGCACGCCGATGCGGACGAGCGGCTCACGAGCCCGGTTCCCGGCCAGACCTTGATCGAAGGGCTGCGCGCGGCCGACCAAGGCGCCTTCAACGCGGTGCACTTCAGCGAGTTCGTCTTCGTGCCGCGGCGCGGCGAGGATCTGTACCGGCAGGATTACCGGCGTTACGCTACCCGTTACTACTTCTACCGGCCGACGTATCCGTATCTGCAGCGCGCGTGGAAACACCGGGACGGCCTGAGTAACAGCGAGTACGCCGGCCATCTGCTGACCGGAACGGTACGGCAGTATCCCCTCGACTTTCGGCTGCGCCATTACATCGTGCTGAGTGAGGAGCATGCCGTACGCAAGTACGTCGGCCGACCGTTCTCCGACGCCGAGCTCGCGCGCGGCTTCCACTACGATCGCGTCGGGCTGACGGCGGATGCGTTGCGCTTCCCGGCCGACGACGCGCCCCAAATGCGCACGCTGCCGGATTGGACGCTGGGGCCGTTCGACACATCGGAACCCGTCACCGACCATTTTTGGCGCTGGACGGACCGGGAAGAACTCGTCGGACCCGACGTGACGCCGGCGACCTCAGCCGCCGGCCATCGCGCCGACGATCAGCAGCGGTTCGTCTCCGCTGGATACCGCCTCGGGGAGCGCCGTGTCGGGTGATTCGTGCGAGAGGTCGCGACCGCACGCGAAGAACCGAACGAACGGCCGGCGGCGCTGTGTGATGTGGTCGCGGATCGTTCCGCGCAGCATCGGATAGTTCGCCTCGAGCGCGTCGAGAACGGCGCGGTGCGTCGTCGGAGGGTCGACCGCTATCGCGACTTCTCCGGCGACGCGTGCCAGCGTTCGCAGATGGGCCGGCAGCACGACGCGAATCACGGCAGCGTCTGGACCTCGACGGAGAGGACGGCCGGAAGATCGCGCACGATCGGCGCCCAGCGCTCTCCGGAGTCGGCCGAGGCGTATACCGCGCCGCCGGTCGTGCCGAAATAGACGCCGCACGAGTCGAGCGTGTCCACCGCCATCGCGTCGCGCAGCACGTTGACGTAGCAGTTTTCTTGCGGCAGGCCGTTGGTGAGCGCTTCCCATTCGTTGCCGCCGGTGCGGCTGCGGTAGACGCGCAGCTTTCCGTCGGGCGGGAAGTGTTCGGAGTCGCTCTTGATCGGGACGACGTAGATCGTGTCGGGCTCGTGCGCGTGAGTCTGGATCGGAAACCCGAAGTCGGACGGCAGGTTCCCGCTGATCTCGCGCCACGAATCGCCCGCGTCGTCGCTCCGCATGACGTCCCAGTGCTTCTGCATGAAGAGCACGTTCGGCCGCGACGGGTGCATCGCGATGCGGTGCACGCAGTGGCCGACCTCCGCGGTCTCGTCGGGGATGCCCTCGGACCGCAGGCCCTGGTTGATCGCGCGCCACGTCAGGCCGCCGTCGTCGCTCCGGAATGCGCCCGCCGCCGAGATCGCGACGTAGATCCGTTGCGCGTCCGACGGGTCGAGGACGATCGTGTGCAGACACATCCCGCCGGCGCCCGGCTGCCAAGAGGAGCCCGAAGAGTGTTCGCGGAGCCCGGCGAGCTCGTGCCACGTCGCACCGCCGTCGATGGTGCGGAAGAGCGCCGCGTCTTCGACGCCGGCGTAGACGGTATCCGGATCGGTCAGCGACGGCTCGAGATGCCAGACGCGCGCAAACTCCCAGGGGTGGGGCGTGCCGTCGTACCATTGGTGCGTCCCCGGAACGCTGGCATAAGCGAAGGCATTCCCCATCTGCTCCCACGTTGCGCCGCCGTCGCTCGAGCGCTGGATGATCTGCCCGAACCAGCCGGAAGACTGCGACGCATACAGCCGGTTTGGGTCGGCCGGTGAGCCCTTGAGGTGATAGACCTCCCAGCCCGCGAAGTGCGGGCCGGCGACATCCCAGCGTTCGCGCTTTGCGTCCGAAGTCAGCACGAACGCCCCCTTGCGCGTCCCGACCAGTACCCGTACTCCGCTCATCCACCGCTCCTTCCCGAAGGCTCCTCGCCGCTACGACGGCGAGCGCCCGTTCGCCCCCTCGGGAAGGGCGATTACCGTACGCTCACCTCGCGCGCCGCCGTCTTCCGATCGATCAGGGTCTCGACGAACGCGATCCATTCGTCCATGCCCGCGCCGGTGCGGGCCGAGGTCTCGAGGATCGAAACGCCGGGGTTCACGTGGCGGATGCTCGCATTGGCGGCGTCGCGGTCGAAGCCTACTGCGTCCGCGATGTCGATCTTGGTGATGAGGGCGAGCTGCGCGGTGTTGAACGCCAGCGGGTACTTGAGCGGCTTGTCCTCCCCTTCCGTCACGGAGAACAGGACGATCCGCAAATCCTCGCCGAGATCGTACTCGGCCGGGCAGATCAGGTTGCCGACGTTTTCGATGAACAGTGCGTCGAGCCGCCCGGGTTCCCAGCCGTCGAGCGCCCGACCGATCATGTCGGCATCGAGCCGGCACTCGGCCGCGGTCGTGATCTGTTTCACCGGAGCGCCGCTCGCGGCGAGCCGCCGCGCGTCGTTGTCGGTCGCCTGATCGCCGACCAGCGCTCCGACGCGACGGCGTCTCGAGAGGCGAGCGAGCGTCTCTTGCAGCAGCGTCGTTTTCCCGGAACCGGGACTCGAAAGCAAATTCACGACGAGCGTGCCGGAGGCGGCGAAGCGGGCGCGCAAGCCCTGCGCCAGCGCATCGTTCTTGCGCAGGATGTTCTGCTCGATCGAAACGACACGATACTTCACTCAGGAACCTCCACGGCGACCAATTGCAGGTCGCGACCGCGCACGATGATCGGACACGCGGTCGCACATTCGGGACAGATCAATCCGCTGGCTGGGCGCGGTTTGCGTTCGCTCCCGCAGCGTTCGCAGAAAACGACGAGCGGCACGTCTTCGATGTTCAGCGTGCTGTCTTCGGCAAGCGTTCCGGCACTCGCCAGCTTCCACGAGAAACGCAGCGCCTCAGGTGCAATTCCGCTCAAGGCGCCGACGCGCACGTGCACGGCAAGCACGCGCTCAAACCCGTCGCGCGCAGCCGAATCCGCGATGCCTTCGATCATGCTCAGCGCGACCGACAACTCGTGCATCTGCCGTCCCCCCGCGTGCGAGCGGTACCGAACAGTCGCGCAATTGCGTTTGAGAACTCGCCTCAAATCGGGGGTTGCGCATCGCCCCTGGTTCCGGTACGTTAACGTACGGACGAGGGGAAGCGCAAGTGCCGAACCCGAGCGCGCCTCGTACCGACAGCTCTCGTTGCGCTGCACGCGCGCCGAGCGGCCTGGCGCAACACATTGCGCACGCGGCGCGATCTGCAGCGACTCGCTCGCCCCCCGCACGGTGACTCCGCGACTCGATGTCGGAGGGACTGGGCATGGCGCTTACGGCGTCCGAAACGCTGGTCAACGTTCTCTGGATCCCCGCGGGTTTGAGCTGTGACGGCGACTCCGTCGCATTGACCTCCGCGACGCAGCCCGCGATCGAAGAGATCGCGCTC